>NZ_JBHYRN010000017.1:63778-145550 GCF_042749305.1 Nocardia sp. NPDC058705 | reverse complement strand
GAGAACAACTCCACCATCACCGGGTCAGACGCCGAGATCACCACCGGTAAGACGATACCTGTTGCTGCTCAACGACTTACGGGACATTCCTTAGGATGCGGCGCAGCGCCAGGTCGACGCATCGGTCGGCAAGTGCAGTCACAGTCAGCGCCGGCGGAACCGTCGCCATGCTGCCGGGGATGAGCGAGCTGTCGATGACGTAGAGGTTGTTGTAGCCATACAGCCGCCCGTCGGCCTTGCACGCCTGGCCCAGCACCACGCCGCCGAGCGTGTGGGAGGTGGTGTCGGCGTTTAGCCGCAGCGTGGAGGTGCCGGGGTTGGCGGCGTTGATCCGGTCCATGGTGGTCGTCACCGCCTGGGTGGCACGCAATGCCGAGGGACTGGTACTCGGCCAGGTCAGGGACACGTTGTCGGTGGCCGCGTCGTAGGTGAAGTGCCCGTCGGGGGAACAGGTGGTCATCGCGAGGGCGCCGAGCGCTCCGGTGCCGTCTGCGGGCGGTCTCGGCCACGGGAAGTTGATCAGCGTGACAGGTTCGTAGGGGTTGGCGAGGTCCTGGGCGACGATGCCGGACGGTCCGCCCTGTGTGGGGTTGTTCCAGGGCATGCCCACGCGTACCGTCTGCCGGTCGCTGTTGGTGCCCCAGCCCTTACCCACCGTGGCGTGTAGGGCGGGCAGGCTGCCGCGGTCTCTGGCGGCCACCAGCAGCCGACTGGTACCCAGCGAACCCGCGGCGAAGAAGACGTGCTCCGCGCTGTACTCGGGCCGTGCCACCACGGCACCGGTGTCGTCGATACGCTCGCACCGCACCAGGTAGCGCTGATGGCCGTTCGTGGGCACCACGTCCACCACCCTGGTCAAGGTCTCGACCGATACCCGGCCGGTGGCCTCGGCGGCCGCCAGGATGGTCCGGTCGACGCTTCGCTTGGCACCGCTATTGGCGCCCCAGATAGAGCGGGCGATGATCAGCGACGCCTCCCGGGTGCCCGCCTGCTCCTCGCGCACCGTTTGCCAGTCCACCGCCATGTCGGCCCGGAATGGCGCCAGTCCTGCGGCGGTGGTCTCCGCGACGAACGAGCGGGCGGCGGTGTAGTGCGTGGAGTTGTACACGTCGTCCGGCATCGGTGCCATACCGATTAGCGCGCGGGCTTTGGTGTACCACTGATCGCTCATCTCGTCGAAGTCGACGTGGGCGCCGAACGCCCGTTTGAACACGTTCTGGGAAGGCTGGAGCATGACGGCGTTGTTGACCAGCGAACCGCCGCCCACGCCCGCGCCGGCCAGGGCGATGACCCCGTTGGCCTGGAACGCCTCGAGCACCCCCGGGTACACATCGAGCGGCTGAGGGACGAAGGGACTCCAGGAGTTCAGCCAGGAGGCCCGACCGTCCGGGGCCGCAGGAGTGGCGAAGGTGCCGCCTTGGTCCGTGATCGGCCAGCGCCTACCGCGCTCCAGGACCAACGAGTCCAACCCGGCTTGCGCGAGCCGGAGCGCGGCGACGCTACCGGCGTAACCACTGCCGATGATCAGTATCTTGACGGATTCCGCGGCGCTGGCGGACCGCAGCGGAAGGGCTGCGAGTGCCGTGCCTGCCGCAACACTGGTGAGGAACCCGCGACGGGAGAGCCCGCTTCTGCTTGGCATATCACTTCCTTGACTGATCGAAGAACGGGGGATGGACCGGGTCGACGGACGGCGCAGCCGCCTGGGAATTCCGCCGCACTTCATCGCGGCAGCCGCTGCGCCCTCCGTACGGCCGCATGCCCGGCACAGCAGGCGGCCGTACGGAGGGCCACAGCGGCAGGGTGGATCAGAGCTTGCGGGCGATGGTCAGGCCGTCAGCGAGCGGCAGCATTACCACCTCGACCCGCGGGTCGGCCGCGAGTGCCGGATTGAACTCGCGCAGCGCGGCGGCGTTTCCGGTCACCGGCTCGTCACCCAGCACCCGGCCGCCGTAGAGGACATTGTCGAAGACGATCAGGCCGCCCGGCCGGGTCCGGACGATCAGCTCCTCGTAGTAGGCCGCGTAGCCGGTCTTGTCGGCGTCTACGAAGGAGAAGTCGACGCTTTCCTCACGCGGCAGGGACCGCAGGGTCTCCAAAGCGGGGCCGAGGCGCAGCTCGATCCGGTCAGCCAGTCCCGCCGACTCCCATCCGTCCCGAGCAATGCTCGTCCACTCCTCGCTGGTGTCGCAGCACAGCAAGTGTCCGTCGGCCGGCAGGACACGGGCGATGGACAGCGACGAGTACCCGGTGAAGGTGCCCACCTCGATCGCCCGCCGTGCACCCACCATCCGGGCCAACAGCGTGATCAGTGCGCCCTGTTCAGGCGCGATCCGCATGCCAGCCTTATCGCCGGTCTCCTTCTCTGTGCGTTCCACCAGGTCGTGATGGGCGGGCAGCGGTGCGATGCTGCTGGCGACCACGTAGTCGACGACCTCTTGGGTCGCCGCCACCCGCATCGGCTGGTCGGCAGGAAATTCCATCACCACTCCTTTATCAGGTTCACACAGGCCCGGCGTTCGCCAGGACGTGGCCAACGTAGGAGCAGTGGCTGGAGAAGCACTCGAAAACCAGTCCATGCCCTCGCGACAGCGCTCCACCCGTGCTCAAGCGGGCCTCGACCGCCGCCCGGCAGCCTCGCTGGTGACGTCGGGCATCGGCCCGCGGCCCGAGAACGCCGCACTGCGGCTAGCAACGAGGAGCGAGATGCCTGCCAGCGATACCAGGATCCCGGCGGACCGGCGCACTGCCCTGATCACCGGCGCCACCAGTGGAATCGGGCTCGCGATCGCCCGCTCCCTGGCCGAGAGCGGCCTGCGGGTCTTCCTGTGCGCACGTTCCGCGGAGAACGTCGCCACCACCATCAAGACACTGCGTGCGCAGGGGTATGAGGCCGACGGCACGGTATGTGATGTCCGCTCCCGCACGGAGGTGACAGCGCTGGTCGCCGCAGCCGTCGCGGTGTACGGCCCGATCGACGTGCTGGTCAATAACGCCGGCCGCAACGGCGGCGGCGTCACCGCTGAACTCTCCGACGAGCTCTGGTACGACGTCATCGACACCAACCTCAACAGCGTCTTCCTGGTGACCCGGGAGGTGCTATCGGCCGGCGGGATACTCGGTCGGCCGCGAGGACGGGTCATCAACATCGCCTCCACCGGAGGAAAGCAGGGCGTCGTCCTCGCAGCTCCGTACTCCGCGTCCAAGGCCGCTGTGATCGGCATGACCAAGGCCCTGGGACTGGAACTCGCCACCTCCGGAACCACCGTGAACGCGGTCTGCCCGGGATACGTCGAGACCCCCATGGCGGAACGAGTTCGCCGGGCCTACGCCGAGGCGTGGGATACCAGCGAGGAACAGATCCGCGAACGTTTCGAGTCCAAGATCCCGCTCGGCCGCTACACCACCCCGGAGGAGGTGGCCGCCATGGTCAGCTACCTCACCTCGCCGGCCGCGGACGCCGTCACCGCGCAGGCGCTCAACGTCTGCGGCGGCCTCGGCAGCTACTGACCGGTCCGCCGCCTCTTTTCGGAAGGTGCACACCTTGTCCCAGACCACGCCCCCGACCACCACGCCCCCTGCTCCGAACCCCACCGTCAGCCCCTCGCGGCGCACACCAGGTGAGCGGCCCGGTGACGCGACCCGTATCGACGTGGCGCACACCGTCACCGTCCCGGCGGCCCCGGCCGTTGTCTTCGCCCTGCTTGCCGACGTCGAGCGGTGGCCGCTGATCTTCCCGCCCACCGTTCACGCCCGCTTCCTGGAGAAGGCACCGGAAGGTGGCGGTCCGGAACGGCTTCAGCTGTGGGCTACCGCCAACGGTGGGGTGCGCACCTGGACGTCCCGTCGGCTGGTCGAGCCGATGCGGCAGCGCATCTCCTTCGAACAGGACCGGCCTGTGGCACCGATCGCTGCCATGGGCGGGGAGTGGATCGTACGCCCGATGACAGGCGGCGGCAGCGAGGTGGTGCTCACCCACACCTACGCTGCGGTCGACGACGACGCCGAGACACTCGCCTGGCTTGAGAAGGCCGTCGACGGCAACAGCCGCAGCGAGCTGGCCGCCCTGGCCGAGGCTGCCCGGGATGCCGAAACCGGCAAAGAGGCCAGCTTCACCTTCCGCGACAGCCTGCGGATCGACGGCACCTTCGCCGCGGTGCACGCCTTCCTAGACCGCGCGGAGCACTGGGTGGAGCGGCTCCCCCACGTCGCCCGGGTGAAGCTCACCGAGCATCTGCCCGGGGTGCAGATCCTGGAGATGGACACCCAGACCGCCGACGGCTCGTCCCACACGACCCGGTCGGTCCGGGTCTGCACCGCCCCCCACAGCATCCACTACAAGCAGCTCGTCACACCGGCCCTGCTGCGCGTACACATCGGCAGCTGGTTGCTGGACGAGGATGAGAACGGGGGCGTCACGGCGACCGCCGAGCACACCGTCGTATTGGCGACGGACGCTATCGACCGGGTGCTAGGACCCGACGCCACCGAGGAGCAGGCTCGGGCCTTCGTCCGGGAGGCGCTGGGCCGCAACAGCTCGACGACCCTGCGGCAGGCCAAGGCCTTCGTGGAGGGGACCAGCGGTGCCTGACCTCCTAGGCGGACTCCCGGCCCGCGCTGATCTGCTGCTGCGAGCGGCCGCCCGCCGATCCGGCGATCACTCCGCGCTCGTCCTCGACGGCGATACGGTCACATACGCGCGGCTCGACGCGGCGGTGGACCGGTGCGCCGCCCTGTTGCGGGAACGGTTCGGCGCGGGGAGGGCGGTCGTCGCAATCGGGGCGGACCTACACCCCGACGTGGTGATCGCCTACCACGGTGTCCTGCGCAGCGGGAACCTGGCGCTCCCGGTGGTTCCGCTGCTGCGCGAGCAGCAACTGCAGTACGTACTGGAGAAGTCCGGCGCGCGGGCCGCCCTGGTCGGTGCCCAGCTCTACGAGCGGCTGCGCCGGATACAAGGCGGCCTCCCCGGGCTGGAACTGGTCGCGGTCCTCGGCGAGAACTCCGATGAGAACCCGGTGGACGACCGGCAGGTCCCGCGTTTCGCGGACCTGCTCGATGCCGCCGGTTCCGGCGTGCCAGAGCACCGCGCGGCCCCGGACGAGCCGGCCGCGCTGCACTTCACCAGCGGCACCACGGGGATGCCGAAGGCCGTCGTGCTCAGCCACCGAAATGTGACGGTGAACGCGGTCCAGACCGCCCGGGCACACAGCCTGGACCGTACCTCTGTCACCCTCGTGCACTTTCCCAGCTACCACCCCATGCACATGAACTCGGCCCTTGCAGCCGCAGCGACACAGGTCCTGGTGCCCGGACCGGACCCTGTTGAAGCGATCGACTTGGCCCGCGCGCACACCGCGAGCCACGTGTACATGCTGCCCGCCCGGCTGGCTCAGCTGGCCGCCCACCCACGTCTGTCCGAACTTCGGCTGCCAGGCGCCCGGATGATCGCCTCCGGCGGTTCCGCGCTCGCCCCGGCCCTGGCCGACACCCTCTCCAAGCATTTCGGCCTCCCCGTGGTCCAGGGGTATGGACTGGCCGAGACCTCGCCCCTGACTCACTTCGACCGGCCAGGCGACCACAGACCCGGATCGGTCGGCACGCCGGTCGAGGGGACCGAGCACCGGGTGGTGTCCTTGGACGACGGAGCGGTGCTGCCGCCCGGCGAGAACGGGGAGATCCAGCTCAGGGGACCTCAGGTGATGCAGGGCTACCTCGATGGCGAGCACGGCCAGCCCGTCAACGCCGACGGCTGGCTCGCCACCGGTGACGTCGGTCGGATCGACTCGGACGGCCGGCTCCACCTCACCGACCGCATCAAGGACGTGTTCAAGTGCGACAACTGGCTCGTCTCGCCCACCGAGATCGAAGTCGCCCTCGCCGAGGACCCAACCGTCGCCGACAGCGTCGTCATCGACCGGCCACACCCGGTGTCCGGCGCGGTCGCCCACGCCCTGCTCGTCCTCACCGACCCCGGCTCCCCCGAGGAAGCGGAACGAATCATCGGCCGGCTCAACGCCCGGTTGCCCTACTACAAGCATGTCCACAGTCACGAGGTTGTCGCACGGCTTCCGCGTACCCCCAACGGCAAGATACCGCGGCGCGAGCTGCGGGCTTCCTTCCACGCACGACTCGACGGAGGTTCCCCAATGGTGATCCTGATCAACGAATTCATCCTGACCTCGGCACCCGAGGAGTTCGAAAAGGTCTTCGAGGCCAGCTCGGTGTACATGCGCACGCAGCCCGGGTTCATCGACCACACCCTGGTCCGGTCGCTGACCAACCCGAACGTCTACACCAACATCGCACGCTGGGAAGATGCGGCGGCACACATACAGGTGGTGCAGTCCGACGGCTTCCAGGAACATATCCGGGAGCTCACGTCGGTCGCCAAGGCCACGCCGCAACTGCACACCGTGGTGTCGCATGTCGAATGCGGCTGACCCGCTGGGCCTCGTCGGCGCCCGGGTGCTGGTGACCGGGGCGACCGGACTGGTGGGCGGCGCGGTGGTGCGCGCCTTCGCCGCAGCGGGCGCCGAGGTCGTGGTACACGGCCGGGACGAGAACGCTGCCAGCGCGCTCGCCGACCGCGTCGCCGCCGAGCATGGCATCCGCGCACATCCGGTGATCGCCGATCTCGCCGCGCCCGAAGGTACACAGATGCTGTGTGCGGGACTCGCCGCAGCGGGCGTGGACCGGCTGGATGTCCTGGTCAACTGCGTCACCGGCTACGACGGACAGCCCCGCCCGGCCGCCGTGCTCACTGCCGAGGAGTTCCGCTCGTTGCTGGACACCGACCTGGTCGCGGTTTTCCGCCTGGTCACCGCCGCTCTTCCGCTGCTTGCCGCGGCCGGGCGGTCCCGGGTGGTGCTGTTGTCCTCATTGGCCGGGGTCCGCGGCAGGCCAGCCGCGGCCCACCTGTGCTCGGTCAAGGCGGCGGTGGCCGGTCTTACCCTCGCCTTAGCCCACGACCTGGCGGGCGAAGGCGTACGGGTCAACTGTGTGGCCCCCGGCCCGGTACAAGAGCCGGGTACGCCGCACAGCGGTCCCATGGGTCCGGGCATCGTCCCGACTACCCCCGACGAAGTGGCGGGCTGCGTTCTCGCGCTGGCCTCTGACCTCTCAGCCGCTGTCAACGGCCACCTCCAGGTGGTCAACGGCGGTCGGCCATGATCACACGAAGGCGGTTTGGCACATGAACGAGCAGCGCATTGCGCACCACTCCCCCGACCCCGACCCGGGCACCCCACCCCCACGCCTCTTCCCGGTGGGCCGGATCGCCCTGGTCACCGGATCCTCCCGCGGACTCGGCCGGGCCATCGCCCACCGGTTGAGGAAGGCCGGCTGTCACGTCTACCTGAACTACGCGGGTGACGACGCGGCCGCCGCCGAGGCCGTCGAGGTGGCCGCGGGCATGCCGGGCAGCACCACGCCGGTCAAGGGGGACATCCGCTCAGCCGAGTTCCTGGCCGACCTGTTCGACCAGATCCGGGACGAGCACGGGCAGTTGGACATCTTCGTGCACAACGCCGCCACCATGCACCCGATGCTCCCCGTGGCACCGAAGATCGGCCCCCTCTTCGACGAGATCGCCCTTGCCCTCAATCCGCTTCTACACGGTGCGGGCACGATCGCCAAGCTGATGCCAGAGGGCGGCCGGGTCATCGCCGTCTCCGGCAACGGTGCGTTTGAGGTGATCCCGAACTACCTCGCCACCGGAGTCGCCAAGGCGGCGCTGGAGAACCTGGTGCGCTATCTCGCCGTCGACTTGGCACCGTTCGGCATCACCGTCAACGCCGTTTCAACCCATCTGCTCGATAAGGGAGAGCACACCTCCAACAAGGCAATCGCCGGACTGCTGGCGTCCCGCACTCCCAACGGCCGCCTCACCCGTCCCGAGGACGTCGCCGACGTGATTGCACTGCTATGCGCGCCGGAGGCCGCCTGGATCCAGGGGCAGGTCGTGGTGGCAGACGGCGGCCTCGGCCTGCGGGCCTGAGGGGGCGGACATGGACATCACCACCGACGTCTGTGTAGTCGGCGCTGGCCCGGCCGGCCTGACGCTGGCCCTGCTGATGCTGCGGTCTGGCGTCCGGGTCACCGTTGTGGAACGCGCCCGGTCCTTCGACCGCGAGTACCGGGGCGAGATCCTGCAGCCAGGCGCGATGAAACTCCTGGATGACTTGGGCGTGCTCGTCGGAGCCCGCGCCCGCGGCAGTTACGAACTCGGCCGGTTCCAGCTCGTGGAGAACGAGCGCCTGCTGATGAACATCGACTACGGGACCCTCCCGCCCCCTTACGGCTTCCTGCTGAGCCTGCCCCAACAGCATCTGCTGAGCGAGCTGTTCGACGCCTGCTCCAGATATCCAGACTTCACCTACCTGGACGGCTGCGGGCTCCGGGAACTGGCCGGTGACGGGAACGCCGTCACCGGCATCGTGTGCGGACAGGGCGAGCGGCGCCGCCAGATCACCGCGCCGATCACCGTCGCCGCCGACGGCCGGTACTCAAAGACCCGGCGGCTGGCCGGGATCGAACAGCACCGTCTAGAAGCCTTCGCGCACGACATCCTGTGGTTCAGGGTGCAGTCCGAGGACCGGCGGGACCGTGCTGTGCGGGTGCACCGCACCGACGGTGCTCCCGTTCTCATCTACGACTCCTACCCGGACTGCGTGCAGATCGGCTGGACACTGCCGCACAACGGCTACCGGGAGATCGCCGAGAAAGGAGTGGAATCGCTGCGCACGCAGATCGCGCGGGCGGTTCCGGGATATGCCGACCAGGTACTCGAACAGATCCAAGATCTCAGTGATCTGACCCTGCTCGACGTCTTCTCTGGATACGCCGAGGAATGGGCGGCCGACGGACTGGTCCTGATCGGCGACAGCGCCCACACACACAGCCCGATCGGCGCCCAAGGCATCAACCTGGCCGTGCAGGACGCCGTATTGCTCCACCCGGTGCTGATATCGGCCCTGCAGACCGGCGGTTTCAGCAAGACAGAGCTATCGGGTTGGGTGCCGGGCCGCCGCAAGGACATCGAGAAGGTCTTCACCCTGCAGGCCCGACAGAGTAAGGCAATGCTCGGCGGCGGAGGCCGGATCGCCGGAGCTATCCGCCCTCTGGCGGCGCGCGCCCTGGCGCACACCCCCGTCTATGACAAGATCCTGCGAACCATCGCGTTCGGAGACCGGCCGGTCACAGTGCGCTCGGATCTGTTCGGCGAGGCGGAATCGACACGATGGGGAGCTTCCGGACCATGAGAATCATCGATCTGTCCTCACCGATCGACGCGTCGTTCTGGGAACCCGACGAGGTGGTGCACCGGGTACTGGATGCGCATCAGGCGGCCCTGCACGTCCGTGACGAGATGAAGGAACATTTCGGCCTGGACCTCGACCCGGACGTCTTCCCGGACGGCGCCTTCCTCACCAACGACTACCTCACACTCACCACGCACACCGGCACCCACGTCGACGCCCCTGCACATTACGGCCCCGCGGCGGACGGACGCACCCCACGGACCATCGACCAGATGCCGCTGGACTGGTTCGTGCGGCCCGGCATGGTGCTGGACCTGCGAGAGGCCGGGACGGGCACGGTCGGGGTCGAGTACCTTGAGCGTGAGTTCGCGCGTGTGGGGCGCCGACCCCAGCCGCTGGATGTAGTACTACTGCACACCGGCGCCGACCGGCACCTCGGCAAGCCTGAGTACTTCACCGAGTTCACCGGCCTGGACGGGCCAGCCACCAGGCTGCTGCTCGGCCTGGGGGTACGGGTGATCGGTACTGACGCCTTCAGCCTCGACGCACCCTTCACCCACATCATCGGTGAGTACCACCGCACCGGGGATCGGAACATGCTGTGGCCGGCACACTTTGCCGGACGCCAGGAGGAGTACTGCCAGCTTGAACGACTGGCCAACCTACAAGACCTGCCGGCCTCGACCGGGTTCACCATCAGTTGCCTGCCAGTGAAGATCGCCAGGGCCGGTGCGGGCTGGTCACGGGTGGTGGCGCTGATCGAGGAGTGAACGTCGGACGACGCGGGGAGGAACTATCACGACCCTCCGCGATCTCGTGACAGACAATTACTTAGTCGGCTACATTTTTATCCAGCGCGGGTTCGGACCCGTGGTCCTCGCGGCGCGACCCAGCGTCGGTTCCCACGCACCGCCCGACGGGCGGGCTATGAAAGGCATTCATGGAGAACAGAAAACTCGGTTCGGCTGGCCTCGCAACCTCGGCCCTCGGCCTCGGCTGCATGGGAATGGCGGGGGCGTACGGAGCGGCGGACAACGACGAGGCCGTCGCCACCATCCGCCGAGCGCTGGACCTTGGGGTCACCTTGATCGACACGGCCGACTTCTACGGGCCGGGCACCGCCGAGAAGATCGTCGCCCAAGCCCTTTCCAGCCGCCGGGACGAGGCCGTGGTCGCCACCAAGTTCGGGATGCGGCGCCCGGCCGCCGGCCCTCCATACGTCGACGGCAGCCCCGCGTACGTCCGCGAGGCCTGCGAGGCATCCTTGCAGCGCATGGGCTTGGACCACATCGACCTCTACTACCTGGCCCGGTTGGACCCGAAGGTCGATATCGAGGAGACCGTCGGCGCCCTCGGTGAACTCGTCGCCGAGGGCAAGGTGCGGCACATCGGATTGTGCGAGGTCTCCGCACGCACCCTGCGGCGGGCGCACGCCGTGCACCCGATCGCCGCCCTACAGACCGAGTACTCGCTGTGGGAACGGCATGTGGAGGAGGAGATCTTGGCCACCTGCCGTGAACTGGGCACCGGCTTCGTGGCCTACAGCCCGCTCGGCCGCGGCTTTCTCACCGGAGCCTTCGACAGTGCCGATGACCTCGCCGAGGACGACCAGCGCCGCAACCACCCGCGGTTCCAGAGCGAGAACTTCGACCACAACCGCAACCTGGTGCGCACGGTCGAGGAACTGGCCGACAACAAAGGGATCAGCCTCACCCAGCTAGCGCTGGCCTGGGTGCTCGCACAGGGCGGTGACGTGGTGCCGATCCCCGGCACCCGGCGCATCACTCACCTAGAGCAGAACGCCGCAGCCACCGAGGTCCGGTTGACGGACGAGGAAGTCGGCCGACTCTCCGACCTCTTCCCGGTCGGCGCCACTGCCGGGCCGCGCTACCCCGCGCACTTCATGCGGACAATCGACCAAAGCTGACACCCCCTCAACCAGCGTCCGTCACTGGCACGCTCAAGCCATCGAAGCGGGGCACACACCCGGTGTGCGCCCCGCTTCTGGTTCTATCGGTGAATCGCGAGATCGTTGATCGGTGAATTTCCACCGCTGGCGAATCTGAGCCATTGTCAACGTATCTGAGCCATCATCCCGAGTGGTTGACGTAGCCGATCATTGGCAGCACCTGCGAGACCAGGGCGACGCACACCGACCTACAGGAGCGGTTCGGCGCCAAGCCATCTGCCGATGAACTCGCTGCCATGATCTGTTAGCACCACATAGTGTGAGAACTGCTCAGGGCCGTCATGGAGCTTCGTTCCGCTGTTCCCGCACTCATCTGAGACTTCTACCAAGCCATCGTCAAGAAGGTTTCGGACCATCCACCTCATTCCATTGGGAAGCATCGGATAACCCTTACCTGGGCCGTAGCTGCTGAAGTGCCGTAGCAGCTGGCGCTCCACATCGGTGTAGCGGCCGTTGAGGACCGCGAGATTCTCCTTGTACTGGAGCATCGACTTGCGGTCGATGTCACCCCGGTCGAACCGTGCGTGACAGGTGGGGCATAGCGCGATCAGGTTGTCGAAAGAGTGCTTGCGAACTTGCGCCCACGGAACAATATGGGCAATCTCGACCGGAATCGACCGACAAGCCGGAATCGCACACCGGTGGCCAGCTTCGACCAACACGGACCGTTCGAGCGGTCGGGGGATACTGGGGCGACCATCAGGCATGGCTGGAGAGTCTACCGAGTAGAGCTGCATGGCTCAGATCCATTGGCAATGGCTCAGATTCACTGACATCGGACAGCGCAGACACTCGAAGTTGTGTCCTGACCAGGAAACTATCGGTGAATTACGACACCACCGACACCTAAACGCTGCTAAGGTCCGGGGCTCTCATCCGCCAGCTCCGGACCCAATCCGCCGCACGCGCCCACCGATCTCGATCGAGCCGTCGGGCTTCGGACACGTCAGAATCTGGGATCCCAGACCCTGCGTGATGGTCAGAATGCGGCCGAGGTGAGCCGTCAGGAGCAACGCTGCGGCACCCGTCGCCTCATCCTCGTCGATGCCGTCGCCGCGGCCGGGGAAGGCTCGGGCCCGAACCTGGCCGGCGGTCTCGTCCTGCCAGGCCCACGCGTAGATCCACTCACCCGGTGGCGGCACCTCGAGCTCGTTTACCTCCTCAGCCGAGCCGTACTGCTTGACGGTGCGGGGTGGCGCCCAGTCTGCGCGGGCCGTGATCCATGAGAACTCGCCGTCGCGACGCGCGGTGACAATCCCTGCGGCAGTTTCGAGTTCAGCAGTTTCCAGCAGCCACGCCGTGCCCACGCAGGGGTGCCCAGCGAACGGAAGCCGCACCGAGGGTGTCCAAATATCGATTGTGGCGCGAACCGGATCGTCGACAAACACCGTCTCGCTGAACCCAAGGTCACGCGCGATGGCGAGTCGTTGAGCGTCGGAGCCGACATTCAAGCCCTGAACGACGCCGAGCTCGTTACCGAAATCGCCTGCTGGTCCGCAGAAAACGCTCAGTACATCATGATCGATCACCGACCCAGTTAACCGTAATCACAGGCGTGACCGTCACCTGTGTGGTCGCGATGAGCACGCTCCATCAGGTCCCAGGAGGATCGCCGACGACTCGCCCGGCAGCAGACACGCCGACCGAGGTGACGTCGAAATTGACCGATAATTGATCTCAGAATTCACCCTTACAGCCACGCTTCCGGCGTCTATGGCAGCAAAGGTCGGGACGCCATGCCGTCCGGGTCCCGCACCACCTCGACCACCGCGCACGACCAGGTGAAGCCAGCTCCCACGCCCATCAGCACGCACAGCTCCCCGGTCCGGAGAGCGCCGGAGAACACCAGATGCTCCAGAGCGGCGATCTGGTCCCCGGCACCCAAATGTCCCACCCTTCTGCTGAACTCCCAGGCGGTGTGCTCGGCGTCGATGCCCAGCGGGCGCAGGCAGTTGATCTCCAGGCGACGACGCCCGAAGTGCGGCAGCACCCACCGGGAGATCTCGGCGGCGCTCACCCCGGCGTCCGCCAGTGCCTCCTTCACGGCGTCACGCTGCCCGGCCGCCACCCGAGCCACGCTGAACGACATCCCGGCCCGGTCGACGTACCTCTTCTTGTGCCCCTCGAGATCGAGCACACCCGACGGTGCGGTCTGTGCCACCCCGAAGGGATCGCCAGCGCGGTGCATCCCCTCCAGTTCTGGATCCGAGACCAGCGCCAGCGAACGCACCCGGGCGAGTCCCTCCCGTGCTGATAGCAGCATCGCGGTGCCGCCGTCGGCGTAGACGGTGCCCGGGTCGCTGTGCCAGCGGTCGAAGCCCGGCGGGCAGAACCGGTCGGCTGTGGTGACCAGCACCTGCCTGGAGCGTGGCCTCGCCTCCGATCCGGGGTCCATCACAGCGGACGCTAGGAAGAGTGCCGCCATGCCCCCGTTCGACACCTGGCGCACCTCCAGCGCCGGACAGCCGCCGCCGGGCAACACGCGCCGCTGCACGTAGGAGGCGGTGCCCCACAAAGCATTGCCCTGGTCGTACAGGCTCGCGTGTAGCAGCAAATCCACCTCCGAGCCGTCCATTCCGGCTCGCTCCAGCGCCCGGGCAGCGGCCCGCACAGCCATCTCGGCGGGCGCCTCGGTGTCATCCGTGCAGACCGTCACCGACCGCATGCCGCTCCTCGCGGCCGCGGTCGCCCCCCACTCTCCGCGCGCCACCGCCTCGGCCACCGACAGCGCGGGTGGCAGCCAGCTGCCGAGACCGGCGATGTACAGCTGATCACACCTCATGGACTTTCCTCTCTGGGCCCGGACCTGCGGGGCGCCGCTCAGATCGTCCGGCCCGCGTCTCGACCATGGATCGAGGATCGCTGGAGGATCTCAATCCGCGGTCGAGTGAATCTGTAGCGGGCCCCGCGAGGATCTGAGCGGCGGACCGCTCGAAGAGGTTCGCCGAGAGGAGGACCCATGTCGCGCCCAATGCCGACCGCCGGACCGGAGCCGCTTCCCGTGGCGCTCCTGCTGCCGGGCCAAGGGGCTCAGCACCCGGGTATGGCCACCGGTCTGTACGGCCACGACGAGGCCTTCACCGGTGCGTCGGACGAGGTGTTCGCCGCGCTCGGCGCGGAAGGCGGCCGAGTGCGCGACGACTGGCTTGGGGAACGCCCCCGGGTTCCGATGGACCACGTCACCCGGTCCCAGATCATGCTGTTCACGATCGACTACGCCCTCGGGCGGACCGTCGAGTCGTGGGGGGTACGTCCGGTGGCGCTGCTCGGCCACAGCGTTGGCGAGATGGCGGGGGCGGTCCTGGCCGGGATATTCGCCGTGGCCGACGCCGCCCGGCTGATGTTGGACCGGGTGACCCGGCTCGCCGAAGGGCCGGTCGGCGGGATGGTCGCGGTAGCCGCGGCTCCTGACACGCTGGCCCCATATCTGCGCGGCGGCGTGGTGGTGGGCGCGCACAACGCGCCCCGCCAGACTGTGCTGGCCGGCCCGGAGCCTCAGCTGGGCGAGGTTATCGGCCTGTTGCGGGAGCAGGGCATAGTGTGCCGGACCGTACCGGCCTCAACGCCGTTCCATAGCCCGGTCCTTGCGCCGCTGGCCGCCCGCGCCGAACCAGCCTTCGCCGCGGTGAGAGCGCGCCCGCCTTCGCTCCCGCTGATCTCCGGCTATACCGCTGCCCCGCTCACCTCCGACCAGGCCGCCGACCCCGCTTGGTGGTCCTCCCACCCGGCCGCACCTGTGCGGTTCTGGCCCGCTCTGGACTCTCTGCTGCGCGGCCCGGACCTGCAACTCGTGGAGTGCGGGCCCGGCCGGGGCCTGACCGCTATCGCCAGGCGGCATCCGGCGGTGCTGGCCGGACGCAGCCGGAGTCTCCCGCTGCTGCCAGCCGGACCGGCCGATCAAGCCGAGGCCCGCGCGTGTCTGGCCGCCGCGCGGTCCGCCTTGGCGCCGGACATTGCCTGACCTGTCTGTTGTGACCGCACCGGGATCGCGCCGCGCAGGATTTGTCGACGCGCTGCGCTGTGCCTGCTGGCACTGCGGCACGATCCCGACGACCTCCCATTCCTCATCGGGATAGACCTAGACCGGGGTCGCCAGCAAGTCGACCCCGGTCGCATCACCGCGCAGGGCGAGGTTGCCGACAACGATGGCTAGGGCCGCGGGCCCGGCAGCATCACCTCGACCCCACGGGCGAAGTCGTCCGGGGTCACGTCGTTGAGCAGCAGGTGCTGCAGGATGAATCCCGGCAGCAGGCCGAACATCGCCTTGGCGAGCGCGTCCGCATCGGTGTCGTCCGGAACCCAGCCAAGCTCGCGCATCCTGATCGCGTACTCGAGCCACAGCTCGCGCATTCCCGCGATCGACTCGCGGACCGGGATCGCGGCGGCGTCGGGTTGCACGAGAGCCAGTGCCCAAACCTGCGGTGCGAGCCGCAGCGGCCCATCGGGTCCGCTGCGCGCAACGATTTCCCGGGTGAGCATGCGAATCACCTCGGCGGGGGTCGGCGTCTGCTCGGTTCTGATGTACGCGGCGAGCCGTTCGCGCAGCGGTCCGAGGGTGGGGGCGACGAGTGCCCAGATGATCTGGTCCTTGCTCGCGAAATACCGGTAGACGGCGCCCGCCGACATCCCCGATTCGGTGAAGACATCCTGCATGGACGTCGCGTTGAAGCCCTTGCGGGCGAAGCACAGTTGCGCGGCGTCCAGGATCTGCCGCCTGCGGCGTTCCAGGTGTTCTTCGCTGACTCGGGGCATGAATCAAAGTAAAACGAATACTCGTTCATGACAAGGGTCGGCGGCAAACTCCATCTGCTTGAGCTGGGCAGGGCTCAGCTTGGGCGCAACCCCGGCAACCCCAACGCATGCATGGCCTCCGTTACCACTCTCATGCGATGTGATCAACCGTGGTCTCCCTCCCGACGTAACGCGTTGTTCGACGGCTACCGCTCATGTCCGTGATCCTGGGATCGATCTAGCCCGTGATCAGGATCGTAGGGTGCTCGATCGTGTTCCAGAGCCGATGCCAACCGACGGGTTGCACTTGGTGACTCGGCACTGCCGAACTCGAGGGCACCGTCAAGCACGCGTTGCATTTGGACTGACGTCTGCCGACCGCCCTCTGCCACTGGGACGGGCGTGTAGTGAGCGTGGACTGCGGCCAGCTCGGACTGCATCGCCCGGTCGAGTTCGGCTGCGCGGTGCAGGTCTCCCATCGCGATGTGAGCGTCACGTATCGCGCCCGCCGCGCGAGCAAGCTGCGCTAGGACTAACTGATATGTGGCCGCCGTGGACTGCTGTCGGGCTTGCAGCATGATCAGCGCCGCGCCTGAGGCCGTCAGCGCGCGCGGCGGCTTCTGCCAACGAGTGTGGGCGGAACGCTGCGCGGACTTGGCCAATGCGCGCGCGGTCGCGGCTAATGGGCCCGAGGCGGGTTCGGTGCGTACCGACCACGCGGCCATCACGCCCGCGGTGCGGGCTGCCGCGCGCGCCCACTGGGCGCGATCCTCGGGCGGGATCATGGCGAGGTAGCGATTCCACCATTGCAGATCCTGCGCGGCGCGTCCGACCTCAGCCGCATCGACTGGCACCACCTCCACACCGTTGGAGTTGACCGGCAGCCGATTGCGGTGCGCGGCCCGCCACTCGCCGACCGCCTCGGCGTCAAGAGCCGGGTTTCGGTCCCATTCGTTGCGCAACGCCGGAAGCGTGAGATCGGACGCGAGTCGACCACCGCCGTAGTACACCAGCCGCCCTCGGTTCTGGGTCGGCTCCGCGACCGCGTAACCCACCACCGCATCGGTATCGCCGTGTGCGTAGCGCGGCAGAACGATCAACTTCTCCTGCCGGAGCCGACGAACGAACTCGCCCTCTTCCCGCGATGCAACCGCACAGGCGCGCACAACACGTTCGAGCCGCCACCGCGCCGGCTCCTCGCGAGTGCTGACACCACCGGGCAAGAGTTCGGCGCGGGTCAATCCGCGAGTACCGATCCGGGTGTCGCGGGATTCGAGAACCTGCAACCCGAACTCGTGCTCCAACTCGCCCACGGCGCGCTGGGATCGCTTCTGTTCGCGCCACAGATCAACCTTTGTGCCATCGTCGCGGACAGTCGAAGCCACAATGTGGATGTGATCGTTTCCGCCGGTGGACAGACCGTGGCGCACCGCAGCCCAGCGAGCCGGTGAGCGTCCGGAACTGTCGGCGGTGAATCCCATCTTGCTCATGAACGCGGTCGCGATCCGGCCCCAGGTTTCGTCGGCCAGCTCGCCTTCCTCCGCGCTCAATGACAGCGAACAATGCCAGACGTGCCCGGGGGTCAACGGCCGGGCGGGGTCCTTGATCTTGCGGCCTCGGTCATCGAGACGGACGCGCCCCTCCCCATCGCGCAAGTAGTTCGGCACGCCGACCTCGACACCGAACAGTCGACGTGCTCGATCGAGGCGCCGGGCAATCGAGAGCGCTTGTGCTGGGGCAAGCTCGACCCCGACTGGGTAGTCCGCAGTGACCGTCTCGTCTGCGGCAACCAGATGCGGAAAGCGATGCTCATCCGCGCGGCCCGCCCCGACCAGGTAGGCCAGCAGGCCGCCCATGTGACCGCCACGCGTCACGTTCGGCATCACGCCGCAGCGCTCCACCCATCGAGCGCGATATCGACGCGGCCACGCAGGCGACGCAGCAGCTCCATGTTGGCGGCCAGCGCCTCGTGGTTGACGCTGCCATCGGAATTGGCGACCACGGCGATCTGATTGACGTTATTCGCGATGTTCGCCAGAAGTCGCTCGATTCCCGCCAGCCGATCCGCGACGTCGCGACTCGTCCCTACCGTGTTCCCCGCATCCGAGAGCGCCGCCTCCACAAGCAGGCGCGACACCGAGACCTTTGCCCGCGCAGCGCGCGCGACGAGTTCGAGTTCCTGTTCGGGGGTGACCTTCACACAATGGGCTTTCGCCCGCCCGCCGACAGTGTTGGCTTGGCGTTGCCGCCGTCGGGCGTAGGCGCGCACCGGCAACTCTGTAATCGTGGCCTCGCCGTCAGCCCGGCGCTCGGCCATCACCGCGCCCCCGAGCGCGACCCGGCTGAAGTGGAGCGGCCTGCCCCTGTCGACGAAGCCATTAACCGGCCACCCTCTCGTTAACCATCAACTAACCGAATGACCGATTCGTTCAGCCATAGCGCGAAAGTACGGAATCGAGTCGCAGCAACGCAAGGCTTTGAACTCCGTCGATGCCGAGATTTACCTCCTGCCGTTAGCCCTGATCTGCCGTTAGCCGTCCAGATGCCCAGCGCAGCGCCACGCCGGGAGGCGGACCCGAGCCCGCTACGGTAGCGGCTGAGTGAGCGAAACCACACCGGTTAGATATCTAACCGTCCAGCTTGCTCCCATCACCAACTACAAAGGATAGGCTCAGCAAAACCTGTGGTCGCCGAATATCGGGGCCTTCGGCCACGGTGACCCGCTGGGCATATCTGCCGCTGCACGGCCCGAGCACTTCGCAGCAGATTTGAACACGCAGCGGTGTCCAGTGGTCGTGCTTCGCACCAGACGAGCGATACCGTTTCTCCATTCCACAGCGGATAGGAGGACGCGACATGGCTAACGACCGCGATCCGCATTGGGCCTGCCTCAAAGGCTGCTTCGAGCAGCATCCAGAACGAATAGCACGGAGTACCTCCAGGTACCGGTTCGCCAAGGGGCAACTCGAGGAGTTGCTGCGTTTGCTCGATGGACGGTGCATGGTGTGCCTGAGCTGTCACGCGATGATCGTCGATACCGCCACGCGCACAGCGGAGCGCAAACAGCGCGGCGTGCTGTGCCTGTGGTGCAAGGACCGAGTGGCGGGCTACGAAGGCTCCTACGGAGACGGTAGGCCATTGGCCTCGATGTGCCGGTGCAAGACCGGAGACGCCGTGGAATGGGGAGAACGTATTTCCGCGGCGACAGCCCAATATCTCAACCGGACTGCCCTACTCCAAATCCACCGCGAGAACGCGGACCGGATGGCCGCGTTGATCGCCGACGTGTCGACGCGCGGCGCCGACCCGCACCAGGTCTGGGGCGGCGCGCCGGTCGCTGACCTGCCGCAGTTGCCGGTCCGGGAGGTAGCGCCCGAACCCGCCTACCGCGAGGTCGAACCGCTCGCCCGGCCCCGATGCTCGAACGAATGCCGAGAGCATCCCGAACACGTCTATTTCGCGTGCTTCCAGGAGCCGACCGAACTGCGCGACAGCGACGTGGACGGCATCGCCGTCCGGCATTACGTCGGATGGACTCGCCAGCACCCGCCGATACAACGAGTGGGTCAGCACGGAGCGACCTGCCGCGAATCGCTGGTCGGGATCATCCCCGGCACTACTGCTGACGAGGAGTCCGTGAAGGCAAAGGAGTCGTGCCCCAAATGCGGCAAGCCGCTGGAGTACAGGCCGCGCAAGATGCGCCCCGGAAAGAGCTGAGCCGCGCGCGCCTTCTACCGGTCCCGCCAGCAGCGATACCCCGCTCGCGGTCACGCGGATAAGGCAGGCGACCTACCCCCACACAGTCGTGTTCCTGCCGAGAATGGAGACCGTCCGGTCTTACATTGGTTGAGTGACCACACCGACACCGGAATACGCTCGACTCGAGGATCTGGTGCGCGCCGAAGCGGACGCGAAACTCGCGGCGGTCAAACCGCTCGCCGACGCCTACCGGAAACTCCTTACCGACCGCGAGGAGTTCGCTGGCCTCGACGCGCAGAACGTGGCCGCGGTCCGAGCTACCCGCGCGGCGGCGTTGAAAGCCGGATTCACCGAACGCGCACTCAACGAAGCGGGCTACCGCGCGATCAACGACCTGACCAAACCAACGGCGGCCCGCAAAAGCGCCGCGAAGAAGCCTGCCCCGGCTACAACGCGAGCAGGCAAACGTCCCACGACCTCAACCGCCGCGCCCGGCAAGGCCACTTCGGGCAAGTCCGCGACCCCGGCGACGGCCACCGTGCCGGAATCACCCGCAGCGGAGTAGGGCCTACGCCCCGGCCTTCCCGCTGTGAGCTCAGCGATGGGCGGAGGTCGATTTGTTGCACAGTAGGTGCGGATGGAACGCCCGTTCTGGACCGGAGTCTTAACCACTTCGAATCGCCCGCGGGTAGTCAGGAACCGGCCGGGCTTGGCACGAGCGCACTCGGGCAAGCGGGCAGTGATTCCCAGCGCGTGCATGCGGTCGCCAACTCGGCACCCTGGTCACCGTTGCTCAGCGTGGTTACCACCTCGCGGACCGACGCGGCCCAGCCTTCGGACACCTTGCGGGCCTTGGCGGCCGTGACGGGCGCGGGCTTTGGTTTCATCGTCACCTTCGTGATGGCCGTGGCTTTCGGCTTCGTCACCGTCGTCGTGGTCATTCGGCTGATGGTCGACGCCGGCCCCGAATCGGCGAAGTCGCAAACCTCGACCTCGACGCGCTCGACTTCACCGAAAACACCGTTTTGGTCCTCGGCAAAGGACGTCGACCACGTACGCTCCCGTTCAGCGACAAGACACGCACCGCACTACGTCGGTACCTGCGTGTCCGGTCCAAACACACGTTCGCGGTATAACGACAACCCTGCCTTGTGGCTCGGAAGGTTCGGGCGGATGACCGCCTCCGACATCCAGCAGATGATCGAACGGCGAGCCGAAGCAGCAGGAATCGACCACGTTCACCCACACCCGCGACGTCAGTTCTTCGCACACAACTGGCTCGCCGATGGCGGCCAAGAACAAGAACTGATGCTGGCTGGCTGGCGCTCCAGACAGATGCTCAGCCGCTACGGTGCGTCGGTCGCCGACGCACGAGCAAGAGACGCACACCGCCGGGCGCGGCTCGGAGATATGCTGTGAAATAGGTCAACTACACTCAGCACTGCGCTGAACTGCGATAACACGGCAATCATCCCCCAAATTGACGTGGCTGCCGCGCACTCTCGTCCTCGCGTCCGACCAAGGTTGAGCGAACAGCCGCTCGGTAGCGGGATGACCTGCACCCCGCTACCGAGCGGCCTGGTTTAGCTCACGCCATAGCGCTGGCGTTGCCGGTCACGCGGCAGCACGACCGTGCGGCGGCTCGTACTTTTCATCGACGAAGTCGCCGAAGTGATCGAAGAGGTTGACCTGGCTGTTGCGAAAGGCTCGCATCGTGACCGCGATCGAGGTGTTCCGTCCACGGGTAAGTCCCGGCTGAAGGCGCAGGACATTCTTCGGCGTCTTCAACACTTTCCCCGCCCGGATGAACGCCTGCTCGTTCTGAGCCCAACTCAGCACTTCAACGTCGAAGAACCGACTGTGTGACATCAGCAGCGTGTTCTCAGCCCAACCCTCTGGCACAAGAACCAACGGCCGACCTTCGGCGACCGGCAGCTCAAAGTACTCATCACGCCACCGCAGGTTCACCTCGTCCCATACGGGCCGCTGAACCCTCGTCATGCCTTCCGGGTGACGCCGGAATTCAGGGTAGGTCGCGACCATCTCCGCGGTAAATGCTGCGAGCGCCGCGAAGATGATGCGCGTGGTCAGGTCACTCGTGATGTCGCTGCCGATTCCCTCGACGTAAACCGGAACCGCTTCCAACTTACGAAGGATGCCGATCTCGAGCAGGGGACGGAGGTCAGGACCAGCGAGAGAGTCCCAGATTGCCGCGCCGAGCACCTTCGCCCCACCGTGCCCGTTAATACCCGCAGCAGACATGCCGAGGCGCGTCTCGCGAGGCTCATTGAAGTGCTGGAGCAGGTCACGACCGCGGCGGTGATCAGCCGCACGGTACGAGAGCACGCAGCGGGCGACTTCGGTGGCGAAGGTGTCCATCGCCCGGCAGGCATCATCAGCAAAGGGCTGAGGGGTACCCATCAGTCGAATCCGGTGCGGATCCACGTACACCTGGTTGTCGACAGTCAACTCGACGTCGATGAACGGCACCTGGCCGTGGATCCCGTAGTGATCCTTAATCGTTGACATTTGATTCCGTTTCAGTAGGTGCCGAGACACGAACGAGGGTTGGAGTCGACGACCCCGACGAACCCCGGTACGCTACTGAGTGACCCGTCTGAAGAGTCACCTGTCGTGGCGTACGCGCCCGGCATTGACACATGACCGCTGCGTTGCGAGCGCAGTGATACATGCGTCACTCGGCTCCATGTGAACCGCCCCTCCAATATCTATGGGGATGTCCACATGGAGCCGAACTCATCATATCAAGAGGCCCCGACAGAATCGGTCGGCCGGAACCGTCGAACCCTCCCGCAGGCGCTAAAAGTCGGCTAGCAGCACTGAGCTAGATACCTATTACAGCCCAATAACAGGGACGCTTCGGGAATATCTCCCCAGCTCAGGGAGTGAATAGCTAGCACACCATTGGCAAACTCACACCCCCGGGGGGTTATTTTTGTGATCTCGAACACATTTTCGACCACAGCTTCACCCACCCCCGCCAACCCGGGTAAATTGCGACTCCGGGCGAATTCTACTGGCCAGTAACCGCTCTCGCCTGAACACTGATGGCCAACAGGCGCCAACCGTCACGACGGGGGCAAACTTTCGATGAACAGGTCACGCTCACAAATGAGCAAACGTCCAGTTGCCTACGCTAGGCCCGCACGGACTGCTTAGCGATAAATCCGAACAGGTAGGAAATCGCACACGGATGCAAGGATCATGGACAGAATTTCGTCTGTGGGTGACAAAATCTTGCCGGATGTCTGCCATTCACAAATTCGAACCCCGGTAATGAGAACCGATTCCCCCATGCGGACTCGTCCTCCAGACCGAAGAACCACCAATCCACACCGGCTGTGCACCCGCATGGCTCGCTCGTGCCCGGCCCTGCCACCCCTTCCTTGTGGTCCACACCAGCGTGATCGCTGGCCGCACCGCGCTGTAGTAGCCCTATGGGTACTAACCGCGTAACTTGGCGCAGGCCGGTGCAGGTGTTAAGCCTCGCGTCCTGCGTTGCCAACTGCCACCGGCCGCACGAACTCCGCTCGATCACCGACCACGTCAAGAACGCAACAGGCGCTGTACTCCTGTTCTACTTTGCTGGCCACGGCATCATGTTGCCCTGCGGCGGACTCGGCCTGGCTCATCAGGATTCGCAGTTGGCACACCCATCAGCGTCCGCCCTCGACTTCGACGAGGTGCGCGAGGAGTTCATTCGATCCGGCGCTCGCCTGAAACTGTCGAATCTCGACTGCTGCAACAGCGGAGCAGCAATCGATGGCCTTATGGGTACAACTGACCCGAGCTTGGCACTCGTTGATTTCGCGCAGATCGAAGGCAGTTACGTACTCACAGCAACAGGCAAGAAGCGATGTTCTCAACCCGGTGGAACTGCTTCACGCGGAAGTCACGGCGTCCCAGCCGCTTCGCCCGCATACGCTGCATTGATGCGAGCGCGGGCATCTTCTCCAACCACCGACTCGTTCACCAACAAGCGGAACATCTTCTCGTAGAAGGCAAGCTCGTCAGGATCAGTGACGGAGATACTCGCGGTCGTGGTCTCGATCCGCACCACGGACGAGTCATAGATCGTGAAGTCGACCGTCCGGCCGAGTGCCTTGACATTTCGAGGGACGACGCCGAGAGTGACGGGTCCGTCGGTATCGGTGAGGTCAGCGAGCGCGTTCAGCTGCTCTGCCATCACCTGGTCGTCGCCGACAGTGGTGTAGAGCGCTTGTTCCGCGAGGATGAAATGGCTCGCTCGGGCCAGTTCCCTGACGGCTTGTTGGCGTTTGATCCGTTCGGCCAGCGCCTCGTCGACATTCTCGGAACCGCCGATGAATTCGATGCCAGTCGTGAGGATCGCTCGGGCGTAGGCCGGCGTCTGGAGCAGTCCGGGAACGAGCTGGTGGTCGTATCCCCGGATCAGTTCGGCATTCGCTTCGAGCTCGCCGGTACTCTGCTGCAGTTTGCGTGAGGTCTGACGACGCCACGACTGATACTCCGCGTCGATGTTGCGCGCGGAGGCGATGAGTACCGGTACCTGCGCGGGCGCATCGGTCAACGCACACCACACACGAATCTCGTTTTCGGTCGCCATTTTCGAACCCTGTTCGAGGCGGGTGACTTTCGACGGATGCCAGCCCGCTCGGCTGGCGAGGTCGCGGCCGGTGAGGTTCGCTGCCTTCCGAAGCTCACGCAGCCGCGCCCCCAACGTCACCCGTGCCTGTTCAACATCACCCACGCCTACCGACGATAGCCGCTGAAGCCGACTGGCCGGTGGTGCCGACACCAACGCCGACGATATCGGGATTGTCGGGGCGAAGCTCGACTCCCATCGGCACCTCGACGCACTGCTCGTGGTCGGGGACCGCGAGGGGCGCGAGTACCTCCGGATCGTCGACTGGTACCCCGACGAGAACGAAGGTTCCCTTGCCTGTGTCCTCGAGCCGCGTACTGAAGCAGGTCCCCGGCTCGAGGAAACTCAGCAGCGGATACGGGATCTCGACGTGTGTTCGACCGCGTCCGTCGATCTTCCAGCCTTGGACGAGGTAGGTGTTGCGGTCAGTGGCGTACAACGTCGGCGACCCGTCGTTGACCGTGCTGATACCCAGGAAACGTACATGCATCCCGACCCCCTAGATTGCGATTAGTTGCGATGCATGAATGATGTTGAGGCATAACCACTGCTCCCGTCAATCGGATGGTCAATATCGGGAATCTTTAGCAATTCCAACACTTTTGACCTACGCTCGGCCATGGGCGACGCCGAGCCTCGGCGTCGAGAGTCGTAGATCACCACCGTCAGCGGTGGCCGTGATCGGGGAGGCCGTCATGGCGCAGATCATCAGGGACACAAGCCGTCCGCGCACTGACGCTGCGATGGCGCGCGAGAACGATGGAGCCCGGCCAGTTCATGCGAAATCGGAATTCCGACGTGTCCACCGACCGACAGTGATGGCCGCGGCAACCGTTCTGGTCGCATTCGTAGCCATGCTCGCGACATCAGCTGCAACGCTGCGGAATTCGACCGGGACGCCACCTGTCCAGGACACGATCGCAGGCGGTCCGCCATCACGAGTCGCACCGGTTCTCCCGACCGAAGCAGCGTGCTGGCAGGCGATCCGCCGCGCCAGGCACCAACTCGGCGTGACAGCGGGATGCCATTTCGTGGACGGCCGCGGCTGGGTCTTCGAGATCTGGTAACACCCGCGCCGACCACACGGGCGCAAAGGCAGACAACCGCATCCGTACCCGATCCTCGCTGAACTTCACCGCCGCCGACCATTGGCGCTCGATCAGCTCGGACCTACGTGAAACCCGTACCGCGACAACAACAACTCCGATCGGCGACCGGCGCCGCACACAATGCGAAATAGGAAAAATCTTGGTCCTCAAGGCTGACTTCACACGGATTCGCCACCTCGCCGGCACTGTCGATGACCTCGCGACCTACATCGAGGCTCTCGACATCGCCCCCTCCACCGGCACCCTGAGCGCTGCGCTACCGGGATGCCCGATAACAGCCGCCTGTGAACAGGTAGGTACACACCTCGAAGGTGTTTGGCTGCGGGCCGCACGACGTACTCGGCAGACGTCGACGATCATCGTCAAGTACGCCGATCTGACCGAAAAGGCTCACAGAGAGTTTCTGATGGCTCGCGCCACCTTGCTACAGCGGGGACCAGAGGCGAAGTGATGATGCTGAAGATCACGCTCCCCCAGCTCCAGCAATGGCAACTCGGCCAGCTCCACGCGTGGGTGACCGACCTCGAGGACGCCGTTCACGGCTATGCCTGGCAGCTGCACCGCACCGCGGCCAAGTTCGTTGATCTCGACGACTTCTGGATCGGCAAGAGCGCCAGCGCCGCCTCGAGTTTAATGAGGTCCGAGAACGCGGCCGGTGCCCGTTTGGCGTCCGAGATCGGCAGCTTCGTGACAGCGGTTCGTTCCGGAACAGACCTGATCACCCGTGAGCGCGAGCGGCTGCTCGACGCCGTCGCCGAGACCGAGGCAGCGGGGTGCCTCGGTCTCGGCGGATACCCGATCACGTTCTTCGTCGACTCACACTGGCGCGTTCAGGCCGACCACGCAACAATCCACAAGCCGACCGCGCACATCCTCGAGCAGATCAGAATCGAGATCGGCAGTCGGCAAGTCCAACTCTCCCGGGCGTACGCGGCTTTCGCGAAAGCAGTCGATGAACTGTCATCCATACTCGGTGGCACCGCCGACCAGATCAGTTCTCCTGCTCAGGGTCTTCGGGGCCAACACATCCGAGATCAGCCCGACCTCATCAACAGAAATCTCGATGTCGGTGGCAGTGGATCCGAGTAGCGCGGGAAGGCGTAGAACTGGATTGTCGACGCGGTCGGAGATGTCGTGAATGCCTGACAGAATCAAGCTCTATGACGACTGTCGGCAGGCCGACAATTCACCACGCCGAACACTCACGCAAGCCCACCATAACGTTCGCTGTGTGACGCCACACCCGAGGAGCCGACATGGCGCGCAAACCGAGTACTGAGACACGGATGACCCTCTACCGGCTGGTTGGGTTCCCCGCTCTTGCGAAAGTGATCCGCGAGAAGTACTCGGAGTTCACAGAGGAACGCGTGATGGTTGGCGAACGGCGGTCCGTCCTCTACTGGGGACGCACTCCCGACAAGCCCGTCAAGTGGGCGGACACAGTGGCAGGGCTTTCAGGCGTCAGCGTCGAGCTAGCCACGGGAGTCGCCGCCGCCGTCCTGGTGATCCCTGGCTCCGACAAAGATGAAGCCGCAGCGGATTTCGCATGGGCCGTCACTTTCGGGATGGGCTTCCACCTGCTCGACCAGCGATACATCGACTCCGGTTTCGGGCAGAAAGTTGCGATCAGGACCGCCGACCCGGCGCGTTTGAACTCAATAACGAAAGTGACGCTCGACGAGTCTGCGAAGACAGACCGGTCGTCGATACCCGTCGGCGCGTCGTTGAGGAGCTTCGGGTTTGAGGACATCGGAGAACTCGCGACTCGAGTAGTCGCGTCGGGGATCATCGACGGGATCGGCCTTGGCGGCAAGCCGGTTACGATCCGTGGCGCGGACGCCCTCAGCCTCCCGCTGTCAAAGCGACCGGCCGAGTTCCTCGCCGATCTCGACAGGCTCGTCGAGATTCTGGATCGGGCCCCCGCGAGCGATGAGCTGGCGGATCTGGAGCGTCGGCCGGTTCCAGTCCGGGCGCGTCGAGTACGGCCACGTCGCTGCTTGCATCGGTGTCGGGGTCGGGTGTGGTGGCCTCGGTGTCAGCGGCTGCGCTCTCGGTGTCGAGAATTTCGGTGTTGTCGGGGTTGGACGTGTCGGTTTCAATGCCGCGAGTCATGGTCTTCGCTTTCTGTGAAGTAATCGGCGCGATTAATCCGACGCGCCGTGTATCAGGTGGTGCTGTGAGGCACTGCGATTCGTCAGTGCGTGACCTGCCGACTGCGCGACCGAGGTCCGCCACATCGGCTAGGTGTTCGTTTTGTCACGCGGTACGGTCCGTGGATTCCTCGTCCGGCTGAGAATCGCGAACCAGGTTCACCGGCCCTAGATGCATTCCGTAGGTTCCGGCCGAGACGTGCCAGTTCTTGCCCTTCCAATCGGGGTACAGCCGCTCGAACCGCTCGACGGTTTCCGGCATCAAGTCCGATACCGGCCCAGCGTGCTCGTTCCTGCGCTTTGCGTTGTATTCGCTGCGCGTCAAAACATCCGTAGTACTCATCGAGAGTTCGCCTCCTAGCTGGTAGCGCGGCCCCCACCTACCGCCCGTTCTTTTGCCCTTCCGGCGAAAGAGATTTCGGGCCGGGAGATCCGCCGGGGCGCAACGCCTGTCCGAAAAATTCCGCACGAGCGAAGCGAGCCAGCCCAAGGGGGCGGAAATTTTCGGGAACAGGGGTTGACGAACCGCCGGATTCCCGGCCCAAAATCGGTCGCCGGAAGGGAAAAATGAAAGAAATATTCAGCGCGAAGCCCCGGTTGGTCGACACTGTCTGGCGACAACGGAGCCAGCCGAACTGCGTGTTCACGTCAGAAGAGCAACCGAATATGCCTCGTGCAGGCCACAACAGACCATCCACGTCGAGAGGTCTCAGCAGCTCAAAAGGGGTAAAGCCAGCTCGCTAGCGCTGGCTTGTCGGAGATGCTGAACTCGCCGCGGGTCGGAGTTCGTGGGCAACCGACTGCGCCCACTGAGCGAGAAAATCCCGACCCGGAAACCGGGCTTGTTGGCCGCGAGCCTCCGCGAGAGCGAACCCACACCACAAAATCCGGCGAGCCCTCGCAGCACGAAACCGCTGGTCCTCGTCATACTGTTCCGTAGTAGATGGTCTGGCAAGTAGTTCACGGGCATGTCAGACAGACCACTCGCAGGGTTCACGTTCGTGCTGGTCAGTGGGTACCATTTCGGGACCCTCTCGCAGCGCCTTCAGTCGCTGCACTTCATTGAGGCCCAGAGATGACCCGCCGCGTCGTGGAGCTGGCGATGGCTCGCATCGCCTTCGGGCGCTGCACTTCATTGAGGCGCCGACGAGCTGCGCCGACTCTTGCTCGATCTGCCGCCCGCAGCGCCTTCGAACGGCGCACTTCATTGAGGCGGCGTCACGGTGCACCTGCGCACCTGCGACGGGGTGAGGCGCAGCGCCTTCGAACGGCGCACTTCATTGTGGCGTGTGCGCACAGCTCGGACACTCCGATACGGCCGACTTGCAGTGTCTTCGGGCGCCGCACATCATTGAGGCACATCACCACCCGGCGAGTTGATCCGGACGGCGATCTCGTCAGCGTCCCAGCAGCGCCTTCGGGCGATGCACTTCATTGAGGCTTTCAGTGGGCGAACGCCGAGCTGCACAGCGCGGCCCGCGCGCAGCGCCTTCAGGCGCTGCACTTCATTGAGGCGGGCTGCCGATCGGTGCGAACGGTTTCTTCCAACCCCTCGCAGCGGCTTCGGGTGCTGCACTTCATTGAGGCGCCATCCCGCTGCTCGCGATGGCGTCGGCCCTCGACCCGCAGCGCCCTCGGGCGCTGCACATCATTGAGGCAGGATCGTGACCACCTTGTCCGCGATCTTCTCGGCACCCGCAGCGCCTTCGGACGCTGCACTTCATCGAGGCTTCTCGACGAACAGGTCCAGGCGGCCGTGATGCCGCCTTCGGACGCTGCACTTCATTGAGGCGACCATCCGAACGCCAGAATCGCCCCCTGCGGGGTGCCCCCGCAGGGCCTTCGGGCACTGCACTTCATTGAGGTTTCCGCCTAGCCCTCGCGCTGGATATGACCGTCGGGCGACCCGCAGCGGCTTCCGGCGTTGCACTTCATTGAGGCGCCTTGTCGGTGGTGGTGATGGACTCGTGCCCGGCGCTCCCGCAGCGCCTTCGGGCGCCGCACTTCATTGAGGCTCCATGACGGCCCCTTCCTCTGGCAGCGCCGCCCGGCCCGCAGCGCCGCCCGGCCCGCACCGCCGCCCGGCCCGCAGCGCCTTCGGGGCCTGCACTTCATTGAGGCCGGGTGTGCAACAGCACCAATGCCGAGGAAGCGACGGCACTACCGCAGCGCCTTCGGGCGCTGCACTTCATTGAGGCTTTCTCCCGGACTCCGAGGACGAAGTACTCATCGAGATCCCGCAGCGCCTTCGGGCGCTGCACTTTTATTGAGGCCTGCTGTCGAACTGGCTGGGCACCACGGTGGACTCCCCGCAGCGCCTTCGCGGCGTTGCACTTCATTGAGGCTCGAGACCCCAGGGGCGAGTCCAGTTGCGTGGGCACCCGCAGAGCCTTCGTGCGCTGCACTTCATTGAGGCACCACCGGGGTCCTGCCGATCCGCGTGCCCGACCCCCGCAGCGTCTTCGGGCGCTGCACTTCATTGAGGCGTCTGGCTCATCGCGGTCACGACCGTCGCCGCCGAGCCCCGCAGTGTCTTTAGGCGCTGCACTTCATTGAGGCGGCGGGCGGCTCTCCGATATGCGCGTCGGCAAGGACCCCGGCAGCGCCTTCGGGCGCTGCACATCATTGAGGCTCGGCCATTGCGGTGCGCCGGTTCGCCCCCGTCGTCCCGCAGCGCCTTCGGGCGCTGCACTTCATTGAGGCCGCGGCTATGTTGGCCGGATGGCGAACCCGAAAATGTGGTCCCGCAGCGCCTTCGGGCGCTGCACTTCATTGAGGCGGCATCGGCTGGACACACCCCGACATCGACGGCGCACACCGGCAGCGCCTTCGGGCGGCTGCACTTCATTGAGGCAAGCCAATGCATCTGGGCGGAGGCGCAGACGTCACCGTCGTCCCGCAGTGTCTTCAGGCGCTGCACTACATTGAGGCCCCATGCCGATCTGCTGCTGCAGATCGCGCACCGCCTACGCCCATCGCTGGAACAACGCGCAGGGGTTGCCAAAGGGTTACCACCTACTGTGGTAGTGACTTGTCTCACACCAACTAGGAGCTGCCCCCAGCCCGGCGCAGGCGGATATGCCGACGCTTAATCCGGGAACCCTGAAGAACGGCCGGGAACGTCCGGGTAGCGCCGCTACGGCAAAAGCGCTGGCAGAAGGCACGTACAGGTACCCTCGGGAACACGGAGGATGGCTCACTCCCGATCAGCGGGTTCGGGGTTCAAGTCCCTGATGGCGCACAACAGACCGCATCCCGGCAGTTACCACAACTGCCGGGATGCGGTCTTTTTGCTCGATGGAGGTTTGCCGGACAACGGTCACGATCTCGTTATCGAACTGCCATGGGTGAGCTGACGCCAGAGCGCTCGAGACCCGATTCGAACTCCCCCGAGCTGCGAAAACCCCCGCAAAACCCGATTCGGGCAAACTTTTTTTGTGACGGCGAGCACGCAGTTCGGAGTTCTAAACCTCCTGCATACATAACGATTCTGCAACTGCCCGGCAATGAAACAAGATCGGCAACGTTTGCCGTTCAAGTTTCGTTCACCTTGCGTTAACCTACCGTGACCATTCTGTCATCAGGTCACAAACGGACCTGCGGTTTGGTTAGCCCGGAAGTATCCAACCTCCGATAGCACCGAACAGCGCGTGGTCTCCCCGCAGCCAGCTGTGGAGCACCGTGCGACGCCAGCGACGAAACAGCCATCGAGCGTTCGTCCCCCGACAGTGTCGCACCTTCCATACACAGACAGAAACAACGCATCGCCTGACCGGCGTGGCACTCCCGTGCGCGCTGCGCGATCCATCGCGCCCTCAACCAGGGCCTGCGTCGCCAGACAGAGATGAAGGAACAGAAAAGCAATGCTCACTAAAGACAAGCTCAGCACCGTTATCGGCCGTCGCTCGCGCCGTGAGGCGTTCACCGTGGCGGTCGCCGCGGTCGGTCTGGTCGCCGTAGCCGCGTCCTCCGCCGTCTCGTTCGCCGACGACAGCGTTCCCGAGCGTGCCGCCATGGTCGTCGAGCAGGCGGAGAACATCCCCGCCGTCGGCGCCGCACCCGCCATCCAGGCCATCCCGGCACCGGCCCCCGCGCCGGAGGCCCTGCCCGCACCGGCTCCCGAGGCCGCGCCTGCCCCGATGCCCGCCCCCGCGCCCAAGGTCTACAGCAACGACCTGCACGGCTGGATCACCGAAGCGCTCGACATCATGGCCGCCAAGGGCATCCCCGGCAGCTACGAGGGCATCCACCGCAACATCATGCGTGAGTCGACCGGCAACCCCCAGGCGATCAACCTGTGGGACATCAATGCCGTCAACGGCATCCCGTCCAAGGGCCTGCTCCAGGTGATCGACCCCACGTTCGCGACCTACCACGTCGAGGGCACCCCCTTCGATGTCTGGAACCCGGTCTCCAACATCGTCGCGGCCTGCAACTACGCCGCCAACCGCTACGGCTCGATGGATAACGTCAACTCGGCGTACTGAGCCAACCAGGCGTGAACAGCGCCTCATGAACCATCTGACGGGCGAACGCCCGCGCCCCGGTCATCGTGTCGACCGGAGCGCGGGCGTTCGTCGTAGAATCGCCCTCGTGCCAGACAGCGCCGATCAGGCACCCGATCACGCGCATTCCGACGCGGCCACCGCCAGCCGCGTCGCCAAGGCCCGCCGCATGGCCGCCTACGCCTGGTCGCGCGATATCCGCAGCTCCGAACTGCTGGCACTGTCCGCGGCCACCCTGCGCAAGCTGGCCCGTGCCGCCGACACCAACCCGCCGAGCACCGGCGAGACCTGGCAGGTGGTCGCCGACCTCCTCGACCAGAAGGACGCCTGGGCGGCCCGCAACCCCGACCACGCCGCCGCGGTGCGCACACACGCGGACGAGAAGCTGCTGTGGGTGAAGCCACCGGTCAAGCCTTGGGCGGCGGAGTCCTAGCCCGTCAGGCGAGAAGCAGCCCGATGGCCAGCGCGAGCATGATCACCGCGATCAGTGAATCGAGCACACGCCAGGCACCCGGACGCGCGAACAGCGGGCCCAGGCGCCGAGCGCCGTAGCCGAGGGCGATGAACCAGATGATGCTGCCGAGCATCGCCCCTGCGGCGAGGAACCACCGGTCGGGCGAGGCGTAGGTGCCCGCGAACGAGCCGAGCAGGACCACCGTGTCCAAGAACGTGTGGGGATTGAGCCAGGTCATCGCCAGGCAGGTGAGCACGGTCGCACCGACGGTGACCGTCGTACCCGCCCCGTCGGCGATCAGCGTCGACGAGCGCAGGGCCCGGCGGGCCGCGACGGCCGCGTAGACCAGCAGGAACGCCGCACCCGCCCATCGGGCCACGGTCACGATCCCCGGAAACGACTCGACGACCGCCCCGAACCCGGCCACTCCCACCCCGATCAACACGATGTCGGACACCGCACACACCGCGACCACCGGCAGCACGTGCTGCCCGCGCACCCCCTGACGCAGCACGAACGCGTTCTGCGCGCCGATCGCCACGATGAGCGAGAGCCCGAAGCCCAATCCGGAGAGCGCGGCCAAAGCCGCCGATGATGCAGTCACGTCCATCGACGCTAAGAGCAGGCTTCATTTCAGTCCAGCTAATGTTTCTTCACAACCATTAGAGTTGCTGATGTGGATCTCCAGCTGGACCAGTTACGTGCCCTCAACGCCGTCCTCACCGAAGGCACCTTCGACGCCGCCGCCCGCCGCCTCGACCTCACCCCGTCGGCGATCAGTCAGCGGATCAAAGCGCTCGAGGAATCAGCGGGCCGAGTCCTGGTCCAACGTTCGAAACCCGTGCGCCCCACCGAATCCGGGCTCGCGGTGTTGCGCCTGGCCAGGCAGGTGGAGTTGCTCGCAGGCGACGCCGCACGCGAACTCGGCGACGCCGACCGCCCCGCCGACAACCCGATCCGCATCCCGATCGCCGTCAACGCCGACTCCCTCGAATCCTGGGTGATGCCCGCACTCGCCCAGGTCCCCGCCGGCATCACCTTCGACCTCCACCGCGAAGACGAGGAACACACCACCCGATTACTACGCGACGGCACAGTGACGGCCGCGATCACCGCAACCGCGACACCGGTCCAGGGCTGCACCGTCACCCCGCTGGGCGCGATGCGCTACCGCCCCACTGCGACACCACAATTCGTCCGCACCTGGTTCCCGGACGGCCCGACCGCCGCCGCGTACGCCGCCGCCCCCGTCGTGCACTTCGATCGCAAGGACGACCTCCAGTTCTGCCAGCTACGCCGCCGCACCCGTCGCCGAGTCGACCCGCCGGGTCATTACGTGCCGTCGTCGAGCGCGTTCGCCGACGCGGTGCGGCTCGGCCTCGGCTGGGGCATGCTCCCCGACCTCCAAACCGAAAAAGACCGCACCGCAGGCACTTTGGTGAACATCGACGGTGACGCCCACATCGATGTCCCGCTCTACTGGCAGCAGTGGAAACTCCACTCCCCCGCCCTGGCCGCCGTCGCCACCGCGATCGCCGCAGCCGCGGCCTCAGCCCTGACGACCAGCTGACCCGGAAAGGAAGTCGATCAGCACCCGATTGACCTCATCGGGCCGCTCCAGATACCCGTAGTGTCCACACCGCTCGATTTCGGTATAGGTGGCGGTCGGAATCGCTTCGGCGACCTCCCGGCTGAACTGCGGCGGCACCATCTGGTCATCGGCGAAACCGACGACCAAGCTGGGCACCATGATCGCGCCATAAGCCTGCCGCCGGTCCTGCGACCGATCCATCCCCAGCTGCGCGCGAGTTCCCGCCGTGCTCTTGCCCGAAGCGAACTCGAAGATGTCGAGCCATTCCTGCGCCTTGGCCGGATCGGCGAGGGTGTGCGGCGACAGATTGAGCATCGCCTTGATCGCGCCCGAATACTCCGGCGGCAGCTGAATCCCCTTGTCGTACAACGCTTGCTCACCCTTGCTGAGCGCGCTGGTCACCGGATGCGGCCGAGCCGTCGCCGCGAACATGACCGCCTTACGCACCACGTCGGGGCAGGCGAGCGCGAGCTCGGCGACAACCCGCGCCCCCATCGAGGTACCGACAACATGCGCGGGCGCGCCGAGGTGCTCGATCAACGCGGCGGTATCCCCGACCAACTGCGCCATGGTGATCCCGGAAGCCGACTCCGACGAGGGCGCGATCCCCCGATTGTCGACAGTAGCGACGGTGAACCCCGCCTTGACCAGCGCAGGCACCTGATAGGTCCGCCAAACCCGCCCCGGACTCCCACTCCCCATCACGAGCAGGACCAACGGTCCCGAACCCGTGACGTCATAGTTCAGCTGGATACCGTTGAGCGAAACGAGGGGCATAAGCGCGAACGATACCGGCCCAATCCGACAGGGTTCGCCACGGTGTCAGGCGCTACGACCTGCACCGCGTAGCGCGGACAATTCGGCCCGCGTATCGGACGCGGTTCCGGGAGCCGAGTCCATCGCCTCGATGAAGTGCAGCTCCCAGAAGGAGCTGCGGCCGCGAAAACGTCCTCATACCAGGGTTGCTGGACGTGACCTCGATAAACCGCAGCTCCCGAAAGAGCCGCGGCATCCGCGATCGTCGGCAGCGGCGGATCGCCGATGCAACCTCGATGAAGTGCAGCTTCCGAAGGAGCTGGGGAGCCGACAACACCACCGAACGCGGCGGGGTATGGAACGCCTCGATGAAGTGCAGCTTCCGAAGGAGCTGGGGCAGGGTCCCGAATATACCCTCTGTGAACTGCGCAAACCGCAGCCCCCGAGGGGTCCTGGTCGACACGCCGACAGCACCGTCGACGCATAGGACCCGTCGAACCGACGCCCAACCGTCCATCGCGCCGTTGTTGCTCTTCGAGGCCACAACCCCCTGTCGACACGACAACCACGCACCATACTCGGCGTCAATTCGAGGATCTCATCATCGGTCATGTAGACGGTGTCGTTTGACCCTCGCTAGCCGCAGCGACCTTGTCTGACAGCGACCGAATCGCGTCGGCCTCGCGTCGAGTCATTTTGTCCACGAACAATTCCCGAACCAACTCGACATGTTCGGGTGCCGCCTGCCGCAACACAACGCTCCCCCGCTCAGTCAGCGACACCACTATTCCACGGGCGTCATCGACAGCGGGAGCACGGTCCACGAGCCCGCGCGCGACCATCCTGCTCAGCTGCTTGGACAAGCGCGCCTTGTCCCAGCACACCTCCGCCGCCAGTTCCTTGGCACGCATGCACCCATTCGGCGCGGCCGACAACGGCACCATCAACTCGAAGTCCGCCATCGACAACCCAGAACCCGCCAGCCCGGCAGCAAGTGCCGCGTCCAGGCGCTGCCTCAGCCGGATATAGGCCTGCCAGGTCTGCTGCTCTTCGCTGGACAACCATCGAGTCACGCCGATGATCCTATAACCCATCTGGTTGACATGGAAACAAGTTGTCTCCGATCTAGCCAGCGCCGAACCACCTCGATTAAGTACAGCTCCCGAAGTTACTACGGCGCGACGATCGCTGCGCGCGACAACAAGATGCACGAGCTTCGATGAAGTGCGATCCGGAAGGCGCTGCGGCACGGGTGTCCGGTCGGTGAAGTCCGAGGCCCAGTCGCCTCTATGAAGTGCAGCACCGGAAGGCGCTGCGGCGTGGCAGTTGTCCACGGTGCGGATGCCGTGGGTGGCGCCTCGATGAAGTGCAGCACCGGAAGGCGCTGCGGCGCGTGCGCCCTGCTCGGCAACCTTGGCCGCGTTGCGGCCTCGATGAAGTGCAGCACCGGAAGGCGCTGCGGCACCGGCATCGACTACCTCGTCGTCGACGAGCTGCACGAGCCTCGATGAAGTGCAGCACCGGAAGGCGCTGCGGCCTTGCCGCAGACTGGGCCACCAGCGACGAGATCGTGGCGCCTCGATGAAGTGCAGCACCGGAAGGCGCTGCGGCCTGATCTACCAAGCCGGGCAGTTCTTCACCGATCTTGCGGCCTCGATGAAGTGCAGCACCGGAAGGCGCTGCGGCTCAGCTTTATCGAGGCAATGGCGAGCGGCGTGCTCTGGGGCCTCGATGAAGTGCAGCACCGGAAGGCGCTGCGGCCCGTGCGACCGCGTCTTCACGCAGCGCGTCGAGCGCCGCCTCGATGAAGTGCAGCACCGGAAGGCGCTGCGGCGACCACGCCCCGAGCTACCCCCAACCCCTACCCGGTATGCCTCGATGAAGTGTAGCACCGGAAGGCGCTGCGGCGCAGGGGTGGCCGCAGTGTCCTCGGGATGGGCTTTGTAGCCTCGATGAAGTGCAGCACCGGAAGGCGCTGCGGCGCGGCGATCCATCGGGTGATCATGCGCGGAATGCTGAGCCTCGATGAAGTGCAGCACCGGAAGGCGCTGCGGCCAAATAGTGACTGGTTTGCGGTTCTCGCTGCGCGCTGCGCCTCGATGAAGTGCAGCACCGGAAGGCGCTGCGGCCTGCTGTGCCGCTGTGGAATCCGGCAACAAGCAAATGGGCCTCGATGAAGTGCAGCACCGGAAGGCGCTGCGGCGTTCCTTTCGGGTTGGTTGGCCGTGGCGGCGACCCGCCTCGATGAAGTGCAGCACCGGAAGGCGCTGCGGCCGTTCCGGAAACGTGGGAGTCCCACAGGGATTCGTCGCCTCGATGAAGTGCAGCACCGGAAGGCGCTGCGGCCGCAGCCCAGAGCAGAGGCGGGGAAGTGGTGGCAGTGACCGCCGCCTCGATGAAGTGCAGCACCGGAAGGCGCTGCGGCGCAACGCGCCCGGCTATCGCGGACCGCGGTTCGAGCCTCGATGAAGTGCAGCACCGGAAGGCGCTGCGGCAGGAACTCAGTCCGGCCGGAGTAGAGCGCCAGCAGGCCTCGATGAAGTGCAGCACCGGAAGGCGCTGCGGCTGATGATCGCGGCGACATCGCCGCGTCGTGGGTTCTGGCCTCGATGAAGTGCAGCACCGGAAGGCGCTGCGGCGTGTAGCCGATGGCCCGGTATGGATCGCGATGCGAGGCGCCTCGATGAAGTGCAGCACCGGAAGGCGCTGCGGCCGTTACGCCACCTGCGAGCAGGCCGAACATTCGGAATGCCTCGATGAAGTGCAGCACCGGAAGGCGCTGCGGCCCAACGCGCGCAAGACGTCCTCACTGAACATGCGCTTGCCTCGATGAAGTGCAGCACCGGAAGGCGCTGCGGCTCCTCGTCGCAGGCGCGCCGTCTGCTCGAGGTGACCCCGCCTCGATGAAGTGCAGCACCGGAAGGCGCTGCGGCCAGCCGCGAGTCGTCTCCCACGCAGGCGGTCGTGCTGGCCTCGATGAAGTGCAGCACCGGAAGGCGCTGCGGCGGTGTCGAGATCCTGGACAGCGGTGTCGAGGGTGGCCTCGATGAAGTGCAGCACCGGAAGGCGCTGCGGCCCTCCCTCCCCGGTCGGAGCCAGGGGGCAGCCGCGCCTCGATGAAGTGCAGCACCGGAAGGCGCTGCGGCCTGGAAGGTAGTCGGCGGGAACGGGATTCGTCGCCTCGATGAAGTGCAGCACCGGAAGGCGCTGCGGCGTGGTGCAGGGTTCACCAGGGCCGCATGAATCCATGTGCCTCGATGAAGTGCAGCACCGGAAGGCGCTGCGGCGAGCTGTGTCAGCGCGTTGGCGTGGCGGCGTAGGCGCGGCCTCGATGAAGTGCAGCACCGGAAGGCGCTGCGGCCATGGGACGGAACTTCACGAAATCGTGGGCATCTCGCGCCTCGATGAAGTGCAGCACCGGAAGGCGCTGCGGCTGTCGCCGTTGTCGATCTCCATCGAGTCGGTGAGGTAGTCGCCTCGATGAAGTGCAGCACCGGAAGGCGCTGCGGCACCGAGATCGACGGGTCGGACTACCAGACGAATGGATACGCCTCGATGAAGTGCAGCACCGGAAGGCGCTGCGGCCTCGAAAGGGAAGAACAAGAAAGGCTGTATCCGGGCCTCGATGAAGTGCAGCACCGGAAGGCGCTGCGGCTCCCACCGGCGCCCGTATCGGGCACGGGAGATCACGCCTCGATGAAGTGCAGCACCGGAAGGCGCTGCGGCGCGGGTGCCCGGCGCCACCACCCTGATGGCCTGGGGCCTCGATGAAGTGCAGCACCGGAAGGCGCTGCGGCTGCTCACGCTCGGCGCGCTGTTCGGCGCGCTCCCACAGCCTCGATGAAGTGCAGCACCGGAAGGCGCTGCGGCGAGTGACCCGGGAAGGGCTTCGTCGCTTGGCTTTTCGCAGCCTCGATGAAGTGCAGCACCGGAAGGCGCTGCGGCTCGGCCATCTCGTCGAGCGTCGGCACCCACACCTGCTTGCCTCGATGAAGTGCAGCACCGGAAGGCGCTGCGGCCATCGCGAATGGCCGCTACACCGTGGGGGCGCGCCTCGATGAAGTGCAGCACCGGAAGGCGCTGCGGCTTTGCGGAATGCCTCAGCCGTGTCGGCGGTCTGGATGCCTCGATGAAGTGCAGCACCGGAAGGCGCTGCGGCGAACTTCGATGAAATCCGCCTTACTCGCGCTTTGCTTGGCCTCGATGAAGTGCAGCACCGGAAGGCGCTGCGGCAGCCCGCGCCCAGGTCGCCCCGATCATCGACGAAGCCTCGATGAAGTGCAGCACCGGAAGGCGCTGCGGCGTGGAGTCGGATGGCTTGGATTTGTACTTGCCGCTGAGCCTCGATGAAGTGCAGCACCGGAAGGCGCTGCGGCGGGTGTCCCCTCCGCCCCGCTCGCGGGATCGCGACGCCTCGATGAAGTGCAGCACCGGAAGGCGCTGCGGCGGGGTATGCCCCCGCCCCCAGGAGCATGATCGCATGGCCTCGATGAAGTGCAGCACCGGAAGGCGCTGCGGCAGGGTCCAAATTACACCCTACCTGACCAGCAATAACGCGCCCCTCCGCGAGAGGTCCTGTTCGACACGCCGACTGAACCGCAAAAGTCGGCACCTCCCACTGTGTATCTCGAGTTCACCTCGGATTACACGCCGCGAGGGCTCGCCGCACTTTTCGTTTCGACGAAGCCCTCGCGAAAGAATGTTCGAGTTGTGCGCGGATACGAATGCGGACAAGAGCTGCGTGTCGCGATCGACTCAGATCACCACGGCACCTGAGCCTGTGATTCGTCTCGACCGCCCGACCACCCGATATCGTTCGATGTCGACCGTCCGTGCCACACCGAGATCACAGTAGATAACCGAGTCTTCGACGTGGGCGATGATCGTGCCGATTTCGACCTCGAGCCGCACCATCCGGGCCGGGCTGATGTCCACGACGAAGACGCTGTACTGGACTCGATCACCGTGTCGCTGTAGGCATTTCGCCAGACGGTCACGGCGGGCGTCATCGCAAATGTCATAGGCGACGAGGTATCGATGGGTGTCATTCCTGGTCATCGTGTGGTGATCCCGGTGTACTCGGCTTGGCTGCCGTCGAGGTAGCCGAGGACCATCCGCGCCTGTACCTCGATGGCGCGCCGCCACGTGATCTTGTACCCGAAGACCGGGTGCGTGAACTCAGTGCCGATTCGCCGTTCATAGGCCGCGATCAGCTTCTTACGACCCCGGTCACGTAGCCGCGCTGACCCCATGGCAAGGCTGAAGTCGTCCGCCCCGAGCTCGCCGTTATTGATGGCAGCGAGGACGACCGCGTCTGCGAGCGGGGCGCGAAACTCTTCCATCAGGTCGAGCGCGAGCGCGGGCTTGTTTCGGTTCGAGCTGTGCAAGAACCCGGCGTGAGGGTCGAGCCCACACGCGGCGATCGCCCGAATGGCCTCGGCTGCCAGCACGCCGTAGACGTAGTTGAGTGCGACGTTCAGCGGGTCGACAGCGTTTCGGCCGGATCGCCCCGACCAGCGATCCTTGAACCACTCCGATTGCGACCCACGCAGCATTGTGGTGAACGCGCCGAAGTATCGCGCGGCCGCCTCGCCTTCCAGTCCGAAGATCATTCCCAGCGTCTGCGCGGCAGCGACCTCACATTGAAGCACCCTGAGAAATTTTGCGACATCGGGTGCATCGCCGTTGCGCCGAAGCAGTGTCGCCTGGTTTCCGACCTTGGCGGCGATGAATTCGCGTGCCAAGCCGATCCGCCCCTCTGCCGAGGCCTCGTGTTGTCGCACCCGAGCAAGACCGTTCGGCGTTCGCGCGGTATGGCTCCAGCCGACCACACGTCCGGCCCCCGAGCACCAAACAATCGTCAGTCCGCGCCACAGCAACTCCCGAATCAGTGCGCCAGACAAGTCGATGTTGCCGTGCAGCACCAAACCCTGAATCCGTTCGAGCGGCACCGACGCGAGTTGCTCGCCTCGATGTTCGACCTTCATCCGGCCGCGCCCTACCGAAGCCCGGCTCCCAGGAGTAGCGAGATGGACAATATTCGAGTCGGGGTCGGCGACGTTGATTCGCCGAACGACCTCGCTCTGAACTCGCTCATCCGGCAGGCAAACACCGACGTGAGAGCACCGCAGGCATCGTGGATCGTCCTCCAACGGAGGTGGAGCCACAGCCGCCGACACGGAGTTGCGGGTCTCGAGCACAAGAGTTTCCGCGGCAGCTCTGTCCGCGTCGGTCAAATCGACCGCGGCATACTTGTTGTGCGTCGTGAAGTAGACCCCAAACTCCGCGACCTCGTGTCCCATGTCAGCAAGGCACTCGCCCTGAAGTGCCAGTTGGATCTTCATCGCATCGGTGACTTCGGGAATTCGACGCACCGGCGTGGCTTTGAACTCGACGACCTTGATTCCGTCGGCACCATCGTCGATAACGTCGGTTCGGCCGACCAACCCGAGCGCGCGATGCGCGACGTCGACGGCTCGATGTACGCCCAGTCTTGAGGCCGCAGGGTTGTCCACCGCCTGGTGCGCAGCCGAACCGACTGCCATCTGGTAGGTGTCAGTGCTCTCGCCAGCCGCCTCCAGCCATGCCCGCCGTGGGCAGAACACGTGATGCGCAACCAAACTGATAGGGACGATATCCATTCCCAGAATCCTTCATCTGACATGCCGATTCATACATGGGAGCCACCATGAGCGCTCCGCTCTGATCACTGCGGTGATCGACCATCGAACGGTGAAGCTTGCAGCCGCGAAGGCTGCTAGGCGGAAGGTAGTCCACCCCACCGACAAGCTTCCGAATCCACGGGCGCTTGGGCGGCGGCTTCGGGCGTGCGACCGCGAGGGCGAGGTGTGTTCGTCGCGGGATCGACTCGTAACGCCGAACATGTCGTACCGATGATGAATGATGCTCGTCAGCTGCCCAGGCTCGTGGTGGCAGCAGTGGGGCTCGACACCAAACACAATGTGACCAGGGGAGACTCAGTGACAGACCTGTCGTTCAATCAGGTACTCGATGCGTGTTCAGCGGGAGGATCGTCGGCATTGACGTCAGTGACCGAGCTCGTCGCCGCCGGTGGCCCACATGCTGCGGTTGCACCCGCCCGGTATGTGGACAGCCGGGGCCAGGCGATCTTCGCCTACGAAACACGGTTCATCGACGATGGGCCGAAGTTGACGGTGGTCATCGACCAAAAGCAGAGCCAGTTGAATCGGGTGGAAGCCGTTATCGAACAGGCGATTGCCGATGGTCATCCCTTGTTCGGCGCCGTGCCGCGTGTGGAGGTCACCTACCGAGGAGATGGTGGTTCGTACTCAGATTTGAGCCTCCCCCACCGAGTGTTCGACGGGCATATCCGCGCAGGATCCCTTGATGGACAGCCGGTCACGGCGAGCGCCGCCTATCGGGCTGCACGCGACGCCTCACCAGGGAATGCCCGCGCGCTGCTCGAATTCGCGCCCACTGCACTAGTTTTCGGTGGCTGGGACTCCACCCGGCGTAGCCGACAGGGTCGCTACCGTAGTGCGTTGGTCGGCGAGATCGTTGGCGTTCTGTCAGAACAGGATCGTCACGCCCCTGAACCCCGCCGTGGCGGAGCCCGCGTCGACCCGGTCGGCATGAGCGTTCAGCTCAGCGGCGAAGATCTGCTCTCACTTGTCAACGAGCAAAAATCCGAGCTCAGTCCCAAGCTGATCGAGAAGGTCGAGAAGGCTGCGAAAGCCCGTGCAGCAAAGGGTAATTCAGGTTCTGTCCTGGGCCTTGGCGGAATCCCACCCGCCCTCGAATCGCTCGGCGCTGTGTCGTGCAGTCGCATCATCCGCACCCATGTGCTGAGTTTCGCAGCGTTGCGTCAGCTACGGTTCGGAGCAGGAGTTGAGGGCGACGCCGCCTGCCGAGCATTGCTGGCGGCGTACGCGCTAGCAGGCCTGGCTCGGTCGGATTCAGAGCTCTCGCTGCGCGCGAACTGCGATCTGCTCGAGTCCGCTCCAACCCAGGTTCGGTTGGATGCACGTCACGGGCAGTTCGTGGAGCTGGCGCCGCTGTCGATCGATGCCGCCGACGCAGTCTTCGAGGAAGCGTTGACCACCGCGCGCCGTGTCGCGGATGTGAACTGGTCGGGACAGGTCTTCGAGGTGGTCGGCAATCCATTGGTCGCAGGGTCTGCCGTAGCTGACGCCGGCGAGGAATGATCCGTGGCGACTGGAATTCGTGCGCGATTCTTGCTCGGCACATATGTCGGGCATCTACCGAACGGGTTGGCTGAGCCGATGCCAAGCCCCGGACGGCTACATGCCGCACTGCTCAACGCCGCGGGCCAAGGGATCACCGCGGTAGAGACTGCACACGGTCTGGCACCGTCACCGGCAGCGATCGCTGCACTGGAGTGGCTGGAGCAGCACCCCCCAACCGGACTTCGAGTTCCACGAATCGCACCGTTGAGCCGCGACGCGGTCAAGGCGTTCCGAAAGGAAGGCACGATTCCGAAGGAAGGAAAGGACTGGAAGGACAAGGTCACAGCACGAGCGACATCCGACGGGTACGCGTTCGAAAGTGAGATCGGCTGGTGTTGGCACGAGCCGATACCTTCCGATGTGCAGGAAACGTTGAGCCTGCTCTGCAACGATGTCGGCTGTCTGGGCGAATCGCTGAGCCCCGTTGTGCTCGACTTGGCCGACGTCGAGGCGACCCATCTCCTCGACCACGAGGCAACACCATTCGATCCAGGCGGCGTCGCCGTCGAAGTCGCTGTCGTCGGTCGAACCAGCGCACTGACCGAAGCCCATCAGGTCGCGACGGCTCGTACGCCGTCAGTCACCCAAGATCGGCACACCAGCGCCGAATCCGCTGGCTCGACACCGCCATCGCGTGCTGGTCTCGAACCGTTCCGGTATCGGGAGCCGACACCCGAACAATCGACGGCTCCATGGGCCCAAGTTCTACTTGTTCCAGCGAAGCCGTCCTTCGGTGCCGAGATCGCACCGCAGGACCGGGTTCGTTGGTGTGTCACCCTGCATCGCGCCCTGATCTCAGCAATCGGCTTTGGCGCATCGCCCCTGATAACCGGCCGGTATCCCGACGGTGCATCGATTCCACAGAATCGTGTCGCCATTCAGTACCTGTCTCGAAACTTCGTTCGCCAGCACGGTATCAACGGTCCCGCCTTCGCTATCATGCTGCCGCCCAACAGCGGGATGGAACTGGAAGCGGTAGAAGCGAACCTTCCCTGGCTGCACAAGATCACCTCGAGGGATAGAACTGTCCGTCTCGGCGAACCGATCGCCATCAGCGGACATTCGATGTGGGACGACCCGCTGCCCGACCATGTCCGCTTGTGGCGGACCGATACCGTTGTTATCCCGGAAACCGCGCCGCAGCGGCGTGGCCGGGGTGCGAATGGCCCCCGCTCGACATGGACGTTGAAGGATGCGGCCCTAGTGTCGGTCGGTCTGGTCTGGCGCGATATGTTCGGCCCGCCTACCGGTAACCGCTGGTTCGAGAAGCTGTCCGATGAAGTCCGCGGGCATCAGGTCCATGTCTTCGACACCCAGCGGGTTCACGCGTCAGACGTGTCCCACTGGGTCCACAAGACGCCGAGCCAGATCGTCGTGCAGCCCTATCGCGCAACGCTCACGCTCGGCGATCTGGCAGGCAATCGAACGCTTGTCGCGATCGGCCAGAGCAGACACCTCGGCGGTGGCCTGTTGGTACCTCGGGACGTTCCGGTGGAGATGTTGCTCGATTCATTGGCGAAGGAGCAGTCGTGCTGACGACCGGTGACTTCGGTGACTTCTTTGCCGAGGTCAACAACGGAATGCGGCCGTATCCGTGGCAGCAACGGCTACTCGACCAAGTCGCCGCCAGCGGAAGGTGGCCAGACCGTATCGTTGCCCCGACCGGGGCAGGAAAGTCCAGCGTCGTCGAAGTCCACCTGTTTGCTTGCGCATTGGCCGCGACAGGTTTAGGAGCGCGCGTTCCGCGCAGACTCGCCATCGTCGTGAACAGACGGGCACTGGTCGATCGCCACGGTCAACGAGCCGTAGTGATCGGTGAATCCATCGGGACGGCATCCGCCGGATCGATCTCGTCCACAGTCGCCGCTACGCTGGCCGGACTACGGATGGCATCGAATTCATCTGACGCACCGTTCGACGTCATCAATCTTCGCGGTGCAGTCGCGCTCCAACGAGATTGGGTGAACGACCCCAGCGCAGTTCAGGTTATCTGCGCGACTCCTGACATGTGGGGCAGCCGCGTGTTGTTCCGGGGATACGGTGCCAGTCGCCTCACAGCACCCCGTGCGGCGGGCCTGCTGACACACGACAGCGTGATCGTTCTCGACGAGGCTCACCTCAATCAGCAGTTGTTGATGACCGCCCGCAGGATCTCCGAACTGACCGCACCGAAAGCAGAGCTGCTCGAAGTACCCGCCCTGCAAGTCGTGGAGACAACGGCGACCCCGGGCGGAGAAGCAGGCACCTACACCGAATGCGGTGTCGTCTCATCAGATCTCGACCACAGTGACGCCTTGCGGCACCGACTGTCGACACCAAAGCAGATAGTTCAGGTCGAATCCGAGAATTGGCCACCGGCGCGGACCGGTAGCGCCCGCGCCGCCTATCTCGACGAAATCGTCGACCAGGTTGTTCGGCTACACAATACCTATGGTCACGGGAGTCCGGGCGGACGAACGGTGGGCTGCTTCGTCAATACCGTCTCGGTGGCTGGTGACGTCGCGCAGTCGTTGCACAGAGCGGGGCTCAGGGTCGAAGCCGTAGTCGGACGACTACGGCCGTTCGACCTAAAGCGGATGCCGACGGATCTTCTTACACCACAGGGTAATTCATCCGTCGATGTTCTTGTTGCCACGCAGACGCTGGAAGTCGGGGTCGACCTGGATCTCGCCGCCGGTGTTTCCGAGCTTGCACCCGCGCAACCATTGGCACAGCGAGCCGGTCGGGTGAACCGAACTGGCACAAGCGATTACACGGAGTTCGTGGTGATCGGACCGACCACTGATTCTGAGCTGTTCGCCGAATTTGCCACCGACGCATCCGATCGGCGCTCTATCCCGATCTACCCGTACGCGCAAAAGGGCGATACCGCCGAATACGACCACCTCGCCGACACGTGGCAATGGCTGAGTCGCCGTGCGGCCGATCCGAACGGCCTGGCCCCCTGGGCGCTCACCGACGACCCACCCGCTCCCGGCAGTCTCGCCCGAACACTGCTGCAACGTCTCGAATCGCCGGACGCCTGGCTGTTGAGTCGCACCGACGGCAATCTCGTCACCGATCCCGACCTCGCGCTGTGGTTGCGAGATTCACTTGAATCCGACACCGCTTCAGCAGGTCTCGTTGTCCGTACGCTCCCGGCGGATGAGCTGGCGGCCAAGGCATTGATGGACGCTACGCCGCCACTTGCCGACGAAATCTACCCCTGCAGTCTGGATGACTTGCGTTACCTGATCCCGCGTCTGCTCGATGACGACAGCAGAAAGCAAACCGAGGCACCGCGACGTGCGTTCGTGTTCAGGGAGGGCGAGATCAGCGCCGCTGTCGTCGCGGATGGCGACGCGGCAGCCACCACACGGGCAGTCAACGAGTCCGTGCAACCCGGCGATGTCGTGGTGATCGACAGCGACCACAAGGTGTGTACCGGAAAAGTGGTTGTGAAAGCACCCACCGAGCTAGGTGTCGACGTCTACGACTCGCTGGACCACGCTCGGCTGAGATTCTTCACCGACCTCAATCCGAATTCGGCGACGTGGATCAGTCAAATGCTGGATGACCTCAGCGACTTGGTCCGCGACAACCCGGAACCCAGCGAATCAGATCTCGTCGCCCTTGCGGCGAAGTATATCGACGACGATCCGCGCCTCGCGCAACTCGTCGAGGCCGATCTCAGCATGGTGCAGTTCAGTTGGGGAGGGCTAGAAGACATGTCGGGCGCGTGGCTCACGATCGCCGTCGGGCAAGCACAAACCCTGACTGACCAGATCCAGCAAGTTCATTCACGAAATATCGTTCACCTGGATGCTCACAACCAGGACGTCGGCGATCGCGCGGCGATTATCGGGACTGCGATCGGGCTGTCCGAGACGCTGATACCAACGCTGCGGAACGCCGGGCGCTGGCACGATGCGGGCAAAGCAGACCGGCGTTTCCAGGTCTTTCGGCTCGGCAACAGCGATCCTGCCGTCCTCCTCGCAAAGGGCCGGGGCTCGACGCGGCGCGCGCAACGGGCAGATGGCACTGGTGGGCTTCCGGTCGGTTGGCGGCACGAGCAACTGTCGGCCACGTTAGCGGCGAACGCCCTCGGTATCGTCGACGAAGCAAGCGCCCTGACCGTTCGCCTCGTTGGAACAAGTCACGGACACGGACGACCCGGGTTCCCTCATTCGGCACAGGAATTGGTGGATACCCAGTCTCCCGAAGCTCGCGCCACGACCGCCGAATTGTTCGACCGTGGCAGCTGGGATGAGCTGATCGAATCGACGCACGAGCAGTGGGGAACGTGGGGATGTGCCTACTTGGAAGCGCTACTCAGAGCGGCTGACTGCCAGATCTCGCAGGAGGGCAGATGACGATCCTCACCTTTCCCGGTGATGTCACGAATGCACTGACGCATTTCACGCTCTACGGGATGGCCGCGATCTGGGAGTCCGAGACTGGTAAGCGAACACGTTTGTGGTGGAGCCGCACGCGAACCCCACAGCCACAACTAGACATCGGCGAGGCACAGTTCGACGATGTCGCGGCGGCTGTCCACCGCCATGCCACCCAACACAGCACTGACGACAGCTGGGTTCAACACAGGTTTACACACGAAGGACGGGCGACCGGGACCTTCAGCCCTCGGATCAAAACACCGTCGTCGCCGGAATCGTGGCGACACCTACAAGCCGCGCGCCACCTCACGATCGACCAACTCGAGCAGCCATCGACAGACGACCTCCGTTTGATCGCCGCTTTGGGTGAGCCCGCCTACTGGCGATTCGAGCAGAACGCGCCACGTCCCGATGACGGTGCGAGCCGATGGGAGATGAAGACACGCAATCGTGGCGAAGAGTTCGTCGGCAACCGGCTGGGCCCGCTGGCGCACGCAGTCACCGCGCGCACCGGCACCCAAATCCTCAGCGGCCTTCGTGGCGACACTCTTGTCGACGAAAATGGCAGCAGCAAAGCGGACTCCCGTACCGCCACCGGACTCACCCGTCCGGGCCCCGTCGACAATGCGGTCGCTTGGTGCGCACTGTGGGGACTCAGCCAGCTCCCCACAATCCACCAGACAGACAGACAGTCCGTGACGCCTGGCGCTACGGTGCCAGCCCGGCGAACGCATCCGGTCTCAATGCATCTGCCTGTACCGACCGAACCACTGACAACCGCGCGCCTTCGCAGCCTTCTCATCTCCAAGCAGCTGGCGTCAGCCGTCGAACCAAACGATTCAGGACATACAGCAGCACGAATGTGGTTGTACAACAGAGGAGTTCCAGCGATCGCTCAATTCCCGGTGTCCGTCAGCGACAATCCGAGCGCGCCCGAACGCCAGATCCTGGCAGGCACCCTCACGACCTTGACATGAACTCCAAGCAGGTGGGGCTCATGCCTGAGCCCCACCTCCCAAGACAGCCGAAGCCGCCGCTGCGGCGAACAACTTTCGTCAGAGGCACAGTAGACCTGGATGAAGTGCAGCAAGCCGAGGCTACCAACTCACCCTCGATACCACTGACTGCCGCACACCGCTCCAGCCCAGTGACCACCCAGTTACTGGGGCCCCTCTAGATCTTCACGCAGCACATCCTTTTCGAGCTCTGCGTGACCTAGAAGGCGCTTCAACCGGGCGTTCTCTTCGCACACCATCCGAAATTCCCCTTCCGCCGGATCCTGCCTATGTTCGGCCATCTCGTCTCCTCTAGTCATAGTCATAGTAGTTATCGTTTGATGCCTCGCTAGTCGGTTGAGCTACTCCGCGACCCGCGCCTTGCATCGAGTAGACGATCCCACAAAAGACGGCACCCCCGCTGCCAAATCCTGAGTGCGACAATGTAAATGGTCAATTCCGAAGGTCTTGACAGCACTGGGCCACGAGGCCGCCTCCGTATGACGTGCAGCCATAGATTTCCTAGCTGCAGCATCGGAATCGTGGTGATCCATGGCGCCGTAGAGCATTCCTGAATGAAGGTGACACCGCGTGCGGTTGACAATCGGTCGCCTCGTCACCAAGGTGGACGGGGCCTAGCGGCCGATCGTGGCCGCGCCCACACTGAACCGCAGCAGACATCGAGGAATACATGAACGTTCGTCGGCTCACCGTCAGCCTTGCCGCCGTAGGGCTCGCCCTGATCGCCGCTCCCGTCGCCAGTGCCAACCCGTTCGCGGGTTCGGCCGGCACCGGTTCGTCCAGCTTCGACTCCCTTCTCGGCGCGACCGGCTCGGCCAACCTGGTCCAGTCCGGGTCGGCCGGTGGCGCGTTCCGCAGCTGTGACGACGCGATGGCCGCCGGTCGCGCGCCGCTGTTCCGTGGCGAGGCGGGCTACTCGCCGCACCTCGATCCCGACGGCGACGGCCTGGCCTGCCCCACGCAGTAAGAGCACGAAAAAACACCCGATGTGGCTCGTTGGCACATCGGGTGTTTTTTGTTGTCCGGCCTACTGATTCAGCGGCGGAAGATCTTGATCAGGACCAGGCCTGCCACGAGGGCGCCCGCTCCGATCAGCGTGTATTTGACCTTCGGCTCGTTGAACTTGGCGACCACCATGTTCTTGGTGTCGTCGGCGATCCGTTGCGGATCCGCGCGCACCGCCAGTTCGTCGAGCGTGGTCGCCAACCGGGTACGCGCGATCTCGATCTCGCGTTCGATCCGGTCGGTGTCGTCCTTGGCCACCGTCACCTCCAGGTATATGTCTACTGCTCGTCACCGAGTCTATCCATGCGTCTTGTCGGACCGGTCGGTTACCGTGCGGTGGTGACCGACAACCAACGCCTGTCCCCCGGAGACACCGCCCCCGAGTTCACGCTGCCCGACGCCGACGGCAACGATGTGTCGCTGTCGGATTACCGCGGCCGCAAGGTGATCGTCTATTTCTACCCTGCCGCCAGCACCCCCGGCTGCACCAAGCAGGCCTGCGATTTCCGCGACAGCCTGGCCGAGCTGGGTGGCGCGGGCCTGGAGGTGCTCGGCATCTCCCCCGACAAGCCCGCCAAGCTGGCGAAATTCCGTGACAACGAGGGCCTGACCTTCCCGCTGCTCTCCGACCCCGAGCGCGAGGTGCTCAAAGCGTGGGGCGCTTTCGGCGAGAAGATGATGTACGGCAAGACCGTGACCGGCGTGATCCGCTCAACGTTCGTGGTCGACGAAAAAGGCAAGATCGAGGTGGCCCAGTACAACGTTCGCGCGACCGGCCATGTCGCCAAGTTGCGCCGCGATCTGTCGGTGTAGACAGAATTTGGCGATGAACACGGTTCGTAACCGTCGAGCGATGGGCCAGGCCATGTGGTCGGGCCCATCGGCGGCCGACTCAGCGTCTGACAGCACCTTCGCGAGCTACACTCCATCGAGGCACAGCCCAATGCGCTGGTTCGGTCACATCGGCGAGCCGCAGCACCTTCGGGAGCTGCACTTCATCGAAGGGGCAGGAACATGAACACGAACGTGAGACCGTTGGCCGCGCCGCAGCGTCTTCGTTAGCTGCACTTCATCAAGGCTCGGACCGGTGGCGGTTCGACGAGGCCGTGCGGCACCGCAGTACTTTCGGGGAGCGACTGCCGGGCCTGTTGTTATAGACGGTCGCAACGCCGAAATGGGGCAGCGATGCGCTGCCCCATTTCGATCTGGCGAAGATCAGTCGGCGGATTCGGTGCGCGGACCGTCCGGCACACCGGCCTGCGCTGGCTGCATGCCGAGCGGGATGCCGGTGCCAGGCAGGGTCGGCACTGCTGCGGGGATCTGCGGCAACACGGGTGCGGCCGGTTCGAGCGGCAGCGGATCTTCTTCCGGCGCATCGCCGTACAGCTGGGTCGGGTAGTCGAGGGGGAACTCGCCCGGGTTCACCAACTGCGGATTCGGCGACACCGTCTCGTACGGCGAGGTGGTCGATTCCTCCGCAGGGCTCACCTGCAACCCGTTGCTCGACCCCACACCACCGGTCGACCCGGTCTCGACCGAGGCGGCTTCGTGCGTCTGGGGGGCTTGCGGAACAACCGGCGCCGACGCCGCACCCGGCTCCGACGACACCGCGGTGTTGTCGACCACCGGCGTCCCGCCGTTCATCACCGCATACGAACCACCCGCGACGAGTCCGCCCGCCAGCACACTCGCCGCCGCCGCGACCATCGCCGTCCCCCGCTTGGACCGCGAAGCCACCGAGATCGGCACCACGACCGTGTCACCGAGCGCGACCAGCGCGGCACCGGCGGCGGGCGCGAACGGCGCCAATCGACACGGCAGGACCGGCACCCCGAATCCGGCGACCGCGTCACGCACCGCGGGCGAGTCCGACGACGAACCGATCAGCACCACCGCGCTGGGCTTCACCGACGCCGCCTCGAACTGGTCCCATGCCGACGACACCCCGGCGCGCAAGGCATCGGGGGTGGGCGCGCCGGTTTGCGAGTAGGCGGCGAGGACACGGTGGCGGCCCGGGTCGATCAAAGTCATCGCCTGGTAGCCGGGCACCGCCTCGTAGACCAGCAGGTTGTCGAACTCGTCGAGCCAGGTCATCGCGCCCGCGACGAACAGATGCGCCGACTTCGCCGAAACCAGCGAGGCCGCACGCCATTCGGTCTCGGCCAGCCGGGTCACGATCGCGCGCCGCTCGTTCGCGTCGCGGTAACTCACTGCCACCCCGGCGATCTCGTGCTCGTCGTCGAGTTCGGCCGCGATCGTGTCGAGTGCGCTGTGCACCGCCGCCGCCACGTCTCCTTTGCCGTCCCCACCGGCACGGACAGTGCGCCGCAGCAACATCCGGTCCGTCAGAGTGACGCCGGTGTCGGCGAACGCGACCGCGTGTACGGCTCCCCGCTCGGTGCTGACGCCGAGTGTTACCACAGATCCTGATGCCACAAGCTAGCCCTTCCCCTGAGCGAAACGGTGCGGGACGGGACCGCACGGGTCCGTCTCTTCGCGGTAGGTCTGGTGCGGCGTGAGCGTTCAGCCGCGAATAAGCATGCGGATACACGCACACTTATCTGATGATTCGTCACCGGTCGGGGTGTGGATGGGTCAGGATTTCGGCCAGTTGTTGACACGCTGTCGGTAGAGGCGTGCCGCGGACGTGCGCATACCGCTAGCCTGGATGGGTGGAAGTACACGCGCAGGCCCGGTCACCGCAGAGCCGTCCGGACCCTGCGCTGGAATTGCAGGACGACCCGCAGGAGTTGATGCCGCGCAAGCGGCCGACCCAGGAGCGCAGCAAGCGCAAGTTCGACGCGCTGCTGGCTTCTTCGCGCGAACTGCTCACCGAGGTGGGTTTCGAATCGTTCACCTGTGAAGAGGTCGCCCAGCGCGCCGAGGTGCCGATCGGCACGCTGTACCAGTTCTTCGCCAACAAGTACGTGATCGTCTGCGAGCTCAATCGCCAGGACCTGGTCGCGGTGTCGCGTGAGCTGGCCGACTTCCACGGTGAAGTCCCCTCGCTGGACTGGTTGCGGCACATGAACCAGTTCGTCGACCACATGGCGAACCTGTGGACCAGCGACCCGTCCCGGCGTGAGGTGTGGCTGGCGATGCAGTCAACCCCGTCCACACGGGCTACCGGCGCGCTGCACGAGAAGGAATTCGCGGCGGTCGTCTCGCAGATGCTGCGGCCGCTGACCCCGCGCACGCCACCCGCCCGGCGCACGATGATGGCCGAAGTGCTGGTGCACGTGGTGTATTCGATGCTGAATTTCTCGGTGCAGGAAGATCAGTCCAACAAAGACGCCGTCGCCGAACTCAAGCGTTTGATGGTCGCATATCTGCTTGTGGCAGAAAAGGAATCACGGCAGCAGTCCCGCCTCCCCGAGGATTCAGCCGACAGCTGAGTGCGCTCGAGGTCTCAATCGGGCCTGCGGTGGGTAACTCGCCGAGTTCTGGATGTCCCCGGCGAGTTACCCATGTTCTCGCGAAATCAGTTGTCGCGCTGACTGGTGCTGGTCCGTCCCTCGATGAGGTCGGCCAGTTCGCCCGGGTCTTCCAGCACCACCATCGCCGCGGCGGTGTCACCGTCGTGGGTCAACGACAGGTGCACGCGCACGCGGGGCAGGAACTCGGCGGCGAGGCCGTGCAGTTTGATGCTCGGCCTGCCCCACGCGTCGTTGACGACTTCGATCAGTGGATACGGGTTGTCGCCGATCTGGGGACTGCGGGCGAAGCGAGACGCTGCCCAGGCTTTGAGCACCGCCTCCTTCGCGGCCCAGCGTGCGGCGAAGCTGCGGGCCGGGTCGGTCTGTTTGCTCTGGCAGTAGCGACGTTCACCAGCGGTGAATGTCTCCCTGAGCATGGTCGACCCGGGCCGTTGCAGCTGTTCGGCGAACTCGGAGATGGTCACCAGGTCCAAGCCGATACCGAGAATCGTCACGAAGCGGCAGCCTACGACGCTTCGGTCGACTGCGGAGCGATTTGCCCCGTGCCACAACCGAAGCCGTCCGCGCGGTAGCGGCCGTCGCTGTCGAGGCGAGCCTGCGGCGAGAGCAGCATGTTGGCTTCCAGCTGACGAATCTGTTTGGCCGGCGTGCCCTCCGCGCCCAGTCGACGATCGGCGGGCTTCTCGTAGAGCGCCGACCCACCGCACATGGCCTCGGCGAACCGCTGCCTGCCCGCGAGCGCACGCTGCTGCGCACGCTCCTGGTACTCGGCCCGCGCGCCCGGTTCGATCGCGGCCAGGAACGCCTGCGGATGGACCACCGCGAGCAGACCGGACACGTGACCGAAGCCGAGCGAGGTCACCAGACCCGCCTTCAGCGCGAACTTCTCGCCGAAGCGCAGCGGCTCGCGCGCCCACACCAGGTGCGGGTAGGCGGCCATCTTCTCGTCGACACAGTCCAGGCTCCGGTTCGGCGGCACCACACCGTTTTCCAGCACTTGGCACAGCCCGATGAGCTGGAACGCCGCCGCGCCGCCCTTCGCATGGCCGGTGAGGCTCTTCTGCGAGACCACGAACAGCGGTGCGCCCTCGGTGCGACCCAGCGCGCCCGCGAGCCGCTCGTGCAGCTCCGACTCGTTGGGATCGTTGGCGGCAGTGGAGGTGTCGTGCTTGGAGATCACGGCGATGTCGTCGGGGGTCACGCCGAGCTTGCGCAGTTCGGCCGCCAGTCGCGAGCCGCTGCCGCCACGCCCCGCACCCAGCGCACCGAGACCCGGTGCGGGGATGGAGGTGTGGACGCCGTCGGCGAAGGACTGGGCGAAGGCAACGACGCCCAGCACCGGCAGACCCATCTCCACGGCCACGTCACCGCGGGCCAGCAGCACGGTGCCGCCACCCTGCGATTCCACGAACCCACCGCGACGACGGTCGTTGGCGCGGGAGAAGTAGCGGTCGCTGATGCCCTTGGCGCGCATGCTCGCCGAGTCGGCGGTGGCCGACATGTCACCGAAGCCGACGATGCCTTCGATACCCAGGTCGTCGAAACCACCGGCGACCACGACCTCGGCCTTACCGAGCCGAATCTTGTCGACACCTTCCTCGACCGAGACCGCCGCCGTGGCGCACGCCGCAACCGGGTGCACCATCGCGCCGTAGCTGCCGACGTAGGACTGCACCACGTGCGCGAGGGCGACGTTGGGCAGAGCCTCCTGGAGGATGTCGTTCGGGCGCGGTTCGCCGAGCAGGTTGTCGACGTAGAGCGAGCGCATCGAGGACATGCCACCCATACCGGTGCCCTGGGTGTTGGCCACCAGGCTCGGGTGCACCCAGCTCATCAGCTCGTCGGGGCTGAAGCCCGCGCCGACGAACGCGTCGACGGTGCAGACGATGTTCCACAGCGCGACCCGGTCGATCGAGGCGGCCATGTCGGCGGAGACGCCCCAGATGGTGGGGTCCCAGCCGGTCGGGATCTGACCGCCGACCACCCGGGAGAGCTTCGCCTTGCGCGGCACGCGGATCTCGGTGCCGGCCTGGCGAGTCACGGTCCAGTCGCCCGAACCCTCGACCGGGCTGATCACCGTGTGCTCGGGATCGGCGGTGGCGAATGCCCGTGCCTCGGTCTCGTTGGCGACGGTGAACGACAGGTCCTGATCGAGGAACACCGAGGTGAGCAGCGGGGCGGCGTTGTCGAGCATGGCGCCGTCGTCTTCGTAGCGGCGCACACCGCAGCGTTCGACGACGGTGTCGTGGTAGCGCTCCGCGACCTCGGCTTCCGGTACGAAGTCACCGGATTCGGTGTCGTACCAGCCGGGCTTGGGCTCGTTCTCCCAGCGGATGAGGCCGGTGGTCCAGGCCAGTTCGAGCACGCCTGCGGCCGAGAGCTTGTCTTCGACCTCCATCTCGAAGCGGGTACGCGAGGAGCCGTACGGGCCGAGCTCGCCGGCACCGACGATGACGACCATCTCGCTCAGGTCCGCGGTGACCGGCGCCCAATCCGGGACGGGCAGTGCGGAACTCAGGGTGGGCGGTGCGGGCAGCGCGGAGATGGTCGCGGCGGTCGCGACTTCTTCCGTCTTCTCCGCAGCGGCTTCCTGTGCCTGCTTGGCCAAGGCGGGCAGGTCGAGCTTGGCGCGCGCCAGACCGCCGGTGAGGTCGATCTGCTGCGGGCCGGTGATCGTCACCTGACGGGCACGCGAGGTGCACCACTTGAGCAGCTCGTCGGCCATCTCGGCGGTCGACCAGGTGTGCACGCCTGCCTTCTCGACAGCCTCGACCATGGGGTCGTTGTGGCCCATCAGCCCGGTGCCGCGCACCCAGCCGATGAGCGCGTGCACGAGGGTGACGCGTTCGGCCCAGGACTTCTCGGCCTTCCACTTGGCGACCACCGCGTCGAGTGCGGCCTTGGATTCGCCGTAGGCTCCGTCGCCGCCGAAGAGGCCGCGGTTGGGCGAACCCGGCAGCACCACATGGAGTTTCGCGTCGACGTCGTGGTCGGCGCCGAGGGCGGACAGGCCGCCGATCAGCCGTTCGACCGACCACAGCAGTACGCGCATTTCCATTTCGGCGCGGGCGCCCGCGTCGGCGAGGTCACCGGCGACGCGCGGTGCCGCGAACGGCAGCAGCATCGTCGGGGTCATGGCGTCCTTGACCTTGATCTTGGCGCCGCCCGCGTTGTCGAGCTGCTCGGTACCGACCCAGTCGATCAGCGAGTCGAGGTCCTGGTAGGAGGCCATATTGGCCGGGACCACCCACAGCGCCGCACCGTGGCGGGCGTTGTCGCGGTAGAGCGAACGGTAGAACCTCAGGCGCTCGTCGTTGAGACCCGAGGTGGTGACCACCACGGTCGCGCCACCGGAGAGGAGCTTGCCGGTGACCGCTGCCGCGATGGAACCCTTACTGGCGCCGGTGATCACGGCGAGATCGTCGGACCACAGGCCCGGCTCGGTGGTGCCGAGCGCGGCCTTCGCGATCTGCGCGTACACCCCGGCCAGCACCGAACGGGCCTCGTGCATGGCCCGCTGACGCCACCAGTTCGCCTGGGCCGCAACAGCTTCCCCGGCGCCGGTGAAGCCGTCGATCGGCTGCGCGGCGGTGGTGGCGTCGTCACCGAGCCACATCTTCGCGAGGTCCTCGCGGGCGGTGGCCCAGCGGTCGTCGATGAGGACGGCCTTGCGGGCATCGAACGCGGGCGCGACCAAACGCGGCCAGTCCGAACCCAATTCGGCCGAAACGAGGTCGGCGAGGGTGTCGGGAGTCGCCTCGGGTGCGCTGATCTTCTCGCTGAGGCCGAGCTGTTCGAGCACGACCCGAGCCGCGGTGGCGAGCACGCCGTCGCGTCCGGTGATCTGCTCGGTGAACTCACCCAATGCGGCCGCGTCGACGGTGCCACCGGCAGCGCCACCCGCCGAGGGCATCGAGACCGCGACCCCGCGCCGCGCCGCGACCGCCTGCACGGCCGCATCGATGGCGGCGTCGACCGAAGCGGCGTCGCTCAGCGCACCGCCGGTGAGACCACCGAGGTCGCCGCCGCGCACGCTCGCACCTTCGCGGGTGCCGAGCGAGACCTCGGCGGTGACGTGGCTGGCCCAGCCGTCGCCGAGTTCCCAGACGTTCTTGACCCGGTCGGCGATGGCGGCGGGCCGCTTGCCCGACGGGCCGAAGACCTTGCGCAGGTGGTCGCCGATGGCGTCGGTGAGCACGGTGCCGAAGGGCTTGTAGGTGCGGGCCAGGCGTTCGACGGTGGCGGCGAGTGCGCCCATGTCGGCGTCGGCCGCGCCGTCGATGGCGCCGAGGGACAGTTCCGCGCCGAGGTCGACGAGGAGCTGGTTGCGCCGCGAGGAGACACCGTCGCAGAGGCCTTCGATGGTGTCGACGGGGCCGATCTGGTCCAGACGAAGCTTGGTCCACAGTGCGATGAGCACGCGGGTGGCGTCAGCGGCGCTGAAGGCGATGTCGTCGGGGCGGGGGCCGCCGGTCGCTACCGGAGCGGCGGCGGGGGCTGCTGCTGCCGGTGCTGCCTGCGTCTCGACCGGGGTCTCGTCGATGTCCTCGACCGGGGCCGGGTCGGTGTCGGTGGAGTAGACGACCGCCGCATCCCGCTCGACGTTGACGACCTCGACGGTCGCCCCACCGAATGCGGGCAGTTTCAGCGTCTGCGTGGCCAGGTTCGCCACGGTCGGGGTGGCGCCGAGGCCGACCTCGACGAAGCGTTCGACGCCGAGACCACCGTGGGCGGCGTCGGTGAACAGCAGGTCCTGGGTTTCGATCCAGCGCACCGGGCTGGCGAACTGCCATGCGAGAAGCTCGATCAGCACCACGCGGCACAGTTCGGCGTCACGCTTGGCCCAGTTGTCGAAGTCGGCCAGCACGGCGGCCAGGGGCTCGGACGGCACGAGTTCGGCGATCTCGGTGAGGAATTCGCGATCCAGCGAGAACGGACGGGGCACGAGGTTCGGAATGTATCGTCCGACAAGGACTTCCGGGTGCACCTCGGCAGGCAGCAACTGACCGAGCTTCTGCCGGAACTCCGGTACACCGTCGCGCAGCACCGAGGAGTGGAACGGCACATCGATGCCGGGCACCAGGATGAAGGCCCGCTTGCCGCCGAATTCGGCTCGGCGGCGATCGATTTCGGTTTCCAGGGCTTCGAGCCCGGCGACCGTGCCCGCGATGGCGTACTGGGAGCCGCGCAGGTTCAGGTTCACGACCTCGAGGAACTCACCGGTTTCGGCGCCGATGCCGTTGACGAAGTCGATCACCTCGGCGTCGGGCAGCCCGATCTGCGACGGGCGAATGGCAGCCATCCGATAGTCGCTGCGGCCCTGCGCATCACGCGGCACGAGCTCGTGCATGGCCGAGCCACGCTGGAACACAACTTCGAGCACGGCTTCCAGCGGCAGCACACCGGCGACGGCGGCGAGGGCGTTGTACTCACCGACCGAGTGACCGGCCAGCATCGCGCCTTCGACGAACGCGCCCGCTTCCCGCAGCTCGGCGACCTGGGCGACACCGAGGGTAGCCATGGCGACCTGGGTGAACTGGGTCAGGTGCAGCACGCCGTCGGGGTGGCGGTGTTCGACGCCGCGCGCCTTGAGGTAGGTGGGGTTGTCGCGCACCACCGCCAGGATCGAGAAACCGAGGGCGTCGCGGGTGTGCGCGTCGGCACGCTCCCACACTCGCTTGGCCGCCTTCGAGCGGGTCAGCGCGTCCAGGCCCATCCCCTTGCGCTGGATGCCCTGGCCCGGGAAGGCGTACACGGTTTTCGGGGCGGCGGTGCGCCCGGTCGCGGTCATGACCAGGTCACCGTCGACGCGGCAGGAGACCTCGACGATCTCGGCGCCCGCGTCCACCGCGATCCGCTCCACGCGCACGTCCACGGTCGCGCCGGGGCGCACCATGCCGAGGAACCTGGTGGTCCATGCCGTGAGAGTGCGTGCGGGAACGGAGCTTTCGGGATCCAGTGCGACCACCGCGTGCTGGGCGGCGGCCGAGAGCCACATGCCGTGCACGATCGGGCTGCCGAGGCCGGCCAGTTTGGCGGCGGCGTCGGAGGTGTGGATCGGGTTGTGGTCGCCGGAGACTGCGGCGAAGGCGTGCATGGCGCGGGGGGCGGCCATCTGCACATCGCGGCGACGGCGGCGCGGAGTGTCGGTGGCGTTGTCCGACACCGCACCTGCCGCGCGCGGCGGATCGGTGAGTTCGCCCGCACCGTTGCGGCCGCGGATGGCGAAGCGTTCGATGAGGCGGGCGAGCGGGGTGGCGTCGAGTCCCTGATCGAGGATCAGGCCGATGTTCACCACGACCTCGACCACGCGACCCATATCGGTGTCGACCACCGCGCCACCCTCGGCGCGGACGACGAGAATGCTTGTCTCGGCAGGCAGTTCGCTCAGCAGCTCGATCTGATGATCGAGGTGGACCAGGTCCAGCATGCCCTCGATCACGGAGCCACCGACCGGCGTGCGGGCCGCACCGAGCACCGCGAACACCGCGGGCCAGCACGCACCGACGAGCACGTCGGGAGCGATGCGGCCGAGGGTGCTGAGGGTGTCGGGCAGACCCGAACCGGTGACACCGGCGTGGTCGGCGATGAGATCCGGCATCCAGGCCAGGTTGAGGTGCGCCACACCGGCTTTCACCTCGGGCAGCGCCTTGCCCGCTGCCACGCCGAGCAGGGCCGACATCGCGATCTCGGCATCGGCGTCGGTGATCACCGGCGCGCCACCGGAATACACGCTCGCGGGCACGGTGATGCGAATCCGCACGGAGTCACGGGCCAGCGGCACCGTCAGCTCCACGTAGCCGAATTCGGCTTCGGGCCCGGTGGTTTCGGTCAGGGTGGCGCCGGTGCTCTGGTGCACCGCACTCCCCTGCTCGACGGTCCACTCCGAGACATCGCCGAGGCGGTGCACCGGGTTGACGGTGGTGCGACCGGCCCACTGCACGTCGGGGGCGGCGAGCACGGAGTCGATCGGACCGGCCACCACGCCTGCGGTGCGGCGCGCGTCCACCGGTTCGGGGACAACACCGGCCCGGACCAGGCTGTACGCGGTGTCCTGCTCGAAGCGGTCGAGCAGTTCGCCCACCGGCTCGTCCACGCGGGTAATACCCGCGACGGCGACGGTGCCGGGAATGACGCACACCTGATCGGCCGAGTAGCGCGGATCATGGGCCTGCCACAGCGAATCCGACCGCCACCAGCGGCGCACATCGGCGTCGACGACGGGGACGAAGTTCACCGGCTTGCCCGGGGTCTTGCACAGGGAGAAGAAGAACGGCACGTCGGCCGGGTGCAGCACGGTGTCGGCGACCGACGGGTACTGCTTCTTCAGCGCGCACAGCGCCTGCACCGGGTGTTCGAAGGCCTCGTCGTCGGCGAACAGGGTTTCGATCTCGCCGCTGTCGGCCGGGTTGAGCCGGGATTCGGTGCGCCGCATCATCTCCGCGAAACGGTCGCGCCAGCTGATGTCGAGCCAGTCCGAGCGGGTGGCGTCGCGGATCGCGTCACCGATATCGCTACCGCAATCGAACGAGATCGGCACGTCGCTCGAAACAGCAAGGGACACATAGCGTTCCAGCCACTGCTGGTAGGTCATGGTGGCGACGTCGCCGAAGTAGGGCTTGGCGGTGGCGTCGAGCGCGGCGATGATCTCCGCGCGTCGGCTCGCCACGGCCTCGGCATCACCGGCGACCTCGTCGAGCAGGCGGCCGGTGCGCGAGGCGGCGTTGTCGATCTCGTGGATGTCGGCGCCCAATTGGCTACGCCCGGAAGCCATTCCGCCGCTGGCAGTGCCCGCACCGACCCAGTCGGGGGTGCCGGGGGTGTCGACGAGCAACTGCTTGACTTCAGGGGCTGTGGTCGCCTCGAGGGTGGCCATCGCCGCGGTGCCGATCAGCACGCCGTCGAGGGGCATGATCGGGTAGCCGTGGCCGGTGGACCAGGTGCCGGTGAGGTAGTCGGTGGCGCGCTCGGGGGTGCCGATGCCGCCGCCGACGCAGATCACCACGTTGGTGTGCGCGCGCAACTGGGCGTAGGTGGCGAGGAGCAGGTCGTCGAGGTCTTCCCACGAGTGGTGACCGCCGGCCTTGCCACCTTCGATGTGCATGATCACCGGGTAGTCCGGCACGGCATCGGCGATGCGCAGCACGGCCTTGATCTGGGCGACGGTGCCCGGCTTGAACGCGACATGGCTGATGCCCGCCTCGGACAGCTCACCGATCAGCGCCACGGCCTCGTCGAGTTCGGGGATGCCCGCGGTGACGATCACGCCGTCGATCGGCGCACCCGCCGCCCGCGCCTTCTGCACCAGCCGCTTGCCGCCGAGCTGCAGCTTCCACAGGTAGGGGTCGAGGAACAGCGAGTTGAACTGCACCGCGCGACCCGGCTGCAGCAGTGCGCGCAGCTCGGTGACCCGATCGGCGAAGATCTGCTCGGTCACCTGACCGCCACCGGCCAGCTCGGCCCAGTGGCCCGCATTGGCCGCGGCCGCAACGATTTTCGCGTCGACGGTGGTCGGGGTCATGCCTGCCAGTAGGATCGGCGAGCGGCCGGTGAGCTTGGTGAACGCGGTCTCGACGACGATGCGGCCGTCGGGCAGCCGCACCGGCTTCGGTGCGAACGCCGACCACGGCGTCGACAGCTCGGGCGCGGCACCCGGGGTGAGCAGGCTGCGCTGGCCCGCGCGGGTGGCGGCGGCGATCACGCCGACACCGGTGCCCTTGAGCGAGCCGCCGGTCACCCGCGACAGCAGGTCGCCGGGGCCGAGATCGAGAATCCACTGCGCGCCCGCATCGACCACGGCGTCCACGGTGGCGACCCAGTCGATCGGGTCGACCAGCACCTGCTGGGTCAGCGCGGCGGCGAGGTCGGCGTCGAGTTCGCATTGGCGAGCCCAGCCCGCGACCTGTTCGACGGTCTCGGCCAGCGCCGGGTGATGGAAGGCCACGTCGACGGAGATGTCCTCGAACACGGGCGAGAACACCGCACCGCCGCGCGCCTTGCTCTCCCGCTGACGGGTCTGCTCCTCGTGCAATTGCGCGCAACGCGTGCGCACCCGATCGATCTGCGCTGGCGCACCCGAGAGCACGACGCGCCTGCGTCCGTTACGAATCGACACCACGGCCGCAATCGCGGGATCCACCCCTTCGGCGACCTCGGTGACGATCGCCCGCAACTGCTCCGGATCGACGTTCGACACCGCGACCATCGGCGAGCGCTCGCCCACCGGCATCAACCCACGCCTGCGCGCGACGAGCCCGGCCGCCGCACCGACGAGCTGGGCGATGGCCAGCAGCTCCGCGTCCCGCGTGCCGCCCGCCTCGACGGCCGCGGCGGCGAACAGCCCCTGTGAATGTCCGATGATCGCGACCGGCGCGTGCTCGGCCAGGTCGAGACCCTGCAGCTCGAGCGCCCTGATCGCGGCGAGCTGAGCCAGCAGCACGCCGGGCATCGACACCGCCACCGAGCGCAGTACCGAGTCCGCGGGCGCCGAGGACGGCTCCTCCGGCTCGTCGAGCTCGCTCTCGAGCACCCAGCCCATCGGATCGAAACCGCCGGGGCGCACCACCAGCAACTGGGTCGCAACCGGCTCGATCAGTACGGAGGCCTCGTTCACCAGCGCGGTCAGCTCGGGTTCCAGCGCACTGTCGCGACCGATCTCCTCGAGCTCGCGCAGCCACTGCGCACCCTGTCCACCGAACGCCAACGCGTATCCCGCTCCGGTGCGCAGCTGCTCCAGCAGCGCCACGCGGGCACCCTTCGCCTGGCTGCGACCATTCGCCTTCGCGGTCGCTCCCCTGCCGATTTCGGTGCTCTCGTTGATCGTCAAGACGCTCGACTTCCTTCTCCTGGCGTGTCGCCCACCGACGGCACGCGCACGTATCCGGCAGCCCCTCGGGCCTGTTGAGAGCCACAATCGCACAAAATCATGAGGAAAGCCTCACGTTTCCGACCACATCATCCCCTACTCCCCAGTATTTCTGCACGCTCGTACCAAAACCTTCTGAAACATGACTCCACCTCATGTTTGAACGCGCAGGTCCGGACTGTTACCCGAGTTCTCAAACATGAGTACCCCTCACATTGAGGTTTACCGAATCGTTATAATCCCAGGTAGTGTTACCCACGAGTACGCCACGCCGACCCAACGCTTCGCACAGCCCGATTCGCCCGGTAGAGTTTGGACGGTCGTACCTATCCCAACGGGTAGAGCACGCACCACGCGCAAGTGGCGGAATTGGCAGACGCGCCAGATTTAGGTTCTGGTGTCCACGGACGTGGGGGTTCAAGTCCCCCCTTGCGCACACATTTGCAGCACAGGTGCCGTTTTCGGGGTTTTGGGTGTTCGAGGACTTTCTCGCGCACTCGACCATCGCCCGTGACAGCTCTGACCAGCGTGAACGCCGGACAAATGTGGCAGGCAGACCACTTCTCGCCTGGCCGCGACTGCGGTGTATGTCTGCGTCGACCGAGGGTGGTCGGCGATGATCGAGCCGCTCGTTCCGCCGCTGACAGGCATCTACCGCTACGCGATCCCCTCCGGCCAGGTCACCGAAATCTGCCAAGTCGCAGCCCGCAGGAAGACCAGGCACTGGTCGCGGTCGAGATCCTGGGGGCGCATCGACCTCTCGAGTGCACATTCATCGTGCAGCCAATCGGTACCAGTCTCCGTTCGCCGGCTTGGACTGGCGGCAATCCGATGGTGTTGCGGTGTGGGACGCCCAACGCATTTGGGCTGCATGCCTTGCTACACAGGTCTAGAGACGAACCCCGAAGCCTGTAAGGATGCCATCGGGTCGTCGCGTCTCGACCGCGGACTAGGCGAGGGTTTCGAGGAAGAAATCACGAGCAGCCCCGGATGTTCTTTCGAACTGCTCCTCGTACACTGCGAAGTGCGGCCCGGGTACCAGGACGAGGCGCTTCGGTTCCAACGCTTCGGCGTAGCTTTGCAGCGCGATGTCGGTCGGTGCCAGAGTGTCCTGTTCGGCGATCACCATCAGCAGAGGGGTTGGCGACACCCGTCGTATGAACGCTTCCGGCGTGTACGACTGGAATTTATCGATGCTGGAGACGGTGACCTCGTTACGCCAAGAGGGCACCTGGGGACCATTGGCCATCAGCCATTGATATGCCTCTGTTCCGGGCATAGCGACGAAGTCTGTCGGGACTTCGGAGGCTGCTTTGAGCGTTTGGTGAGGCTTGCCGCACGCGCGGGCCATGCGGTCAGCAGCGATCGCCTCGTGAACGATCGGCAGCATTGTCGTTGGGACCAAGCTGCGGAAGTTGGCCCACCCGTTGGTAGTCGGTACCTGAGAGACAACCGCGCGCACGCGCCGGTCTGTCGCAGCGACCACCAGGACGTGTCCACCCGAGAAGCTGGTACCCCAGACGCCTATCCTGTCGGAGTCGATCCCCTCTAGTGTTTGGGCGAAAGTGATCGCATCGCGATAGCCCTCGATCTGTGCGCCAGGGTCGACCTCGTGGCGCGGTTGCCCGTCCGAGGTCCCGAAGCCCGGGTGGTCGTATACAAGGCATGCTAGGCCGGCATTGCTGAGCACTTCAGCAAAAGGGGCTACCCACTCTTTCACGCCCGCGAAGCCATGAGTCATGACCACGAGCGGCACACTCCGCGGCGCATTGTCCGGGCTATACAGCCATCCCCTCAAAACCACCCCGCCACTGGTGAATTCGACATCGACACGCATGAAGCCCCCTCCGATAGTTTCGTTCTCCAACGACGGTACGGACCTGGCGCAGATAGGACAGCGATTCGGCGAACATGTGCCGGTCGAAGCCCGGGTTATGTTCCAGCGCAACGGCAAGCGTCGGCGACCTCGCCTGGACTGCCACGCCGATCGGAGAACAGATCGACATCCTCGGACGGTCGCGAACCCATCCCGTGCAGTGCGACCGCATGACCGCCACCACCCGTTCAGTGAATTCGCCGACTTCCAGGGCCCTACGAATCGTGTACGAAGGCGACATCCGCGCTGGTGAACTCCGCAACGAAACCGACGGCTCGACCGACCTCGCCGCCTGGCATCCGCTCACCGACATCGAGCAACTCGACCGAGTCGACCTCGTGGACATCGGAATCGAGCTGTGGCGAACCAAACCAGCCCTTGGTCGCGCGCGCGATTGAGCGCGATACTGGCGGGATGGCGACCGTCGTGGCATTCCACGCCCACCCCGACGACGAGATAATCCTGACCGGCGGAACTCTGGCGAAACTCGCCCACGCAGGCCACCGCACCGTCATCGTGGTCGCCTGCGACGGACATATGGAACAGTTCGACGACGACCTCGCACCCCGCCTGCGCGAATTACATTCCAGTGCTGAGGTTCTCGGCGTGAACAGGGTCGAACACCTCGGCTACGCCGACAGCGGACACGGTCCGGTTCTGTATCCGGACCCGCCCGGACGGACCCGATTCGTCCGGGCACCCATCGACGAGGCGGCCGAGCGCCTGGCAGCAATCCTCACCCAGGAACGCCCGGAAATTCTGCTGAGCTACGACCGCAACGGCGGATACGGCCACCCCGACCACATCCGGGTCCACGAAGTCGGCGCCCTTGCCGCGAAAAGGGCAGGCATCCCCCGGGTGCTGAACGCGACGATCCCCCGCGAACTATTCACGGGACTGACCTGGCCCGCGCGCCTACTCGGCTACGACGCCACCGCGATCAGCACCGGTTTCACCGCCCGCGCAGACATCACCCACCGCATCGACGTCAGCGCCTTCGCCCCACAGCGAATGAACGCACTCGCCCAACACCGCTCCGTCCTCCGTGGCGGCGGCCGTTTCGCCAAGATCGCCCACACCTTGCGGCACATGCCAACGCCCGCTCAGGCACGGCTTCTCCGGTGGGAATGGTTCGCCGAGAACGGTTTCCAACGCCCCGCACCGGGCCCGCTCGACGATATCTTCACGCAAACGATCCTGGTGGCGTCTCCGGACATATCGGCAGGCGATTCGAACTCACGTCAATAATCGACACGGGTGAGATCTACCGGCATCGTGTACGTATGGCTATGACACTGCGGTTGTCCGAGGCGCAGACGGAATCGGAGTGACCGCCAGGGCAGCGCTGCCCTGCGCGCAATTGACCAGCACTGTCGCCATGGCGTGGGGTCGGGATCGATTCAGGGCCGCAGTCCGGAGCGAGCTCTCTACTCGACGTAACCCCGCCGACGCGAGAACGCCGAGTGCGAACCCGAGCCGGCCCAGCGGACCGGCAGTCGCCCCCGAATGACCACTAACCCGTACAGCACTATACGAGTTATGCTGGAGCATGTGAGCGCCACCACACCCCGTCGCAAACGCGCAGATGCCCGTCGCAGCATCGACAGCATCATCGGTGCGGCCCGCGCTGAGCTGAGCAAGGATCCACAGGCGAGTATCGATGACATCGCCGTGGTCGCGGGGGTTGGACGGATGACGGTGTACGGGCATTTTCCCAACCGGGCCGCGCTGGTCGAGGCGGCCCTGGCTGCCGCGCTGGCGGAGGGTGACGAGATGTTGGCGGCGGCCGATCTCAGTGGGAACGCCGAGCGGGCGATGATCCAATTGCTCGGTGCCAGTTGGGCTTTGATCGCCGAGTCCTCGGCGTTGTTGACCGCCGCAGTCGAGGCGCTGCCCGCGGGTCGAATCCAGCAGCTCCACGACAGTCACGCCGAGCGCATGGACGAACTCATTCGCCGTGGGCAGCGGCAGGGTGAATTCCGCACCGATCTACCTGTTCCGTGGCTGCGCAACGTCATCCATTACGTCTTGAAGGGTGCCGCCGAAGAGGTCGGCGCCGGTCGGGTTCGGTCTGCGGACGCTGCCGGTCTCGTCACCGCCACCGTGCTTCCCGTTCTCGCGTCGAATCGTGCTCCTAGCTAGAGGAATTCAGATGGCCACCACCGAAACGCCGGAGCGCAGGCACTGGCTGGGAAAGCTGGTCGAGCGCTGGCCGACGGTCTTGGGACTGGCGACGGTCGCCGCGCTGGGCGCGGGAGTGGCTGGGGATGCCGACAACGAACTCGGCGACATCCTGCTCATGCTGCCGCTGCTCTACCTCATCGTGGCGAAATTGCGCCGCCCCGCATCGACCTGGCCGGTCGTCATCGGCCTGCTCGTCCTGGCGACCGTCGTGAGCAAATTCGACATCGTCCGGACCGGGTACGTGTTCGCGGCGATCGCGCTGATTCTGCTGGTGTGGGCGGCGGTCGACGGCCAGCTGGGCCGCGGCGAGGATTTCACGATCCAGGCGCTGGGCATGGCCGGTTTCGGCGCTCTCGCAGTGGTCAGCATCGTGGCCGACCCTGAGATCGGGCGCTATGTGCTGGCCGCCTGCTGGCTGCTGCACGGAGTGTGGGACTTCGTGCATCTTCGGCTCAACCGGACGGTCGCGCGTTCGTTCGCCGAATGGTGCGCTGTTGTCGACGTCCTGGTCGCGGTCGCGCTGGTCGTCGGAATATGACCTCCGCGCGGACGTTTCGCGGCGACCGTCGATCGGTCGGCGTCGAGTTCCTCCCCTAGGCCGCCTTCTCGGTTTCCGTGACCGGATCCGCGGCCCGTCGACCGTGCAGGGGTCGGCCGACCGCGACCGCGAGCGCCGTACCCGCGACGCCGGGGAGACCGCGCCAGCTCGATGAGAGGGTGCTCAGCGAGAGCACGGTGCGGGTCTGTGGCGCGGGCAACGGCTTGCCCTCGAGGCGGTCGGTCAACCACGCGAGGCTCAACGAGGTGGACAGCGGAAGCATGGAGAAATGTTCGCTGAGTCGGTCGCGGAAGTAGGTGACGTGCACGCCCGCCCGCAGGTACCGCTGGACCTGCAGGTCGACGTTGCCGCAGTGGATGACCTGGTCGTTGACCGGCTGGAGCACCAGCAGCGGACACGTCGGAGTGGACCGCCCCAGCCGCAGATCGTCGATCACCGCGCGCACGGCGGGTTCGGCGAGGATCTCCTGCAACGGCCGAAACAGGTGGTCGTCCAACTCGAGACCGCTCATCCGCGAGACCGCGACGAGTGGTGGCAGTTTCTCGGCTCGGCTCAGTAGGTCGAGTCCCGTCGGCGTGGCGTTCGCGGTGATCGCACGATCCAACGCGGGGTACAGCCGACGCAGCGCGGCGATCACCATCGCGGGAAATCCAGCGAAACGACCACCGTCGAGTCGCAGGAGGATTTCGCCGGGGTCACCCACCGGCGCGCCGAGTACCGCTCCGACAATCGCGAGTTCGGGCGCGTACTGGGGAGCCATTTCCGCGACCCAGGAACTGGCCATCCCGCCACCGGAATAGCCCCACACCGCGATTCGGGTTCGAGAGTGCAGACCGAGTGGAGAGAAGGCCAGTGCGGCACGTGCGCCGTCGAGGCACCGGTATCCGGGTTCTCGCGGCGCCCCGAAGCTGCCGTGTTTGCCACCGTGGTCGGCGATGCTGACCGCCCAGCCGCGTTTGAGCGCGTTCGCGATGAGCAACCACTCGAGGCGGGTGATCGAACCACGCGCGCGGGTGTTGTGTCTGAGCGCGTAGGAAGGCGCGCACCGTTCGGTGATCGAATCGATCGCGGACTGGAACAGCAGCAGCGGACGGCCTGGATCCGGCACCGCGTCGGCGGGCAGCACCACGGTCGTGACGCTCAATTCCGGATGTCCGTGCAGATCGGTGCTGCGGTAGGCCAGCTGCCATGCCTCGACCCGCTGACGAACGGTTCCGAACAGGGACAACTCGACCTGACGACTGCGGATCAGGGCACCGGGCGCGTAGGTGGCAATGTCGGCGGGGCAGTGCATGAACGGATCCTGCGACGGTAGTAGCGGGCTGTCGCCGTGCTCCACCGTTCGTCGTTCTCGCACCGCATCTCCGTTCACCACTTCGTCGGTCTCTGAAATCACAGGTCGCCTCAGGCGGAGCGAGCCGCGAGGAAGCCGGTGGCGTCCACCTCGTGTGCGGTGGTCGACGTCGGCGAGCCCTGGTGGCTGCGGGCGATCATCGCCGAACGTAGTTGCCACAGACCCGAGGACTGCGTGGGATCGAGCCCGGTGAGGGTGGCGATCCGGCGAAGCCGGTAGTCGACGGTATTGGTGTGGATATGCATCAGCCGGGCGGTGCGTTGACGGTTCATGTTGTTGGAGATGTGAATCCGCAGCGTCTCGTACAGCTCGGGGTGGTTGTCCAGGGGCGTGAGGAGGTTGCCGAGCAGGTTGCGGGCTGGGCCGGGCCGGGTGAGCTGGTATTCCAGGGCGAGCTCGTCGAATCGGTAAAGCCGCGGTGCGCATTCGAGCCGTTCGACCATGTCGAGCATTTCGTGGGCGCGCCGGGCCCCGTCGGCGATGTCCGCGGTCGCCGCCGGCACCAGCGCGGCCGTGATGTCGACCCGAGCGGCGTGCGACAGGGACGCGATCAGCGCGTCGAGTTGGGTGTCGTTCATCGACTCGGTCGGCAGGAGAAGGGTTCCGCCGTCGACGGACAGCTGCGCGAGCGCCCGTTCGCCACAGTGGTGGGCCAGTGCCGCCTGCACCCGACGCAACTTGCGCCGTGCCACGACCGAGCCGTTGAATCGCGCATCGGCTTCGTCGGGATGGGCCGGGATCGACAGCGCCAGTACCGAATACGCGTCCGCGACGGAGATTCCGCATTCGCGGGCAATCGTCGATGTCGGGCGACCGGCCAGCAGGGCGGTGGTGAGGGTATGCACCGCGGTGCGGTGCTCATCGGCGACCTCACGCTGTTCGCGCAGGTAGGACCGGGTCACGGTGGTACACATCAGATCCGAGATCGACAGAATCGTTCGGAATCCATCGATCATGGTGTCGCGGTCGTGGGCCACTTCCGTGGTGTAGACCTGCTCCACGCTCAGGCGCAGGCCTTCGTGGAATGCACGCAGGACGACTTCGATCGGCACCCCAACGTGGGCCCACCCGGCCGCGGCGACGGAGAGCCGCTTCAGCTTGTCGGTGACGTCACGACTCTCGATGACACCACCCACGATCTCGAGGCACATCCGGGTGACGTCGGCGGCGATCGCGTCCCCTGGCGAGGTTTTGCTCGCCACATTCGCGACGAAATGGTTCACCAGCTCACCGGTCAGGCCGCGCACATCGCGCAGCGGGGTGAAGGTGGGCGCCTTGTCGAGCTCGATCGTCATCGCGGACTCCTTTGTGTACCACCAACGAGACCGAACAGGTCGTTGGTGACGGTTCCTTCTTCCGCAGGTAGCGATGGAACGGCTAGTGTTCGACGCTGACGCGTAGGCACTTTCGCTCGTTCCGATGTGACAGATCGCACTGCGAATTGTTCGTGGGCATAACAGTAGGATGAGCTACCGCTCACCTTCTACTTTTCTTTTCGACCACATTCTGAACCGAAAAAAGTGCGCCCTACCTGGGAGTCTGCTGCGGGGTTCCAACCAACTCGGAAACTGGTCACCCGATTTAGAGATAACCACTCACTTTTCGATCCTGGCGGATTCACCAGCCTCGCTGTCGCCATTCGTCGAGGTGTGGGCGCTCGGTGCCGAGCGTGGTGTCGGCGCCGTGGCCCGGATATACCGCGGTGTCGTCGGGGTAGCGGTCGAACAGCTTGGTCGTGACATCGCGATAGAGCGAGTCGAAGTCGGCTGGTGTGGCGGTTTTGCCGATGCCGCCGGGGAACAGGCTGTCGCCGGTGAACAGGTGCGTTCGGCCCGCGCCGTCGGTGAGTGCGAGCGCGATCGCGCCGGGCGTGTGGCCGCGCAGATGGATGACTGTGAACGTCAGGTCTCCGATGACGATCGCGTCGTTGTCGCAGAGCAGCCGATCCGGGGTCACGGGTAGCGGGGCCGCGTCGAGTTCGTGTGCGGCGGTGGGGATTCCGAGCCCGGCTACCTCGGGCAACGCCCACCAGTGATCGATGTGCTGGTGCGTGGTGACGATGAGCCGCACCTGGTCCGCGGCTTCCTGCTCGATGAGCTCGATCAGCCGCGCTGCCTCATTGGCGGCATCGATGAGCAGCGCCGCACCGGTGGCGCAGTCCTGCACGAGGTAGACATTGTTGTCGCCGCCACCTACCGACATCTTGATGATTCGAGCGCCGGTTATGTTGCGTTGCTGGGGATTCGACCCCGGCGAGACGTCTCCGGTATAGGGACTATCGATCGTGATCACTGCCTGATGGTAGCGAGGGACCACCGGCTGCCTCCGGTAGGTTGAGTACGTCTTCATCGGTCTCGACTTCGACAGGATGTTGCTCGAATGGCCTCGTTCACCGAAACCGACATCAGTGCGACCGCGGTTGCCGTCGCGCACTTCCGCGCGCTGGAGAGCAGCCGAGACGACGCGCTGTTCCACGATGAGTTCGCGGCACTGTTCGTGGATGCCTCCGGGCTGCCGGTGAGCGACATCGGTCTCTCGGATGTGACCTCGAACCGGGTCTACCTGTCGGTCGCGGTGCGCACGCACTGGCTCGACGCCGGGGTGGTCGACGCGGTGGCGGCGGGGTGTCGGCAGGTGGTGCTGCTCGGAGCCGGGCTTGATGCGCGCGCTGCCCGTCTCGGTGTGCGGGCCCGGTTCTTCGAGATCGACCTGCCGAATGTGCTGGCGTTCAAAAGGTCGGTGATGGACGAGCGAGGCGGCGAATATGTCGACGTGGCAGCGGATCTCACTGCCGCCGACTGGCCTGCCCGGCTGATCGAGGCAGGATTCGACCCTTCGCAGCCGACCGTGTGGATCGCCGAGGGGATTCTGATCTATTTCGACTCCGCGACCAACGACCGGATCATCACCGCTGTCTCCGAGCTGTCGGCCGCCGGAAGCCGCTTGCTGTGCGGACATTTCGGTGCGGGGTCGCTCACCGAAGCACAGACCAAGGAGATGACCCAGCGCACCAGTTCGGCGGGGTACGGATTCCGATCCTGGATCACCGATCCGAAAACGTGGCTCGCGGAACGGGATTGGGACGTCACCGCGACGACGATCAAGGCACACGGCGCGACACTCGGCCGTGAGCTGCCCTACGAGGAGACCCCTGGTCGCGAGATCGCGTGGCTGGTAGCGGCCGAGCGCCGCTCGGAGTGCGCGTGATCGGCCGACTCGATCTGTAGCCGGTAGGCGGCCTCCGGCGATCTCGCCGCCGCCCAGCAGGCTCGCCGGGTGGTGCCGAACGCGAAACCTCGGTCGAGCACGACATCGGGGTTCATGGTGCGGGCTCGGACCCAGGTGTCGCCGTGGTGGCGCAGCAGCCGATAGCGGCGCAGCCGGTCTTTGAGGAGGTAAGCCGCATAGATTCCCGCGGCCGAACCGGCGGCGACGACGGCGGTGAGCCCGAGGGCGATGGAGATGAATTCGGCGTTGCGATGCCAGAATCCACCCGAACCCTGCTGCTGGAGAACGAGGTTCACGATTTTGAACACACAGTAGACGAGGCCGAGGGCACAGGCGGTCGCGATGAGTGCCAGGGCCGCCGCGAACGGTCCCCGCCGCACCCAGGCGAGCTCACGCACCGTGTACACGCCACTGAGGACGACCGCGCCGGCCAGCGGCGCGAGATAGGCGATCCAATACGCGATCACCGGGCCGGTGACGGGAAAATCGTTGCTCATGTATTCGGTCGGGGTGTCGGCCATCGGGGTCGACAGGAAGGTGACAGCCATCGCGACGACGATGGTGACGGCGCAGGCGGCCTGTACTCGGATGGGCAGGTCACGGCCCGTGACGTAGGAGACCAGCGTCAGCAACGGAATCGCGGCCAGCGCACCGAAAGTCATGCCCGCCAGAGACATCACGTTCGCGACGCCCGTCCATTCCTGCAGGACCGGGTTGATCACATTGTCGGTGACATGGCGGATACGGCAGGCCTTCGCCAGGCCGAGAGCGAGCAGCAGTTGAGTGAGCGGATTCGCGAGTCCGGTCCCCGAACCCTGGGAGCCGGAGCTGATGCGGTGCGCCGCGAGCAGGAGCAACAGGACGGGAACGATGGCGGTGACGGCGATGCTCACATCGACCACCCGAAGACCACAGCCGCGCGTTCGAGCATGCGCCGCTGGCGCGGGCTGAGTTCCCGGTCAGGTAGCAGTGGGCGGCTGAGTTCCTCGGCGGCCTGCATCAGCAGCGTGGCGAACCATTCCGCCTGCCGTTCGATGGGTGCGTCGAAATTGCTTCGCAGACAAGCCTGTTGGTCGATCAGCCGTTGAATGACGGCCGCCGGGATCGACGGCGTGGTGCGCGAGTAGTACTCGAGCCGCTCGTCCTCGGAGACATCGTGGCCGAGGACGATGTGGCCGAGTTCGTGCGCGATGATGCCGTCCCGCTCGATCGCGGTCACCTCGGACCGGTGACGGATGAGGTCTTTCTCCGGCAACGGAATCCAGATGCCGGAGAAGTCGATGGACTCGTATTCGCCCAGTCCCTCGACGATTTCGATCGGTCGGCCTCGCTGCAGGCTCAATTCCTCCACGAACCGGCGCATCGACCAGGGGCGCCGCAGCGTGAGTTCGGCGAGTGCGCGTTCGGCGACGACACGATCCGGGTCGGTGGCGCCGCTAGTCGAGGGAGTCAAGGTACTTCGTCAACTCTTGTACCGCGTCCTCGCCCAGTTGATCCGAGTCGGCGCGCAGTGCGAGGAAGGGAATTCGCTTGTCGCGCTGCATGATCAATAGACCGAGCTGGTGGTAGGGGGCGTAGTACTGGTCGGGGTCGCTCGACAGGAAAGCATCCGGCATATCGAAGTATCGGGCCAGCTCCGCGAGTATGTCATCGGCCGGTTGTTGCGCGCCGGGCAGGCGCAGCGCTTCGATGTCTTTCGTCGCCACCGGGCGCCCCAGCTTCTGCGACAGTGCTTGCGCCACAGCCGATGCCGCCACTTCGATGCCGTCGCCGTCGATGACGGTGGCGAACAGTGTGTTCACCCGCTTGTCCAACGGCACGATTCGGGTGCGCTGATTCAACGACCTTCTCCCTCGGTCAGGCGTATCCGCTCGAGCTTAGACCGCCATCGCCGGGTGAACCTGTCCACACCGGCGGGGTCGAGATCGATGGCCTTGGCTGCGAGCCAACGCCGATACTGCTGGTCTTCGCAATCGCCCCCGGTGGTCACCGGCGGTGCCGCGAGCAGCGCGCCGAGCAGCCGTTCGATGCCCTTCGGGAGTTCCCGGCCGGGGCCGCCCGCCCGTTCGAGCACCTCGGTCGCCTGCGCGGCGGCGAGCCTGCCGACCGCGATGCCCAACTGCTCTTTCACCATCTGCGCGGCCTGTTGAGCGGCCTCGGGAAGATCCGTTCGATCACACAGCTGGAAGAACAGATCGGCAGCGCCGACGAGACTGTCCACGACGTCGATATCGACCTCGACCAGACGGAAAGCCAGTGGGTCGCTCTCGATTTCACCCGAACTACTCGTCGGCGAGGGTTCTGCCACCGCCGCCGGATCGCCGCCGTGCAGTGCGAGCCTGGCGCTGCCAGGAGCCCACCGGAGCCCGATGTCCAGGAGTTTCAACGTCTTCGGACTCGGTGGCGCCGTACCGTCGCCGGGGTGCTCGACCCGAGCCAGGGTCGCGACCGAGGGCCCGCCCGCGGCACCGACCTCTTTGCGCGAGAGCCCGAGCTCGCCGCGCCGCTCGGCGACGATCTCGCCGAAGCGCCCCTGCAGACCTCGAGTCACCACAGTCGAAACCTTATGCCAACCCTCACCGAATCACCTTTCCGCATGCCCTCGACCCCTGACGACTACATGGACTACTCACGCCGATATCAGCTATGCTCACAGCGTGAAAATCCCGACATGAAACTACTCATGATATTTCTGTGATGGTTTCATGATATGCAGATCTAGCCGCGCAGCGACACACGCTGACTCCACCGGCGCCTGGCTCGGCACAGGGGACCACAGCTGTGTGTACTGGCGCGAAGGGGGCGCCAGTACACACTGCCGGTGGACCGACGGAAGCGCACTCAGGCGTTGATGACCTGGGGTTCGTTGTCGCGGGCGATCTCGATCTTGCGGGGTTTGGCCCGCTCCGCCACCGGGATCGACAGGCGTAGTACGCCATTGCGGTAGTCGGCGCGGATCTGGTCGGTGTCGAGGCTCTCGCCGAGGAACAATTGGCGGCTGAACACTCCGCGTGGGCGTTCCGCGGCGATCATCGATCGGTCGGCGTCGAGGCGGGGGCGCGTCGCGCGCACGGTCACCACATTGCGTTCGACGTCGAGGTCGAGGGAATCCGGATCGATTCCGGGCAGGTCGAATTCGACGACGAACTCGTCGCCGTCGCGCCAGGCATCCATCGGCATCGCCGCCGGTTGCGCTGCTGTGCCGAACATCTGCTGGGTCCACCGGTCCAGATCACGGAAGGGATCGGTGCGCATCAACATGGTCGCCACCTCCAACTCACTCCATTCTCACTCAGGATGATTATCAGATAACCTGTGTCATCTGACATAGATATTATTTAGCACTTGACCCAGATGAGTGCAAGTACCAGCACCAAGTAACCTGATCGGGAAGCAAAGGAATCGAGGTGAGGACCTAGATGATCCCCCCGCACGACGGCATGCCCTCGCCCGCGCAGGCGGTGTACGCGATCTCCGTGGCCGCCGAGCTGGCCGGCATCGGGGTCCAGACCCTGCGCCTCTACGAGCAGCACGGCCTGCTCACCCCCGAACGCAGCGCGGGCGGCACCCGCCGCTACAGCGGCGACGACCTCACCCGCCTGCACCGCATCACCACCCTCACCGGCGAGGGCGTCAACCTCACCGCGGTGGCCCGCATCCTCGAACTCGAAGACACCGTCGCCCGCCTGCGCGCCGAACGCGACCGCCTCCGCGCCGAACCGACGTAGAAAACACCACCTCACCACGAGATACTCGAGATCCCGAAGATCTGGGCCGAGGCCACCAGCCGCCAGCACGGCCAGATCCTCGAACGAGTCGGCGCCCACCACGTGGTCCTCCCCGAACACGACATGGGCGAACGCGTCGCCCACCTGGTCACCGGCCACATGATCGACTACATCGAATTCGACGCCGACTACGCGATGGCCGGAACCACCGCCCCCAAAAGCGCCATCGGTAAATCCCTCACAGCCAGCGGTACTGTGACGAAGTCGGGTGAGTGCGCGTTCGGTTTGCGGTGGGTGGGGTCAGTGCGGCATCTTTACGGATAGGTGCGCCGGGAAGTCTGGTCGGCAACCCCGACTCGACTCCGTCGAGTGGGGTTCGATTGGTGACGGGTAACCACTCTTGCTATTGCTGCGCAGTTCAGGCCCTATCGACCGCCTATGCCGGGCGGTGATCCGATGACGCCGCCCGCGACTCGTCGCAAGGTTCTCACTCGCGGCAGTTGGCCCGAAGCTCAACGGCTGACCTCGGTGCTGCGGCGCGAAACCGTTGGTGGTGTGCTGCTGATCATCGCGGCGATCATCGCGCTGATCTGGGCCAATACGCCGTGGGCGAGTGCTTACGAGGCGTTGCGTGATTTCCAGATCGGGCCGTCGTCGCTGCATCTGAATCTGTCGTTGAGCGCCTGGGCGGCCGATGGGTTGCTGGCGATCTTCTTCTTCGTGGTCGGGCTCGAGCTCAAACGGGAGTTCGTGGCGGGCGATCTGCGTGACCCTCGTCGGGCGGCGCTGCCTGTTGTCGCCGCGATCGGCGGCATGGTATGTCCGGCCATCATCTATGTGCTGATCAACCGGGGCGGCGCGGTGGACGGGTGGGCCATTCCCACTGCCACCGATATCGCGTTCGCGCTGGCTGTGCTGGCGGTGATCAACACACACCTGCCTGCCGCGCTGCGCACCTTCCTGCTCACCCTGGCGGTGGTCGACGATCTGCTCGCGGTCACGGTGATCGCGATTTTCTACACCAGCGAACTGAACCTGCCCTACCTGGCCGCGGCCATCGTGCCGATCGCACTGTTCGCGCTCGCGGTGCAGCGTCGCATCAGTTCGCCCTGGCTGCTGGTGCCGCTCGCACTCGTCGCGTGGTGGCTTGTCCATTCCTCGGGGGTGCACGCCACCGTCGCGGGAGTTCTGCTCGGTTTCACCGTGCCAGTGCTGGCCGAGCACGGCGAACCCGACGAGCACGGGCCTGCCGAGCGGTTCGAACACGCCATCCGACCGCTCTCGACCGGGTTCGCGGTGCCGGTGTTCGCGTTCTTCGCCGCGGGCGTCACCATCGGTGGATTGAGCGGGCTCACCGATTCCCTCGGCGACAAAGTCACGCTCGGCATCATCGTGGGCCTGGTCGCGGGCAAATTGATCGGTATCACCGCGACGACCTATCTCACCGCCAAGCTCACCCGTGCCGAACTCGATTCGGAACTGGCGTGGATCGACGTCGCCGGTGTGGCGCTGCTGGGCGGTATCGGGTTCACCGTGTCGCTGCTGGTCGGCGAACTCGCCTTCGCCGGTGACCACACGAGCGCCGACCACGTCCGCATCGGCGTGCTGTTCGGCACGGTGACCGCGGCGATCCTGGCCACCATCGTGCTGCGCATTCGCAACCGCGTCTACCGGGCACTCGACGAAGCCGAATCGCGCGACGACGACGGCGACGGCATCCCCGATGTCTATCAACACCCGCGCTGACCAGCGCACGACTATCGATCGCTCGACGAGGAGCACGCCATGACCGGACCTGTCCCCCGCCGCGGCGGTCTCGCCCACGTCACGATGGGGTTGGGCTGGGATCCCGTGCGGCCCAACATGTTCGGACGACAGCGTAAAGATGTCGATCTGAACGCGGCGGCCCTGATGTTCGCCGGCACCCGCCTCGTCGATGTCGCCTTCCACGAGCAACTGACCTCGCGCGACGGCTCGGTCCGGCACCTCGGCGACAGTGTCACCGGCGACGGAGACGGCGACAACGAGGTCATCGTGGTGGACCTGACCCGGCTGAACCCGAGTGTCACCACCATCGTCTTCATCGTGACCTGCTATACCGGGCAGCGATTCGACCAGGTCGAGAACGGGTTCTGCCGCGTCACCGACAATGTCGACCGGACCGAACTGATGCGCATCGGCCTCGACAGCGCCGGTTCCCACACCGGCCTGGTCCTCGGCAAACTCCGCCGCCCCCACCAGGATTGGGACTTCGCCCCCATCGGCGAACCGATCTGGGCCCAACACGTCGTCCACGCCATCCCCCAGCTAGCTGGTTACCTCAGCTGAGCCCGACGGAGATTCCCACATGAACGCACAGTTGATGATCGTCGAGGACGACACCCGGGTCCGCGAGTCACTACGGCTGGCCATGGAAGACGAGGGCTACACGGTCGCCGTGCCGGTGCGCCGATGAGTTCGGCGCCGGTCGACAACCACTGTTGTCGTCGACCGGCGCCGCTACCTCCACCTCGAGTACCGGCCTGATGGCCGCAGGTATCGGTCAGTGCTGGCAGAGCCATTCGGTGCCGTAATGGCCGGCATTGCCACCCTCGAGGTGGACCCAGCGGCCATCGCCTTCACAGGGTGCGCCCGCGACTGGCGCCGAGTCCGCCGGGGTGGTCGTCGGGGTGACGACGGGTGCGGGGGTGGTCGGCTCGGGAGTGCCTGCGCCGTGATTGGGGTTGGTGCAGATCGTGCCTTCGCACGGCACCCAGGTCCCGTCACCGTTCGGACTCTGGATCGCGTTCGGACCGACGTAGCTGCCTGCCGGGCAGCCCGGGTCCTGGTTCTTCGCGCAGTACTCCGCGCTCAGGTTGTTGCCGGTCGAGCCGTCGGCGCCACGCTGCTCAGGGCTGGTGGTCGGCTGCGGCGATGCCGAAGTCAGCCCGGCAGGCGAGGTCGACGGGGCCGCGGTCGTGGTGCTGCTCGGCGTCGGCGACGGTGTCGAGTTGTTGTCGGAGCACGCCGTGGCGCCCCACACCAGGGTCGCACCCGCCAGGACGGCCAACGAACGCTTCATCGTCTTCTGCATGAATGTCGATCCTCTGCTCGTGTCGAGACGGTGTCACGCTCGACCGCCAAGTCATTAACTGTCACATTGCCGAACGTCGACAACCGACCAAGTAAATTGCAGCAACTGGACGTATGTCAAGGTTGATGTGGCCATCTGATGTCGCATTTTGCCTGATACAGAGCTTCATAGAAACTTGCAGCCATTCGGACGGCATCCAAATCGGTTGGTAGCAGGGTGATTGCGAACCTCTCCATGATCCGAGTTGCTCGCCCGAGGCCCTCGGCGTGGCGGACCAGAACCGATTCCCGGGCGACATACCGTGACGCAATGTCCGACGCATCGACGCCACCCCACCGCCGCTGGCCGATCATCGCCGTCCTCGGCGTCGTCGTCGCCACCGCGACCTACCTGCTCGCCGTGCGCACCGGCGACGGCCAGGCCATCGAGAACGCCGCGTTGCGTGGCGCGGATCAGGCGTCCGAGCGTGACGCGAACGCGGCATCGCAACACCTGGACCAGATCACGGTGTATTCACTCGGCATCGCGGTGTTGGTCGTCGCGGCGATCGCGCTACTGCGCCGACGGCTCGATCTGCTGGTCGCCGCGGTCGGGGTGATCGTCGCCGGACAGGTGGTCGTGCAGACGCTCAAGCGGTATGTGCTGCCGCGGCCCGAATTGGTGGAGATCACCGGCCATTTCGCGCAGAACAGCCTGCCGAGTGGGCACACGACGATCGCGATGACGGTGCTTTTCGCGACGATCATCGTGGTGCCCTATCGCTGGCGCGGGCTCGCGCTGATCGTCGTGCTCACCTGGGCGATCGGGATCGGCCACTACACCCTGACCGCGAAATGGCATCGCCTCAGCGACACCATCGCCGCCGACGCCATCTCCCTGAGCCTGGCCTGCCTGGCCTCCTGGTTCCTCGTCGCGCGCGGCGGAGTTCAGCGATACACCGGGCGCCCCAAGGTGCTTCCGGTGATCGTCACGGTCCTGGCGTCGATCTCGGTCGTGACGAGCCTGCTGATGGGAGCCGTGCTGTGGGGTGTGCCGTTGAGCGAGGAAGGCATCACCGCCGCGACCCACGATGACGAATGGGACATCTACCTCGGAGCCACGGCCTTCGCCTCGGCCGGTTCGGTGATCGCGGCACTGATTTTCCTCGCCGCCTGGCACCGACTCGACACCACTGTCGACCCGAAAGCACAGGCCTGAAACGGTCTACTGCGCGCTCGACGGCGATCGCAGGTGACTCTTCGCGAACGACGCTGTCACGTAGTCGACGAGGTGCAGGCGCAGGCTCGAATGCCGATCGAAGGGAACATCGTCAGGAATAGCGGTGAGGGCGGACTCCACTTCGCTCAGCACCAGCGGAAGCGGGATACCCTCCCTGGCACAGAGCTGTATCGCGGTTTCCAGATGATCGACCACCGAACCCAGATGGGTAGCTGAAAGATCGCTTCCTTGCGACTCGATCCCCAAATCGAGTTCGAGGTTGCGGCGCACCTCGTCGCCACCGCCTCGAGAGAGCGATCGCCCGCCATGGCCGGTGTCATCGTTCATCAGCCCAATGTAGGTGACTACCCGCCGGTAACCGGGATCGATCCAGATATTTGTGGAGCTGTTCGACAGCCGACGCACCAGCCGGTGACTATTACCCATACCACCGAACCGCAGGTTAACGGGATGTTGCCTGGACAAGTCGGTGATCGCGCGCGGGCATCGTCGCACAGGCCGCGAGCGCAGCAAGGCCCGCGACGGCGGCGAGGACGAAATAGGTGCGGGCGTAGCTGCCGGTCCAGGTCGTCAGCACGGTTCCCGCCCACGGGGCGAGTGCCATCACGATCACCACGGGTGCCGAGAGGAGTCCGTTGAGGCGACCGTAGTGGGTGGCGCCCCAGCGATCGGTGACGGCGGTGGCTTTGACGAGGGTCGTGATGCCACGGACCACGCCCGCGCCGATCGACAGCGTGATCAGCGCGAAGGCCGTGGTGGCCCAGCCGGTCATGGCGGTCACGACGGCCGTTGCCGCGAAGGCGCCGACGATGCGACCACGCACGGTGGTGCGGGCGAGCAACGGCAAGTAGCCGATTCGGCCCAGTACCTGTCCGGCACCGCCCAGGCCGAGCGTCAGAGCGGCCAGCGACGGTGAGAAACCGCGCTCGATCAGCAGCGGGACCAGGTTGAACACCCCGGCGAAGACCGCGAACGCGCCGAGGCTCGACGCGACGACCAACAGCGCGAACGCGGGACTGCGTGATACCGCGCCGTGGTCGTCGTCGGCAGGCGAGGCAGCCGTCGGGGGGTTCGGCCACGGGCCGGCCAGGCCGAACAGGTGCGCGGGAATCGTCACCACCGCCAGTACGGCGGCGAGGGTGAAATATGTTGCGCGCCAGTCGGTGTGCTGAACGAGGGTGGCGGTGAGCGGAGCGAAGACGGTGCTGGCGAAGCCGCCGCAGAGGGTGAGGATCATCAGGGCTTTGACATGGTCCGCGCCGAACCAGCGGGTCAGCGCCGCGAACGCGGGCGGATACAACACCGCCCCCATCGCGACACCCGCCGCGAGCCATCCCGCGAAGAACACCGCGGGGTTCGGTGCCAGCGCGACCGCGATGAGCGCGGGCACTGCCAGCACCGAGCCCGCGGTCATCACCGTCCGCGGCCCGGCCCGGTCGATCACACGACCGACCGGAATCCCGGTGAGCGCGGCGGCGAGTTGGCTCACCGAGAACGCCGCGGTGGTCATCGACAGCGACCAGCCGGTGTCGGCCGAGATCGACACCGCCAGTACAGGAAAGGCGTAGTACAGGATTCCCCAGCTGGTGATCTCGGTCAGACACAGCGTGATCAGCACCCGCCGGGGGCGGCCGGGGCCGGCCCGCCGCCCCGGGGGGGGGGGGCACAAATCCGAACCCCGCCCGCCCGGGGGGGGGGGGGGAATGCACGGGCGCGGGCGGGGCGCCCCCCCCCGAAAACGCCCGATAAGGAA
>NZ_JBHYRN010000017.1:0-63768 GCF_042749305.1 Nocardia sp. NPDC058705 | reverse complement strand
TGTACTGTATTGGGTTTTTACTGTTGCCCCCTGGTGGTTATGTGGCTCACACACGGGGTTACCAGCCCCGGCGGGCGCTGGCCGGATCCGGCCTGCGCCACGGTGGTGGTCGACAACTTCTCAGCAGCCGGCCGGCCGTGCGGTCAGGGTCAATGCCTCGGGCGCGGGACTGCAGCAGCCACCTGAACTCGCACTTTCAGGATCGTCGAAAACGCCTGCGCCGCCGCATACTCCGGTGTCGGGCAGGGTGAGTTCGACGCGGGCGGCGGACTCGTGGTCGCCGGCCAGGGAGGCGGCGATGGAGCGGACCTGTTCGTAGCCGGTCATCGCCAGGAAGGTCGGTGCGCGGCCGTAGCTCTTCATCCCGACCAGGTAGACGCCGGGCTCGGGGTGGGTCAGTTCGGCGACGCCGTGGGGGTAGACGGTGCCGCAGGAGTGCACGTTCGGGTCGATCAGCGGCGCCAACCGGACGGGGGCCTGCAGGACCGGGTCGAGTTCCAGGCGCACTTCCGACAACCAACCGAGCTCGGGGCGGAAACCGGTGAGCGCCACGACATTGTCGACATCGGCGATGCGGCGGCCGTCATCGGCGACCAGCACCACGCGCCCATCTGTGCCCGATTCGATTGCTGCAGTGCGGAATCCGGTCACCACCTCGAGCAGCCCGGCATCGACCGCCTGCTTCGCCCGCAGGCCGAGTGCACCACGCGCGGGCAGTTCGTCGGCCTCGCCGCCGCCGAAGGTCGATTCGGCGGATCCGCGTCGCAGGATCCAGGTCAGCCGGGTGCCCGGCTCCGACAACTGCGTCAGCGCCACGATCGCACCGAGTGCCGAGTGGCCGCCGCCCGCGATCACCGTGTGCGCACCGGCGAACCGGTCTCGATCCTGAGCGGAGTCGATGTCGGGGACCCGATACGTCACGGCGTCGGATCCGCGCTCACCGATCGCCGGAAGTCCTTCGCCGCCAAGTGGATTCGGCGCGCCCCAGGTGCCGGACGCATCGATCACCGCGCGCGCCGGGATGCGCTCCTCGGTGCCGTCGGCGCGGCGGGTGTGCACCGACAGCGGTTCGGTGTCGCGACCGGCGTCGACAACACGGTCACGGCCGCGGCGGGCGAGCCCGACCACCTCGGTGTCGTAGCGAACGACGCCGCCGAGCGCGGCCGCCAGCGGGGCCAGGTAATCGCGTGCCCACTCCTGCCCGGTCGGGTAGCCCTCGTCAGCGGGGGCGATCCAGTCGGTGCCGACGAGCACGCGGCGGGCGGCGGGGGCGATCAGCTCGGCCCACCGGGAGAACAGCCGCACGTGGTTCCATTCCGCCACGGCGGCACCGGCCCTGGGTCCACGTTCGAACACCAGGACAGCCACGCCGCGTTCGCGCAGTTCAGCGGCAGCGGCCAACCCCACCGGGCCGGCTCCGACAACGACAACAGGCAGTTCGGACATTTCGAGGCTCCATTCATCGACGCACATCGATCTAATCAATGTGACTGTATCGACAGTCGTCGATGAATGCAACCATTGATCGTCGTCGATACAATCGAGTTCATGACGTCTCTTGACATGCCCGTCGTACGCGACGCAACCGCTCCGCGCGTCGACGCGCTGGCCGTCGACGACGCCACCACCTACGCCGAATGGTTCGCCTGCCTGGCCGACCCCACCCGCGTCCGGCTCCTGCACCTGGTCGCGAGCCGCCCCACCGGAATCACAGTGGGCGAGCTGACCGCGGCCCTCGACATCCGGCAGCCGACGGTCTCCCATCACGTCCGCAAACTCGCCGACGTCGGCTTCGTCACCACCCACAAGAGCGGGACATCGACCATCGTCGTGGTCAACCCGACCTGCTGCACCGGACTCCCCCACGCCGCCGACGCCGTCATGGGCGTGCTCTCGCCACGGCCGTGCTGCCCGTCCGACCTGCCCGCCGACGTGGCGGTGCGGGCGATGCGCGACGACGACTGGGATGCGGTCCTGCGCATCTACGACGAGGGCATCGCCACCGGACTGGCGACCTTCACCACCGAGGTACCGGAGCGCGCAACACTGGACGCCCACTGGTTGCCCGACCATCGCTGGGTCGCCGAGATCGACGGCGCCGTCGTCGGCTGGGCCGCCCTGGCACCGACTTCCGCACGCGACTGCTACGCGGGTGTCGCCGAGAATTCGGTCTACGTCGCCGACGGCATGCGCGGGCGGGGCGTCGGAAAGTCATTGCTGCGCACCCAGGTCATGGCCGCCGACAAGGCGGGCCTGTGGACGCTGCAGACCGCCATTTTCCCCGAGAACCGCGCCAGCATCGCCCTGCATCACTCAGCGGGATACCGAACCGTAGGCCTGCGCGAGCGCATCGCCCAGCTCAACGGCGTCTGGCGCGACACTGTCCTGCTGGAGCGGCGCAGCGAGAATTCCTGACCGGTTCGAACCACGCCCACCCCATTCCGGGCACGCGCCGCCGATCCGTTCACCGGACGTTTGCTTGCGCATTGATTAGATATACGTCAATATCGAAGAATGTCTAAGTCGGAGCTGAATCTGACACCGGTCGCGGCCTGTGCCGCGGAACCGGCGGTCCGCGATCCCTTGACCGCCGCGGAGGCGGTCGAACTCGCCGCCGTGTTCAAAGCGCTGGCGGATCCGGTGCGCCTTCGACTGTTCTCGCTGGTAGCGAGCCGGGCCGGTGGGGAGGCGTGCGTGTGCGATATCTCCGACGGAGTCGACGTCAGCCAGCCGACCATCTCGCACCACCTCAAGGTGCTGCGTGAAGCCGGACTGCTCACCAGTGAGCGCCGCGCGTCGTGGGTGTATTACCGCGTCGTGCCCGAAGCATTCGCCCGCGTCTCGAGCGCGCTGATCACCGAAAGTGCCAACGCGTGAGTACTACCACCGCCGACCACCCGCCCGTCGTCGGCAAGCTGTCGACTCTCGACCGGTTCCTGCCGGTGTGGATCGGCGTGGCGATGGCCGCCGGATTGCTGCTCGGCCGACTGATTCCGGGCATCGGCGATGCGCTGGGCGCGGTCGAGATCGACGGCATCTCCCTGCCGATCGCGCTCGGCCTGCTGATCATGATGTACCCGGTGCTGGCCAAGGTCCGCTACGACCGCCTCGACTCCGTCACCAGCGATCGCAAACTCCTGATCGGTTCCCTGGTCCTGAACTGGGTGCTCGGCCCCGCGCTGATGTTCGCCCTGGCTTGGCTTTTCCTGCCCGACCTGCCCGAATACCGCACCGGCCTGATCATCGTCGGCCTCGCTCGCTGCATCGCCATGGTCATCATCTGGAACGACCTGGCCTGCGGTGATCGCGACGCCGCCGCAGTGCTGGTCGCGTTGAACTCGGTGTTCCAGGTCTTCATGTTCGCCGTGCTCGGCTGGTTCTACCTGTCGGTCCTGCCCGGCTGGCTGGGCCTGGAACAGACCACGATCGACGTCTCACCCTGGGAAATCGCGAAATCGGTCGTGATCTTCCTTGGTATCCCGCTACTGGCCGGGTACCTCACCCGCCGCTTCGGCGAACGCGCCAAGGGCCGCGAGTGGTACGAGCAGAAGTTCCTCCCCCGCATCGGCCCGTGGGCGCTCTACGGTCTGCTCTTCACGATCGTGGTCCTGTTCGCCCTGCAGGGTGACCAGATCACCTCCCACCCTCTCGACGTCGTCCGCATCGCCCTCCCGTTGCTGGCCTACTTCGCCATCATGTGGGGCGGCGGCTACGCCCTCGGCGCAGTCATGGGCCTCGGCTACGCCCGCACCACCACCCTCGCGTTCACCGCCGCGGGCAACAACTTCGAACTCGCCATCGCCGTCGCGATCGCCACCTACGGCGCCACCTCCGGCGAAGCCCTCGCCGGCGTGGTCGGCCCGCTGATCGAGGTCCCGGTGCTGGTCGCCTTGGTCTACGTCTCGCTCGCACTGCGCAAACGATTCGCCGACCAGAACGCCGCTGTCACCGGAGACATCAAGTGAGCGACAAGCCCTCGGTGCTGTTCGTCTGCGTGAAGAACGGCGGAAAGTCCCAGATGGCAGCCGGACTCATGCGCCACCTGGCCGGCGACCGTGTCGACGCGCACTCGGCAGGCACTCGCCCCGGCACCGCGTTGAACGAGCTGTCGGTGGCCTCGCTCGACGAACTGGGCATCGACCTCGCCGACGAAAAACCCAAACCCATCGACCCCGACCTACTGCGCACCGTCGACCTGGTCGTCACCCTCGGCCGCGAAGCACAGATCGAACCCGTCGCGGGCGTGCGAATCATCAACTGGGACACCGTCGAACCCTCCGAACGCGGCATCGACGGCATCGAACGCATGCGCCTGGTGCGCGACGACATCGAGACCCATGTCCGGCACCTGCTCGCCGAACTCGACATCCCCACCAGCTGACCCACCACCGAAAGGCATTGCCTCCCATGTCGACCAAGCCCAGCGTGCTCTTCGTCTGTGTCCACAACGCAGGCCGTTCCCAGATGGCACAGGGCTTCCTGACCCATCTCGCCGGTGACGCCATCGAGGTCCGCTCCGCTGGTAGCGCACCAGGCAGCTCACTCAACCCGGCAGCGGTCGAGGCGATGGCCGAACTCGGCATCGACATCACCGCACAGTCGCCGAAGATCCTCACCCCGGATGCCGTCGAGACCTCCTCGGTCGTGATCACCATGGGCTGCGGCGACGCCTGCCCGTACTTCCCCGGTGTCGACTACCGCGACTGGAAGCTCGAAGACCCGGCGGGCAAGGGGGTGGAATCGGTGCGACCGATCCGCGACGAGATCAAAAAGCGCATCGAGGAACTGATCGCCGAACTGCTCCCCGCCTGAACTCCCTACCCGAGAAAGCGACCTGTCGATGAGCAAGATCGAGGTATTCGAGCCCGCACTGTGCTGCAACACCGGCGTGTGCGGACCCGACGTCGACCAGGCCCTGGTGAATTTCTCCGCCGATCTGGACTGGCTGCGCGGCCAGGGCGGTGACATCACCCGGTTCAACATGGCGTCGGAACCACTGGCTTTCGCCGGTAACGACGCCGTCCGCAACTTTCTCGAAATCGCAGGCTCGCAAGGGCTTCCGCTCGTCCTCGTCGACGGCGTCACCGCGCTGACCGGCCGTTATCCGACGCGTGACGAGATCACCGTGTGGTCGCGCACCCGCCAGGTGAGCCCGCCGCCCGGTGTGGGATTGCTCGATATCGCCGAGGACAGCTGTAGCGGACCCGGCTGCTGCTGATCATCGTGGAGACCCCTTCCTTCTTGACCGACGCCCCGCGGTTTGTGTTCTTCACCGGAAAGGGCGGGGTCGGCAAGACCTCGGTCGCCTGCGCGTCGGCGATCGCGCTCGCCCGCGGCGGCGCTCGGGTGCTGCTGGTCAGCACCGATCCCGCCTCGAACGTCGGGCACGTCTTCGACACGACCATCGGCGCGTCGGTCACCGAGATCCCTGCGGTGACCGGCCTGTCGGCGTTGGAGATCGATCCACACCAGGTCGCGGCCGCCTACCGCGAACGGATCATCGGGCCGGTGCGAGGACTGCTGCCCGCCGCCGAGATCGACACCATCACCGAACAGTTGTCGGGCTCGTGCACCACCGAGATCGCCTCGTTCAACGAATTCACCGCACTCCTGCACCCGTCCGCGCTCCCGCAGTTCGATCACATCGTTTTCGATACCGCCCCGACCGGTCACACGATCCGGCTGTTGCAACTGCCGGGAGCGTGGACCGAATACCTGAAGGGCAGCGGCGATGCTTCCTGCCTCGGACCGCTGTCCGGACTGAACGCGCAACGCGAAACCTATGCCGCCGCAGTGCATGCACTGACCGACCCCGCGCTCACGCGCCTGGTTCTGGTCGCCCGTGCCCAGGACGCGGCGCTGCGCGAAGTGGCCCGAACCTATGACGAACTCACCGACATCGGCGTCGTTGCCGGGCACCTGATCATCAATGCTGTTCTGCCGCAGAGTGATACGGATGTCCTGGCCGCGGCGATCACTCGTCGCGAGAACGCGGCGATCGCAGCGATGCCCGCGTCGCTGGCCGCGCTTCCCTGCGATCGGATCACGCTCAAGCCGGTCGACATGGTCGGCGTCGCGGCCTTGAGCACGCTCTTCGACTCCACCACAACGGTTTCCGCGTTCACCGACACCGACGCACCGAACCTCGCACCTGCCCCGCTGGCGGTACTGATCGACGAACTGGCACTCGACGACCACGGCCTGATCATGTGCATGGGCAAAGGCGGCGTCGGCAAGACCACCATCGCCGCCGCTGTCGCCACCGCCCTGTCCGCCCGCGGCCACGACGTACACCTGAGCACCACCGATCCCGCCGCCCACCTCACCGAAACCATCGGCACCGGCTCTTCGACCATGCAGGTTTCGCGCATCGACCCCGACGAGGCAACCGAGCAGTACCGGCAGCGGGTGTTGCGCACGCGCGGAGCCGATCTCGACGAGCAGGGACGCGCCGCGCTCGCCGAAGATCTGCGCTCCCCCTGCACCGAGGAAGTCGCTGTGTTCCAAGCGTTTTCACGCCTGGTCCACGAGTCCCGTCGCCGCTTCGTCGTCGTCGACACCGCCCCGACCGGCCACACCCTGCTGCTGCTCGATGCCACCGGCGCCTACCACCGCGAGATCAGCCGCAACCTCGGCGCCGATCGCAGTTTCACCACCCCGCTCATGCGATTACAGGACCCCGCGCAGACGAAGATCCTCGTCGTCACCTCCCCGGAATCGACCCCCATCCTCGAATCCGTCGAACTCTGCGCGGATCTGGAACGCGCCTCCATCACCCCGTGGGCCTGGGTACTGAACAATTCCCTCGCCGCAGCCCACCCGGCCGACGCCTTGCTGCGCGCGCGTGCGTCAGCAGAGGTCGCCCACATCGACTCTGTGGCAACGCAATACAGCCACCGATACGCACTCGTTCCGCTGCTCAGTTCTGAGCCGACCGGCACCGATCGACTGGCCGAGTTGTCCGGCGGCGTCGCTGTACCGACAGGCGACTGACCACCACCCTCGGTTGCCTCGAAACTTGTCGATACGCAGGTGCGTCCATTCCTGTGCAGCCTCGTCTGTCTTGGTGCACACCCCCACAGACCAAGGAGTCACCATGACAACCACCCCGAACGAGGTCGAAGCAGCGGATCGAACCAACGCACCGCAGCCTGCCGCGACGTGTTGCAGCACCGAAAAGCAGACCACGTGCTGCGAGCCGAGTGCGAAGTCGACATGCTGCGGGCCGGCAGCGACAGTCAGCGGCGGGTGCGGCTGCCAGTAACCGGTAACGTGCGGTGCGAGCCTGAGCTCGCACCGCACTTTCGGTCATGGCAGCCCGGCAAGGACCGGTTTATCGGTCCGAAGGCGTGTCCCCACATGCGCAGTCTTCGCTGCGAGGCCGGTAGTCGTGGACGTAACCGGTGCTGTCCCTGCTGATCTGACAGCACGCCTGCAGTTGGGCACGCAGCGCGGCGCGGCCACGTTGGACTCGTGATTTCATCCCCGACACCGAGATACCAGCCTCCTCGGCGGCAGCGGCGTGCGTGCGAGCATCGAGGTCGACCATCTGCACCGCGGCGGCCTGATCGGCGGGCAACGCGGACAGCATCGGCACCAGACACGACGCGAGTTCCCGGTAGGCCGCGACGTCGGTTTCGTCACCGTCGGCGGCCTGGTGGTCCGGGAGGGTGTCGACGGGAAGTTCGCGACGGCGCGGCGCCGAGCGGTAGTAGTCGGTGATCGCGTTGCGGGTGACGGCATACATCCAACCGAGCAACCGGTCCTGATCACGCAGATCGTCCAAGCTCTTGGCCATCCGAACGAACACATTCGACAAGATGTCGTCGGCATCTTCCGGGCGGGAGACCCTGCGGGCGATGAAGACCCGCAGGTCGCCGGAAAATCCATGCCACAACTGCTCGAGATCAGCGTTCTGCGGTGTGCTCACTCGTCCCACTTCCTGTCTGCCTTCAGCATCCTCGCCATCCGCCGTAAGGACAGCGGTCGTGCCAACTCAGACGACGTAGCCGCGAATCGGACGCACCGCTAGGTTCACTGCTGAGTTGCGAGCCGACAGGGATCGCAGTCCGCGTTGTCGAACAATGTCGCGGTACCGACGGGTGAGCATCGCGCTCACCGATGCCGGTCATCGAGATCGGCTCCGGCGATGGTGCGTCGCACGGTGTAGATCACGATGCCGAGCGCGACGACGGCCGCGCCCGCTAGCACGGACACGGCGGGCAACGTGCAGGCCAAGATCACGCAACCGAGCAGTCCGACCACCGGAACCCACCGCGGCGGACGGCCTTCCGACGGTGTCAGCGTCCAGGCGGCCGCGTTGGCCACGGCGTAGTAGAGCAGCACGCCGAACGAGGAAAACCCGATCGCGGCCCGGATATCGACGGTGGCCGCGGCGACGGCCACGATCGCCCCGACCGCCAGTTCGGCGCGGTGCGGCACCGCGAATCGCGGATGCACCGCGGCCAGTGCGTGCGGCAGGTGCCGGTCGCGGGCCATCGCCAGCGTCGTGCGCGACACCCCGAGGATCAGGGCGAGCAGCGAGCCGAGCGCGGCCACCACCGCACCGACCCGAACCACCGGTTCGAGCCAACCGACCCCGGCCGCCCGCACGACCTCGGACAGCGGCGCCGCGGCCTGCGCCAACCCCTGCGACCCCAACACGCTCAACGCCGCGACCACCACGAGCGTGTACACCACCAGCGTGATGGCCAGCGCCAACGGAATCGCCCGCGGAATCGTGCGCGCCGGATCGCGGACCTCCTCCCCCAGGGTCGCGATCCGCGCGTATCCGGCGAATGCGAAGAACAACAGACCCGCCGCCTGCAACACCCCGAAAACCGTGACGTCGGAACCGAATTCGAGCCGCGCGAAATCGGCGGACTCGGCAGTGAACGCCGCGACCACGACCGCCGCCAGCACCGCAAGCACGAACGCCACGATCACCCTGGTCAGCAGCGCCGATTTCTGAACACCGCGATAGTTCACCGCAGTCAACGCGACCACCGCACCCGCGGCCACCGCGTGCGCGTGGGCAGGCCAGGCGTAGGTGCCGACGGTCAACGCCATCGCCGCACACGACGCGGTCTTACCAACCACAAAACACCAACCGGCCAGATAACCCCAGAACTCACCGAGCCGTTCGCGCCCGTACACATACGTCCCACCGGAGGACGGATACCGCGCGGCCAATCGCGCCGAGGAGGTCGCGTTGCAATACGCGACCACCGCTGCCACCGCCAGCCCGACCAGCAACCACGACCCCGCCGCCCGTGCGGCAGGCGCAAGCGCCGCGAAGATCCCGGCCCCGATCATGGCACCGAGCCCGATCATGACCGCATCGGTCACGCCCAACCTTCGGCGTAACTCCGACGTCGCTATCTCGGACACTGTGCTCCCGTCGCAGAATTCTCGGCCGATCTCTCACCGAAATACTTGCCTACGCGGGACCGCACCGCATCTCGCGTCAGACGCCACTCGGGTCGTACTCGCCCTTGATCACGAAGTAGGAGCCGCGAATGGTGCCTGCGAGCTTCGACTTCTGCCGGGCGAACTTGAAGGAATCCAGCTCCGCCGGCACGTCCATCCCCTCGCTGAGCTTGAACCCGACCGCGCGCTTGCTCGCATCCTCGATCGTGTACATCACGTTGATCGACAAACCACTCTCGTAGAAGACGTAGGCGATCCGAATGTCCTCGACCACGAAAGTCGTCGCCTCGAGCGGACGAGAGGAGATAACGATGTCACGTTCTTTCGCGAGTATCCCGCTCACCCAATCGACCACAGATTTCGCCTCATCAGCAGGCTCCACCGTGAACACATAGTCGTACTTGTTCTTGAAGTACCGAGCCTCGTTCGCCCGCAACCCCGCCAGCGCCTCCGCCACCGGCGACGACTCCAGCCCCTCGGTCGACACAGTCTGGAAATCCACGACATCAGCCACAACGAACTCCTCAACGATCAAGTCGGAAGATGCTCTCGAGCTGCCACGATCCTAGTCCTGGACATGCCCCGATAGCGTCACCGCCGACAACGCGGGGGCGCATTGTGTTCGCAGCGTCAGTGCGAGTAGTCCCGGAACGTCATGACACCGCCGACCACGACGACCATCGCCGTGAGGATGTAGACGGTGACGCGGATCCAGGTCGGTCCGTAGTAGCTGACCGCCATCGACGCGCCGAGCGCTACGAGTATCAGCACCACCCCGTAAAAGGGCGTGCGTTGCTCTCTGTCAACCATCCCTCCAGTGTCCGCCGACTGTGCCGCAGGCGCCATGCCCTTGTTTATACGTATACTTCTACGTATAGTCACAAGCGTTGTCAGGCAGCACCGCCGAAACCCGCACGCTCGATCGGAACGAACATGACCGCGCCGCAGATCACCCACCCGGGAATGCTCCCCACCAGCGCCTTCACCTCGCCGCACCCCGATCTCGCCCGCGTGCGGCACTACCTGCGCAGCGACCACGCCTTCGCCCAGCTGATCCGCTTCGCCCTGGTCGGCGGCGCCAGCAACATCGCCTACGTGCTGCTGTTCCTGACCATGCACGGCAGCGGACCGCTGGTCGCGAACGTCGCCGGATCGATGGTGAGCACGGTGATCGCCAACGAACTGCACCGCCAGCTCACCTTCCGCGCGGGAAGCCGGGTCGGTGGGTTCACCGCGCAGTGGGAAGGCAGCGGGCTGGCGCTGATCGGACTCGCGATCAGCACAGCGGCCCTGGCCGGACTCGATGTACTGGCGCCGAACCTCGGCCAGGCAGCGCAAGCGGGCGCCGTCCTCGCGATCATGGCAACAGTCGGCGGCCTACGTTTCCTGGCCCTGCGCACCTTCGTCTTCGCCTGACCCACGTCGGAGGACGGCGCCTCCGCACCCCGGCCACGGGGCGGCACCGCCCACTGTTCGGGCTGGTCACCGCGTGGGCCAGCCACCGTTGCGTTCGCTCATGTCCGGCTCGCCTTCGTCACCGACCACCAGGTGCTCGATGCCGAGCTGTTCGGCGAACAGGTGGCGCTGGGTGATCCAGCCGAGTACCGAAAGGCCCGCCCAGGCCAGGGTGGCGGTGACCTGCTGCCAGCCGGGTTCGGGGATGCGCAGGAATTCCAGCGAGTCACTGAACCGGGCGACACCGCTGCACACCATGCTCGCGCCGCCGATCGAGGTCAGCCACAGCAGTGCCCGAGCCCGGAACTTCTGCGCCAGGAACGCGCCGGACACACCCACCGACCCGGCGACGATCATGCTCAACGCCACGTTCTTGTCGCCGGGTTGCAGCACCGTCGCGAGCTTGGTGCCGATCATCACGCCGGTGAGACCGCCGATGAAATAGGAGGCGAAGCGGAAGACGAGCGAGGTGACGACCCACACCGAGACCGCGCCGATCAGCGCGACCAACAGCAGCCACCAGAAGCTCGCGTCGAACAGGTCGGCGATCAGCCAGCCGAGCCCGAATCCGATCGCGAGCAAGCCCAGATGGACCGAACGAATCCCGTAGAAGCACAACAGCGCTCCGACGAGGGCGACCAGGATGCCGTTCATCTGTCTTCCCTTCGGGATACCACTACAGCCCCCCGATGCCCTTGCCGATGACGACGGCGCCCATGATCAGCAGCACGATCGCCATCACCGCGTGATTGTTGAGCTGCAACCACGACCGCAGTTCGCCGAGCGCCGGACCGAGTTCGCCTGCGGCGACCGTGTATCCGATGACCACTGCCAGGACCGTGGCCGAGGCGAGCAGGGTGAACACACCGATCGCGATCAGTTCGTCGCCCGCGCTCAACCCACCGGATCCGATCGCGACACCCGCCGCGACGCACAGCAGCAGATTCTTCGGATTCACCGCCGAGAGCAGCACACCGAGCCCCATCGCCTTCACCGGCGTGAGCGTGTCGATCGCCGTCATCCAGCCCGGCACCTCGGTCTGTGACCGCTCCTGCCACTGGATCACCGCCAGCACCACGAGCGCGACGCCGAGAATGAGCTTCACGATCGAGGCGGCCGTCGACGGTTCGCTGTCGGTGCCGCCCAGGCTCCCGGCGAGCAGGGTCAACACGCTGGTCACGACGAGGATGCCGAGCACCCACCCGGCGGCGAAACCCTTCGCGGCACCACCCGCGTTCTTGGACAGGATCATCAGAATGGCCGCGATGATCGGGATGGGCGAGAGCGCCACACCCACCGCCAGTGGCAGGAGACCGCCGAGTACAGAGCCCATATGACGACGCTAGGGCGGGTCGCACTCCACCCACCTCACACTTTTCGGATGAATTGGGCGGCTCGGGTTTCATCCGAATCGGGTGATGCAGCCCATGCCGGCTCGACGGCATGATTCGGCGCATGGGATCACCAGCAACGCTCGGACCGGTCGAATTCGTTGTGCTCACCTTTCCCGGCACCGCCGTCGACCCCGCCGTCTCGTCGGCGCTGGCCGATGTGGTCGCCGAGGGCACGGTCACGTTGCTCGATCTGATCGTGCTCTCCTCCGACAGCGCGGGCGTGATCACCGAACGCGAGATCGACGACGACATCGCCGATGTGGGTCTGACGGGTTTGACGGCTGCTGACATCGACCTCGTCAGCGACGATGATCTCGATGTCGTGCGCGCGTCGATGGAACCCGGGACTACCGCTGTCGTCGTCGTTTTCGAGCAAACGTGGGCCGTTCGCCTGGCGAACGCGGTCCGCGCGGCCGATGGCGAGGTCGCGCTGCACGTGCAGGTACCGCGTGACGCCGTCGACGCGGCGCTCGCCCTCGCTTAGGAAAGGATCGAGATGCCGCTTCGGAGAGGTCGCATCGGGCGACCAGGACTGCTCGGCGCTATGGCCAGATCGGCCGTTGTCGCAGGTACGGCCACCGCGACCTCGAACGCGGTGAATCGCCGGGCTGCGCGGCGTGGCGCCGAACAACAGGCCTACACCGAGCAACAGGCACCCCCGCCACAGCAGGCCTACGCACCGCCGCCAGCTCCCACGGCCGCCGACGACACTGTCGCCCAGCTCAGCACCTTGGCCGAACTGCACTCCTCGGGCGCGCTCTCAGACGCCGAATTCGCGGCCGCGAAAGCGAAGCTGCTCGGCTGATCCAGACACGCGACGGCCCCCGGCGCGAGGTTGCCGGAGGCCGCCGCTGTCTGTGGCCGACCTGGATGGCCGAGGCCGGGCGCTACTGCACGCGACCACCGACGGTGTGGATGATGACCACCTTCGGGTTCCACGGGACAAGCTCGTTCACCTTCTGCTGCAAGGCTTCTCGCGGCGGCAACTCCTGCGGCGCGAGCACCGACACCGTCGCGACGTCGCTCTGCAGGGTGACGCCGATGACCTGCGCGTCCGGCGAGTCACCCAGCCAGTCCCGCGCCGCGTCGGAGATCTGACCGGCCCACAACGTCGACAGTGAATTGAGCATCATCGGGATGGCCACCAGCACCAGCGCCGCGCCGAGCACCAGGTACGCCTTGCCGCGCCCCACCGTCGACGGGTCCGCATCGCGCGCGTACCCCGCGATGAGCAGCACGATCGTCGAGGTGATGATCATCGCCACCACATTCGACGCGAAGAGCACGAACGCGCCACCCGCGAGTGCGGGCGCGTGCGAGCCCAGACACACCCCGACCACCCCGAGCGGCGGCACCAGCGAGATCGCGATCGCCACACCGGGTAGCACATCGCCGACATCACGGCGGGTGATCGCGATCGCGGCGACCAGCCCGGTCGCCATCGCCGCGGTGAGGTCCATCAGTTTCGGAGAGGTCCGCCCGACCACCTGCGCGTTGGACAGCACATTGACCGGATTGGGCAGCAATTGCGCGAACAGGAATCCGAGCGTGACCACTACGACGATCCCCGCCAGCACCAGCAGCAGACTCCGGCCGAGCAGCGGCGCGCGCCCGGTCACCACACCCAACGCGACGCCGAGGATCGGAATCGACAGCGGCGCGACGATCATCGCGCCGATCACCGTGGCGGTGGAATCGCCGATGACGCCGGAGATCGCGATCACCGCCGACAGCACGAGCATGATCCAGAACGCCGACCGTTTCGACGCGACCGCGCCCACCGACAGGTCCAGCTTGTCGGTCAGCTCGTCGAGCGATCGACGTTGTCCCTGCGGGACCAGAAAGCTCAGCATGAGAAGTCCTTTCCGATGTTCGGGCCGTCAGTGCCCCTGCTCTCGGTGGATCCTGACCTCGGCATCGGCGTAGGCGGCCAGTGTCGATTCGCCGAGAGTGCTTGTCGCCGGGAAGAATTCGATGTTCAGACCCTGCGCATCCAGCAGGTCGTCGGTCCAGACGTCGCGGATGTGCGGGGCGACACCGCTGAGGTACAGGCGCCCGCCGAGCGCGTCGAGTCGTCGGGCGTAGTCGCCGATCACGTGCAGGAAGGTCGAACTCGCGCTCGTCCGGCCGCGCAATCGCAGGATGACGATCGGGTCGTGCGCGCCCGCGGGGTCGGGCAGTTCGGCCTGCAAGGTGCGGGCGCCGGCGTAGAACAGGCTGCCGTACACATCCAGGATCACGATCTCGTTGTCGGACAACACCTTCGGCGCTTTCGCTTCGACGAGGTGGTCACCCTCGACGCGCAGCCGGACCACCCTCAGATCCATGGCCTCCTGGTTCAGCTGCAGGAGCAGCGACAACCCGACGCCGACCCCGACCGCCGCCGTCACCGGCAGCAGCAGGGTCGCTATGAAGGTCACCAGCAGCGCGGTCCGCGAGATCGCGCCGCTGCTCCAGATGGCGGACAGCTGGTCCGGGTTGACCGAGCGGGCGGCGGCGACCATCAGGATCGCGGCCAGTGTCGGCAGTGCCACCTTGCCGACCACCCCGGCCAGCGCGACCAGGATCACCAGAATCCACAGCCCCGACCACATTCCGCCCCAGCGCCCACGCGCACCGGAGGAGACATTGATCGCCGTCTGGCCCACCGACCCGCCGACCGGCATCCCCCGAAACAGCCCGGCGAAGATATTGCCGATGCCCTGGGCGGTGAAGTCGCGATCGACCGAGGTTCGCGAGCCGCCCGGGTTGGGCGCCGACTCGGCCACCCCGGTGCCCTGCACCAGCACGATCACGGTCACCGCCAATGCCCCGAACACCAGCGACGGCGACATCGCGCTCAGGTCCGGCAGGTGCGGCAGCGGGATCCCGGTCGGGATCTCGCCGGTGTCGGCGACCGTGCCGACCTCGTTCCAGCCGAAGGCGAGCACCACGAGCATCGGCACGATCAGGGCGAACAGCGACGCGACCGTGCGCAGCCGCGTGTACGCGAGCCCGATCAGCAGCAGCACCGCGATGATTCCGACGACCGCGGCCCGCCAGTCGAAATCGAACGGATGCAGCATCACGTGCAGCGCCTTCTGCACCGCCAGGGCCCCCTGCACCGGTGCGCCGAGCAGGCTCGGTAGCTGGCCGAACAGAATATTGGCGGAGATGCCGAGCAGGAACCCGGTCATCACCGAATGCGAGACGAACCGGGTGTACTTGCCAAGGCGCAGGATCGCGGCGACGATCATCATCGCGCCCGCGACCAGCGTCAGCATGACGATCGCGCCCGCCCGCTGCTCCGGTTCGACCTCGCTCATCGTCGAACCGACCGCCAGCGCCGACGCGCTCGTGGTGGTGACCACCATCAGTTGCGTGCTCGTGCCGAACCCGCCGAAGAACCGCCCGGCCATGCTCGCGTACAGCCCGTGTACCGGACTCACGCCCGCGAGCACGCCCGCCGCCATCCCGTCCGGCACGCCACCGATGGCACCCGGAATCCCGGCCACGACATCGGCTTTCGTCATGCGCTCGGTCGCGAACCAGCGCCGCACGACCTCGAGCATCGCACTGCCGCCTCGTCGATGTGGGCCCATCGCATCTCCTCGGACGGCGGACGGGTGGATCAGGGCGTCACAATCGCGAAATCAGGGTCGGGAGCGTCGAGTACCTGAGGTACTGCCACAGGGTGTCCGGGTGCGGGAACAGGCGGCTTTCAGGCGAGGGCTTTGGCCTTGAGCTGCTGGAATTCGGCCTCGGTGATGGCGCCGGAATCGAGCAGTTTCTTCCCGTCGGCGATCTGGGCGGCGGAATTGGTGCCCGCGGCCTGCCGGATGTAGTCGTCGGTCGCCGTGCGCTCCTGCTTTTGCGCTTCGGCACTGCGCTTCGTCATTCCCTCACCGCGGAAGATCACATACACCAGGCCGGTGATCAGTGGGAACAGGATCAAACACACCACCCAGATCGCCTTCACCCAGCCCGAGGTGGACCGATCGCGGAACAGATCGGTGAGTATGTAGAACAGCAACATCAAGTAGGCGACAAAGCAGAAACTCACAATGATGACCCAGAGAAAATCCCACACCGACGACATGATTCGACCCTCACTTCTGTGATGCGTGCACACCAGGCGGTGGGCACGGTTCAATCCATGCCGCCATCGTCGCGAAGAACCCCGGTCACACACATCATCCGAATTGGGTGAATACGAATCGACATCGCCGTCCTACCGTCGACTGATGACCACCACCGCACATCCAGTCCGTCAAGGCCTCGCCGCGGGCATCACCATGCTCGCGGCGATTCTGCTCCTGGTGGCAGGCACACTGGGCATCCTTCGTGGCATCGCCGGGGTCACCAAGGACGAGCTGTTCCTGATCCCGAGCGAATACAGCTACCAGTTCGACGTGAGCACCTGGGGCTGGATCCACCTCGCGCTCGGCATCCTGTTCGTCGCCGTGGCGATCGGCATGATGGTGACCGCGGCCTGGGCGCGCATCTTCGCCTACTGCCTGCTCGCGGTGTCGATCGTCGCCAATTTCCTGTCGCTGCCGTACTACCCGTGGTGGTCGGTGATCGTCATCGTCATCGACCTCGTCATCATCTGGGCGCTGTCCACCTGGAACCCCGACCGAATCTGAACGCTACTTCTTGGTGGCGGTGATCTGAGTCAGCAGACACCGCCACCGGCCGTCGACGTGGCGGAAGACGTCGGTGGTCCATTCGTCGGCGTCGAACTGAATACCCTGGAAGTGCGCGGTATTGGTGATCCGGGTGGACAGCAGCGCGAGCTCGCCGTGATAGCGGATGCGGGCATCACCGATCCGCTGAAACGCCGAGTGGGTCAGATCGCCCGATCGCACGAAGGCCAGGAACTGCTCGGCCGTGGTGATCCCGTTCTCGGAGACCATGACCCACTCCTCGGCCATGAACGAGCCGATCCGATCAGCGTCATTGGCGACGATCGCGACCTGCCACTCGTCGAGCACGGCCAGAAGTTGGTTGTCGAGGGACGTAGTTGTCATGGTCCAACGTTAGGACGGCCATCCCACCCCGTCTTGGACGAATGGAATGGCCGCCCGGCGCGCTGGTCGGAACTACAAGATCTACAGAGCGACGCCGAAATCGCGGGCGATGCCTTCCAGGCCGGAGGCGTAGCCCTGGCCGGTGGCGCGGAACTTCCACTCGGCGCCGTTGCGGTACAGCTCGCCGAAGACCATGGCGGTCTCGGTGGAGGCGTCCTCGGAGAGGTCGTAGCGGGCCAGCTCCTCGCCGTTGCTGCGGTCGAGGACGCGGATGTAGGCGTTGCGGACCTGGCCGAAGGACTGGCTGCGGGCGGCCGCGTCGTAGATCGAGACCGGGAAGACGATGGAGTCGATGGTGGCCGGGGTGTTGGCCAGGTCGACGTTGATCACCTCGTCGTCGCCCTCGCCCTCGCCGGTCTTGTTGTCGCCCGCGTGCTCGATCGCGCCTTCGGGCGACTTCAGGTTGTTGAAGAAGACGAAGTGCCCGCTCGACACGACCTTCTTGTCGGCACCGAGGCCGATGGCACTGGCATCGAGGTCGAAGTCCGTGCCGGTGGTGGTGCGCAGATCCCAGCCGAGGCCGACCGCGACGGCGGTGAGGTTCGGCGCTGCCTTGGTCAGTGAGACATTGCCACCCTTGGACAAGCTGACACCCATATCGAGAACTCCCCTACGTCATCGCGGCACACAGCGCACCGACGCCAACACCCTAGCCGTCGACTCTGAACATTTGCTGTGATCAATCCTGTTCGGCCGCACCCGATTCCACCGGCATCCGATCGGCACCCCAGCTGCGGTGGATGTAGCCGATCACCCGGTCGAGTTCCGCGCGCTCGACAGCGGCCATCTCCCCCGGTTCCAGGGGATCGAAATGGAAGATGTAGAGGCGCGAAGCGAACTGCTCGAAGGGCAGCGACGCCTCCCCGAAACGCTCACCGTGCCCGGCGGTTCCGACCACGACCCCGTCGCCCCAGTCCTGGCCGCTGTCGTTGTTCGGGTTGTAGAAGTACACCCGCATCACCTCCTGCGGGTCGAGACTGACCCGCAGCACCGTGATCGCGTGCCAGCCCACGAAGCGGGCCGCGCTGTCGGTGACGGCGATTCCGGCGGGCTGGGGGTGGATCACCGGTTGGTTGCCGTTGTAGAAGGGGTGGTAGCCGGCGTAGAAGTGGCGCAGGAATTCGTCGAGGTCGGTCAGGTGACCGGTGGCCACGTCGACATTGATCCGGAAGCCGCGGCCAGACCACCAGCCGTGGAATTCCGGGTTGATCCAGCGGTGCGGGTCGCCGTCGCGGCCGAGGCAACGCCGTCCCATCTCCGCGTAGATCCGGTCCAGGTGCGGGACCACCAGCAGCGACACCGGGTCCAGGTCCAGTTGCAGCGCAGTCGATTCCGTGTCGACGGTTTCGCTGGAGGAAATCGGCTGCCCCTCGAAGTGCATCACGATCTCGTCGTCGCGCGCGGCCCAGACCACCGTCTGCAGCAGGTAGTCGGGGTCGTTGTAGGCCCACATCGACAGCGCCCGCGCCGACTGGCAGGTGGGGTTGTCGCCCTGCCCGATCCCCAGCGGCAAGCCGAGCACCGACAGCACCCCCGACAACAACCACGCCCTCGGCTCCGGCGACGGCCCGAACACCCGGGTCAGTCGCTCACACGAATGCGCCGAAAGCCGCAGTGCCAGTTGACGCCACAGCGCGGGCGCGACCGGTGGCTGATAGAGGATGCCGCGTTCGAGCAGGAGCGTGAGCCCGTAGACGCACTGCGCTGTTTCGACGTGCACCGCCTGGTCGATCAGGCTGCGCACCAGTTCGTGATAGCAGAGCAGGCTGTCGCGACCGGTGCTGGACAGTCCCATCGCCTCACCGAGCAGGTACTCCCCCTTGGTGAGCAGAAAGCGCAGCAGCACAGCGTGATACGGCGAGACCAGCCCGGTGTCGTGCATGGAGCGCGCGAATCCCGTTGCCTCGTACTGCAATGCGCTGTCATCCATCGATTCCAGTCGCGCACGGTAGATCTCGACGCCCGGATCTTCGCGGCACCCCTCGGTGGTGCCGTAGAGGCTGCTGATCAACCGGTCGGCACCGAGACCGCTGGCGCCGAGATCCACATCGGGATTGGCTCGGGCAACAGCGATTTGGGTGATCATCCGCTTGACCCCGTCGACCTGGATGGGCCGCTGCCGCAGGATCCGCCAGATCTCGTCGACCAGGTTTTCCAGGACCTTCTCGTAACCGACCTCGGCGACGAGGTAGTGCAGCAGCTCGCGCGAGACCTGCGCCATCCGTCCTTGCTGTTCGCGTTCGGCCTCCGTGGGCGGGGCGAACAGCAGGGTCAGATTCACCGCGAGTACCTGGGACAGATGATCATTGGCCTGCTCGGCCGAGATCAGCGGATGCTCGTAGTCACCCTTGGCGACCGCGAGCAGCCGCAGATTGCTCACCGCCTCCAACACCACCGTGTCGGCGTTGGCGCTGCGCAACGAACCGGTGCTCAGCGCCGGGATGAGGATCTGCGGCTGCGCCCAATCCGTTCCGAGGAACAGACCCGCGGACTCCAGCTTTTCGGCCCGTTCGCGCACCGCCGCGCATCCGCCGGGCAGCATGAGCACCCGCCGCAGGGCATCCATCACCCTGGGCAGTTTCACCAACTTGCCGAAATCGCCAGCGTCCGCGAGGGACTGCGTGGCGTGGTCCACCGTGGCGAGACGCCGGGCCGAGCTCGCCGCGTCGTGGCCGTCTGGACTCAATCGCCGATCCCTTCGCACATCCGTTGCCCTGGCAACAGATCAGATATAGAAGTCGAGCTCTTCTTGTCGCTTCAACAGATCCCGCATAGTGTACGGGTCCTCGCCGAAGAAATAGAGCAGACCCCAATGATTACCGAATGCAGTACGTTTGGTGACCTTTTCGGCCTGTGGTGCGGTGAGCTCGTGCGAGTCGAAGTAATCGTGATCTTCGGTCTCCGGCGGCACCGACAGTCGACTCACCACCCGCCGACGCGGATAAACACCGAAGCAACCCGCGTGACCGGTGGCATCCACCACTTCCTTCGGGAAGAAATCGTCGATCTCGGCCTCGGTGGTTTTCGGATCGAACGCCAGCACCAATGCGTGGTAGGCGTTGAAACCATAGGTCCGTTCCAGCAGTTCGAACACCTTGAAACCCGGCGGGCGGTAGGCGACTTCGCCGAAATACATTTCCCCGTCGCTGGTGACGAAGTACTCCGGGTGAATGAATCCGAACTCGATATCGAAGGTCTTGATCAGCTTCTCGACCTGCCGGGTGATCTCGGGCCGGTACTTCTCCAGTTCCGGGGTGGCGGGCACGAACACCGAGTAGCCGAGCGTCACGTACTCCGAGATGTTCAGGAAGGCGATGCGGCCGTTGTGGACCCAGGCCTCGACCGCGAACTCCCAGCCGTCCAGGTGCGATTCCATCAACATCGGGAACTCGTCGTCGGGGATCGTGTCGACCTCGTCGGGGGTCCGGATGATCCGATGGCCGAGGCAGCCCGCCTTGTCGAACGCCTTGAGGTGAATCGGATCGTTGGGATCACCGTCGAGTTTCAGCAACGTTTGATTGACGCGCTTAAGGAAGCGGATCACGTCATCGCGTTCGTGCGCCTCTTCGAAAATGCCGACCCGGATGCCACCGAGTTGCGCGCGCCGCTTCATCAACGATTTGTCGCGCAGCAGCATGGACTGGCCGAGCAGGCGGGGATTGTCGAGCAGGACGGAATTGATCGCGCCCGCCCACTCCACCGTCTCCTCGAAGATCGGAATGGCGACGTCGACCCCTTTCGCCTTCAAGGTCTCCGCGATCTCCATCGAACGGTCGTTGAGCCGCTCGAAATCCCAGGGAATATAAGGAATGTTGTGCTCTGAGCAATAATCCTGCGCCCATGCGGGCGCGACCACGATATAGCGGCGATCGAACCGATCCACCGCCTCGACCGCGTTCAAACTCCAGCCGAGTAGCGCTACGTAACCTTTGTTCGGGTTTCGACTTTTCGATTCGTCAGCTGAGATCGACAAACCCTATCCCTTCTCGAACGCCGCAGCCCGGGCACCGTGACTCGGAGGAATCCCTGCAGGGCCGCTATTCGCCTGGAGTACCCGGCCCCCGCGCGGGCAACCATGACGAAGCTGTGACCGGCCCGACCAGCACCCACCTCACCGCGCGACTACGCTCGGGGAATGCCCGGTCCCGAGACCCTGCCGCCGCCACGCAACGGCGCCGGCCTCACGGCCTTGGTGCTCGGCATCATCGCCTGCGCGGTCTCCTTCATTCCCGTCGTCAGCGAGTTCGTCGCCGCCCCAGCCGGTATCGGGGCCGTGGCGGCCGCGTTCGTCGGCTGGGATCGCATCGAGAACGGCGTGGCCACCAACCGCGCCGACACGATCGCGGGCGGGATCCTCGGCGCGGTGGCACTCGCGGTGACGGCACTGGTCTACCTCGCGACACATTCGGGCTGACCTGCCGAAGTTGTTGTCGGGCAACGTGCTCGGCGGGCGGCGAACTGTTGGTCTGCACGTGCGCGACGAAGTCCGTAGCCTGAGTTCGTGATTACTCTCAAGAAGGAAGACGGCGCGGCCGATCTCGCCGGTATCACCAAAATGAGCGTGGGGGTGAGCTGGGACCCGTCGGCGGGTTCCAGCGGTGGAATTCTCGGCATGGCCCGGCGCAAGCGCGGTGTCGACCTCGACCTGATCGCCGTGCTGTTCCAGGGCGGTGAGCCGGTGCGGTTCGCCGGTCTGGATTCGCTCGACCCGCTCGGCAACGGCTCGGTGCTGCACACCGGCGACGAGCAGACCGGTGCGGCCGCGGGCGACGACGAGACCGTGCACGTCACCTTCGCCAATGTGCCCCCCGCTATCGACTCCATCGTCTTCGTCGCCGTCGCGTTCAAGAAGGGATCCTCCTTCGAGAAGGCGAACAACGTTTCGTTCAAGATCTACGACGCCACCGGCGGTGACACCCAGCCCGTGGCCGATATCTGGCCGTCGCTGCTCGGTGCGGAAAACGCCAACGCGATCGCGCGGACCTTCCGCAACGGCCCGGTCTGGCAGCTGGAAGTCCTCGACCGCAAAGGCAAGATCAAGCAGGGCGACCGTCAGGCGTTGCTGCGCTTCGCGATCGGCTGACACCACCTCGGTAGGGCTCGGCGCGTGCTGCGCCGGGCTCGGCCGCGCCTACCTCACCTTTCGCACATTTGCGACATCAGCGAAGTTCGTCAAGTCCACGCGATTTCGGTGTTCCCTGAATAGTTGCTGCGATACGGTTTTCCGCATGGACGACATCGAGTTGGATTTGCCGAGCGTCGCTACTTCTCACAACGCCGGACGCATTCTGGAAATCGGCGCAGTCGGTCTGCGCAACCCCCTGCCCATCGACGGCGAACAGACCCACGCCTACGTCTGCTGCGTCGACGGCACCACCCTGCAACTCCCGGATTCCCTGCAGAACTGGGCCATGCAAACCCTCGCCGCGAACTTCGACCTCCGCGCCACCGGCCTACCCTCCCTGTTCCCCTGCCGCTTCGAATTCGGCATCCGCGACGGCGCGGCCTACGCGGTCCCGGTCACCGAGCGCTCGCAGCGCGAGAAGGCGAACGCATGACAACCTGACGAGCACCTGTCGTCACCCTCATGCACGAGGGACTCACCGGCGTCACCAGCCCGACCGACGAACTCCGGCTCGGAGACTAGGCGATCGGCGGCAGGTGGACGACCTGGCCCGCGTACGCCAGGCCCGCGCCGAAGCCGAGCAGTAGCGCCGTGTCGCCGGGGTCGGCGGCACCGGAGCGGACGAGTTGTTCCATGGCCATCGGGATGGACGCGGCGCTGGTGTTGCCGGTTTCGATGATGTCGCGGGCGACGGCCACCTGCTCCGGGAGGCCGAGGGTGCGGACCAGTGCATCGGTGATGCGGATATTGGCCTGATGGGGGACGAAGGCGTCGAGGTCCGCGGCGGTGATGCCCGCGAGATCGAGTGCGTCCCGGCACGCCTTCTCCAAAAAGGTAACAGCCCAACGGAATACCTCGGTGCCGTTCATCCGGATATAAGGGCGCTGCGAGGTGCCGCCGCTCGCCTCCGCCGCGGCGACTTCGGCGAAATACTCCGCGAAATCCTTGTCCTGCTTGATCGCCGAGGTGCGACTGCCGTCGGAGCCCCACGCGACCGGCCCGATCCCCTCCTGCTCGGCCGGGCCCACGACCACCGCGCCCGCACCGTCGGCGAAGATGAACGCGCACCCACGGTCGGTGGTGTCGAGCAGATCCGACAGCCGCTCCACCCCGATCACCAGCACGTAGCGCACCTGACCCGAGCGCACCAGGTTCGCCGCGTCGGCCAGCGCGTAGCAGAAGCCCGCGCAACCCGCGGACACGTCGTATGCGGCGGTGTCGTGCATGCCGAGTTCGGTGGCCACCACCGCACCCGCCGACGGACCGAGCACCATCTGCGACGAGGTCGCCAGCACCACGGCATCCATCTGGTCGGCTTCGAGCCCGGCCGCCTTCAGCGCATCCTTTGCCGCCGCCACACTCATCGAGACGATCGTCTCGTCGGGCTCGGCCCAGTGCCGGGCGGCGATCCCGGAACGGGTCTTGATCCACTCGTCCGAGGACTCGATCGCCTCGACGATCTCGGAGTTGGGCACAACGCGACGCGGCCGATATACACCGAGACCACAGAGTTGCGCGTGGGTGACCGGAACCGCGGTGGCGATGGGGGTGGGCATGACATCCTCTCCATATGAACCGATCGGTTCACCTAGGTATAGGTTTAACATGAACCGATCGGTTCATCAAGGGGTTAGGAGAAGATCGGATGGCTGCCGGACCACGCGCCCGACTCATCGAGCACACGATCAGCACCGTCCAGGAACACGGTGTCCACGCGTCCTCCCTCAGTGAACTGCTCGAGCGCAGCAGGACCTCGCGCAACTCGCTCTATCAGCACTTCCCTTCCGGCAAGGGCGAATTGGTGCAGACCGCGGCACGGATCGTGGCCCGCCTGGTGTACTCACACGTGAGCTCGATGGCCGACGCCTTCCAGACCGCGCCCTCGGCCCAGCAGTGGCTCACCGACCTGCTCGCTTTCTGGCGAGTCCCGCTGGAAAAGTCCGATTACGCCGCGGGCTCGTTCATGATGGCCGCCGCACTCGACGAACTCGACCCCGCCGTCCAGTCCATCGCGGGCCAGGCCTTCGCCGAGTGGACCGCGCGGCTGGCCGACGGGATCGTCGCCGCCGGGATCGAACGGTCGACCGCGGTGTCACTGGCCGGGTTCCTGCTCACCACCATCGAGGGCACGATCGTGCACAGCCGCGCACTCAAGTCCGCCCACCCGTTCGACCAGGCTGTCACTCAGCTGACGATCCTTTTCAACGTGCACCTGTCGCAGCGCTGATCACGAAATACTGTGCGCCGCATCGAGTTCGGCGCGCAGGGTGGTGATGATCCGGCGGCGTGCCGCGGCACCTTCGGCACTGGGGGTGAGCGGGTACACGTGCACCAGTCCGGGTTCTTCGTAGTATTCGAGGTCGACGCCGGCCTTGCGTGCCTTCGCCTCGAACAGGCGGGCGTCGGGGTTGAGGATGTCATCGGTGCCGGTGAACAGGGTGATCGGGCCAAGGCCTTCGAGGCCGCCGAACAGCGGGCTGACCAGCGGGTCTTTCATCGAGAGTTCGCCGCTCCACAGTCTGCCGAACACCAGGCCGCCGTCGCGACCCAGCCACGGGTCACGCTCGAGGACGGCGTCGATCTCCGGGTTTTCGAGGGTGAGGTCGAGGGCTGGCGAGATCAGGATCGTGCGGGGGACGATATGGCCCGCGTCGCGTAGGTACAGGGCGGTGGACAGGGCGATCTGACCGCCCGCGGAGTCGCCGGCGAGGAAGGTCGGGCCGTGACGCTCGGCCGCCTGGACCAATTCGGCGATCCGCGGAATCACCTGGGCGGCGGTGCCGAACGGGATCAGCGGATAGATCGGGACCGTCACCACGAGATGTGTCTGCGCGGCGATCCTGGCCGCGAGTTGCCAATGTTGCGAAGCGATTTCGCCGACCCAGCCGCCACCGTGCGCGTAGACGAGCGCGCCCCGGGAGATCCCGTCCGACGGGGTCAGGGTGTAAACCGGCCAGCCGCGGTCGTGCAACACCGAGACCTCGACACCACGCAGTTTGCGCGGCGGACCATAGGCGACGGGCCGCAACGCACGCTCACGCACATGAGCCGTCGCGCGTTCGGCATCGCGATAGGTCCGGTTACGCCGGGTGGCCCGCAGGAATCCCGGAATCACGAACCGACTCATCACACCGGGCACCGGCGACCTCCACTCGACGACTCCGACGCAGCCGACGCCGGTGGACGCCAAGTTACTCCGCGCCTGCGTCAGCCGAGGGGTTGCTCGGTGACATCGGTGCGCAAGCTGGTGCCGTTGAGGTCCAGATAGAGCACCCCTTCGGTGACCGACAGGGTGGCGGTATTACGCCGGTCCACCAGTGCTGCCGCATCATCGATGAACGCCCGATCGAAACTGAAAAGCGGAATCTGCGCCGCATTGTGAATTTTCTTGCCCGCATACTGCGCGAGCACCTTCGCCGGATCCCGGTGGGTATAAACCACCGCCCGACCAGCGAGTTTGCTCCCCCGATGAATCCGATCCGCGTCCGGCGCCCCCACCTCGATCCACGCGGTGGTCCGCCCCGTCATATCCCGCACCTGTACCGCGGGCTCGTCGGTAGCCGAAATTCCCCCATCACTGAACACAATCCCCTCCTCGTACTGCAAGCAGTAAGCGAGGATCCGCGTGATCATGTACTCCGCCGTCTCCGAAGGATGGCGAGCCACCCGCAATTCCAGATCCTCGTACACCCCCCGATCCACATCGGCGAGCTGAATAGCGAAGTTGTGCAGTGTTGCGCTGAGTGCCATAGGAGTTGTGAGCCTACCGGTCCCTCCGACCCTGCCCACCGCCACCAGCGCATTCTCACCGTAAGAGATTGATAGCCAAATGATTTGACGGCCACGCTTGGACCGCTCTACTGTCCTCGCGTGCCACGCATCCACTCCGCAGCGCTCGCTAGATGGTCCAATCGACGCTGCGCCGCGCTCGACAGCTTGGAAGCGGTCCATGGTGCTGTCACGGGTCGGCGACGTGGACGCCAATACGCGACCGAACATTTGAACCTGGCCCTGTTCGTCAGTCTCGCGGCAGAATTCCAGGGCTACTGCCGTGACCTCCACGACGACGCGGCAAATGTCTTCGCACTCAGTCTCGGTCCGGCGACTGACCCTCGAATCACTGCTCTACGGGCGACCCTCGTTCGTGGGCGGAAGCTCGATCAGGGCAATGCACAGCCGAGCGCGCTCGGCGCGGACTTTCAGCTCCTCGGCCTCTCACTGTGGTCAGCGGTGCATGCCGCCTACCCGTCGCGGGGTAAGGGCTGGAACGCAACTCTGACCAGCCTGAACAGTGCACGCAACGCCATTGCGCATCGCAATGACGCCCAGCTGGCCGCAGTAAAAGCAGCGCAACCGCTAGATCTGGCCACCTTCAAACGATGGCGCCGGTCGCTGGACGGCGCTGCCACTGGATTCGACAAAGTGACCGGGGCATACTTGACAGAAGTAGCAAGCACCGGCTGGCACGGATAGGAGGTGGGCTCGATGGCAAAGACGAAGAACACCGAGGTGAAGCCGGGAGATCCGGTCCGAGTCCGATGGAGCCTTTACGTGATGGATGCCGTGGTGACCAGCGTCTCGGGCGACAACGTCCACGTCACATTCTCAGTCGAAGGTTCCGACGAACCCGTCAACGGCTTGTATCGCAAGAGCGAGTTGCTCGCCGCCTAGCTTCACGGATTGTCGAGCAACTCTCGTGGTGCGGCTTGGCTCCAGGAGTCGGTGATGATGGCTTCCAGTTCCTCGCGGTCATCGAGGGCTGCCAACCGGACGCGGACCCAGGGGTTGCCTGCTTCGTGGGGGGCGATCCAGAATTTGGTGGGCTCGGCCAGGACCAGTTCGTCGCGTTCGATGATCGGGCAGCGCACCGCCATCGAGGTCTCCTCCTCCGGCAACGTGAGGAACAGCTTGCCCGCTACCTTGAAAATCGGCATGCCCCAGGCGAATTGCTCTGCGGTCTGCGGTAGGGCGAGCACGTAGGCGCGGACGTCATCCCCGGTGACATTCATGTTCTACATCTTCGCAGCGGCCACCGACAGGAATGCCGCTAGTCGACGGCGCCGAGGGTGGCGACTGTCTTTCGGGCGCGGGAGGCGGTGATTCGGCGGCCGATCACTCCGTGGCGGGGGGCGAAGAGGTAGACGAAGGTGAAGGCGATGCCCTGGGTGACGACGACCATGCCGCCGGCGGCGGTGTCGAGGTGGTAGCTGATGTAGAGGCCGGTGACCGCGCACAGGACCGAGATGGTGGGGGCGATGACGAGCATGCGGGAGAAGCGGTCGGTGAGTAGGTAGGCGGTGGCGCCGGGGATGATCAGCATGGCTACGACCAGGACTACGCCGACGGCTTGGAGGGCGACGACCGAGGTCAGGGCGAGCAATGCCAGTAGGGCGGTGCCGAGGATGCGGGGGTTGAGGCCGATGGCGTGGGCGTGGGTGGCGTCGAAGGCGTAGAGGGTGAAGTCGCGTCGCTTCAGGATCAGCGCAACCAAAACGATCGCGGCCAGGATCATGATCTGGATCATCTCGCCGCGGCTCACCCCGAGCAGATTGCCGAAAACGATGTGGTTCAAATCGGTTTGGCTCGGCGTCACCGATACGAGCACTAGACCGAACGCGAACAACGTGGTGAACACGATGCCGATCGCCGCGTCCTCTTTCACGCGACTCGTATCGCGCACCACCCCGATCAGCGCGACCGCGAGGAACCCGAAGATCACCGCGCCGACGGCGAACGGCCAGCCGACGATGTAGGCCAGCACCACCCCGGGCAGCACCGCGTGCGAGACCGCGTCACCCATCAGCGACCAGCCGATCAGCACCAACCAGCACGACAGCACCGCGCACACCACGGCCGCGGTGACGGTGGTGGCCAGCGCGCGCACCATGAATTCGTAGCGCAGCGGGTCGACGAAGAATTCCTCGAGGCTCATCGGTCTTCCTCTACATCCAAGCCGAAGGCCTTGGCCAGGTTTTCCGGCCGCAACACCACCGAGGGGTCGCCGTGTTCGAGCACTCGACGATTCAAAAGCACTGCCTCGTCAGCCAATTGGGGCAGAGCATGGAGGTCGTGCGTAGACACGAGGATGGTGGCACCGTCGGCGGCGAGCTCGCGCAGCAAGGCGGTGATGGTCGCCTCGGACCGCTTGTCGACCCCGGCGAACGGCTCGTCGAGCAGCAGGATCGTGGCCTCCTGGGCGATGCCGCGGGCGACGAACGTGCGCTTCTTCTGACCACCCGAGAGCTGCCCGATCTGCCGGTCGGCGAGCTCGGTGAGATCGACGCGGGCCAGCGCCTCGTCGACGGCGGCGCGGTCGGCCTTGCTGGCCCGGCGGGTGAACCCCATTTTCCCGTAGCGCCCGGTCATCACCACATCGCGCACCGACAGCGGGAAACTCCAGTCCACGTCCTCGGACTGCGGCACGTACCCGAGGCTGCCCGCCTTACGCGCGGCAGCCGGGGCGCGACCGTTGATCAGCACCCGGCCGCGATCGGGCGTGACCAGGCCCATCACGGCTTTGAACAGTGTCGATTTGCCCGAGCCGTTCATCCCGATAAGCCCGCATACCCGACCCGATTTCAAGGTCAGTTCGACATCGTCGAGCGCGAGCACATCACCGTAATGGACTGTCACGTCCTGGATTTCGACAACCGGCGCGGTCATCGAGGCGCTCCGGCGAGTCCGGCCGCGATGGTCTTCGCATCATGGCGGATCAGGTCCAGGTACGTCGGGACGGGCCCGTCGGCCTCGGACAGCGAGTCGACGTAGAGCACCCCACCGAACCGCGAACCCGATGCCTCGACCACCCGCTGCATCGGCGCGTCCGACACCGTCGATTCGCAGAACACGGCGGGTACACCGCGCTGGCGGACGAAGTCGATGGTCGAGCCGATCTGCTGCGGGGTGGCCTGCTGTTCGGCGTTGACCGGCCAGATGTATTTCTCCGTCAGCCCCGCGTCGCGCGCGAGGTAGGAGAACGCGCCCTCGCAAGTGACCAGGGCGCGTTGGTCGGCGGGCAGGGTGCTCACCGCGGCGACCAGGTCGTCGCGCACGGCGCCGAGCTGGGTTTTGTAGGCGTCACCGTTGGCACGGTAAGCGTCGGCATGGTCGGGGTCGAGGTCGGTGAACGCGCGGACCATGTTGTCGACATAGATCTGCGCGTTCACCGGCGACATCCACGCGTGCGGATTCGGCTTGCCCCGGTAGGCGTCCTCGCTGATGTCCATCGGCGCCACACCCTCGCTGACCACCGCGTGCGGCACATCGAGATCGGCGACGAACTGGTTGAACCAGGCCTCGAGGTTGAGTCCGTTGTCCAGGATCAGATCGGCCTTGGCTGCCTTCTTGATGTCCCCCGGCGTCGGCTCGTACCCATGGATCTCCGCCCCCACCTTCGTGATCGATTCGACCCGTAGGTGATCGCCCGCCACATTCCGCGCCATATCGGCGAGGACGGTGAAGGTGGTCAGGACAACTTTCTTCCCGTCGTCATCGGAGGTGATCCCCCCGCAGGCGGTGAGCGCGAACGCCATGACACTCAGAACACCTGCCGCAAGCACCCGGCGTCGCACCGGCGAACGGTAGAACCCAACCTTCATCTCAGAATTATATTGTTCGGCGACCCAAACTTTCAAGTTCTGGGCTCGAAACAGCCAGGAAGACGGCTCAGGATGCCCAGGGCGGGGTGAAGGTGGACCCATCGGGCAGTTCCGCCGCGAAACCGACGCGCACGGTCACCAGCAAGACAGCGGGCTCATCGGTCGCGTTCGCGAGGGCGATCAGCGAGCCCGCGGGCGCGACCGCCGCATCACCTGGTTTCATCGGCGCCGATTCGCCATCGATCGTCAAAGTCACCTCGCCCGACAGCAGCACGAAGGCCTCCTCGCCCAGGATGCGATGCGGCACGCCGACCGACCCCGCCTGCACCTCGGTCTGCCAGACGCACAGTTCGGCACTGCCGGTGCCGGGACGGACGAGCGAGGTGAAGCGAGCGTTGTGCACCTCGTGCACCAGGGCGTCTGCGGAACGGATTACCGGCATTCGAACCTCCATAAGGTCAATCTACTTGTCTATATGGTCAAGTAGATTGACCATTGTGTCAAGTGCCAGAATGACTGTCGTGCCCGCGAACGCAGACCTGCCCCTCCTACTGCTCGCGGCGGCGTCCGAGGTGACCCAGGCGGTGCACGCAGGAGTCACGGCGGCAGGATTCACCGATATCCGGCCGACGCACGGGTTCGCCTTCGCGCGCATGGCGCCCGACGGCGCGACGGTCGGGGAGATCGCCGAGCACCTCGGCGTCACCAAGCAGGCGGCCAGCCAGCTCGTCGACGAGCTGGTCATCAAGGGCTACGCCGACCGCAATCCACACCCGCGCGACGCCCGCGCCCGCCTGATCACCCTCACCGACCGCGGCTGGGCGTGCACACGAGCCGCCGATGCCGCACTGGCCGAGTTCACCCAGAACTGGTCGGAGGCCCTCGGGCCGACGACTCTCTCCCAGGTCAGCAAGGCACTGGGCCGTGTTGTCGCGCCGGGACGGGTTCGCCCGAGTTGGTGAACTCTCACCGACGGCGTAACCAATCGGCGCGCGCCGACGATTTCATACCGGGTATCCGCAAATTTGAAGAATTGGATTTTCAAAACCTGCGCGGCGTCACGGCGAGCGGCATACTCTCGGATTTCAGCGGTGACGCGCCACCGCAGCACCCGGGCCGACGGTTCGGGTCGCGCACTCGTCACGCCACCGTTCGTCCTCGATCTCGGAGAGTCAATGTCAGCCCTAGCCACTGTCCACACCACCGACACCGTCACCCGGCACAAGTACGAGCGGCTCCAGTACACCGGTTCGGCCGGCGTCGTCGCCTCGCTCGAGGACGCCCGCCTTGTCGATCGCTGGCGCGCCGATTACCCCGGCTGGGACGGCGAGCACTGGGCCTTCGACGCGGGCACCGACAGCCCGGGACGACTGCGCCCGATCAATGTCGCGGTGCGCAACAACTGATCAGCGCGACAACTGACCGGCGTGGCGCTGCCCTGATCAGCCACCGTGACAGCTGATCAGGCGGCTCCCGCGGCAGCAGCCCGGTCGACGATCCGCGGGAACGGACTCGTCGCCTCCAACTGATAGGCCAGATCCAGCAGCGTCCGCTCGTCACCACGACGAGCGGCGAGCTGGATCGAACCGGGCAGACCGCTCGACAGCAGTCCGTGCGGCAGCGAAATGCCAGGTCCCCCACCGACATTGTTGAGCGGGGTGAAGCCGACATAGTCGGCGAGTTTGGTGAACAGCGCGTCGAACGGCTGTCCCGGCGCGAGTTCGCCGATGCGCGGCGCCGGGTGTGAGAGCACCGGCGTCAGCAGCACGTCGACCTCGGCGAAATGCTTGTCGTAGGCCGCGACTCCCCCGCGCAACCGCCACGTCGACGCCGCCACCGCGAGCGGATTGCGCTTGGCCATCCCGATCAAACCGGTGGTGAACGGGTCGAGTTTGCGCGGATCGAAATGCCCGCGATGCCCGAGCCGGAACGACAGCGTCATCGCCGCGGCCATCATCGCCCAGTATCGCTTGAAGTCCTCGACGAAGCGCGGATCCACCTCCAGGCGCATCTCGACGATCTCGTGGCCAAGACCCTCGAGCACCTTCGCCGCGGACGCCAGGATGGCGCCGTTGTCGGCATGCACCGGCCGATCGAGAATATCGGCGGTGATCAGGCCGATCCGCAATCGGCGCGCACTCGGCCCCTCCACCAGCCCGACCGGCGCGAGCTTCGGATTCGCCTCGAATCTTTCGACCGCGGCCAGGTAGTGCGCGGTGTCGCGGACCGAGCGGGTGAGCACGCCCTCGGCGACCAGGTGGACCGGCAGATTGCGGGCGCCCGGCTGGTCGAGTAGTCGATTGCGGGTGGTTTTCAAGCCGACCAGACCGTTGGCCGCGGCCGGAATGCGGATCGAGCCGCCGCCGTCGTTGGCGTGCGCGATCGGCACCACCCCGGCCGCGACGAGCGCGCCCGACCCGCCCGAGGACGCGCCCGCCGAGTACTCCGGATTCCACGGATTGCGGGTCGGCGCGCGATGAGTGAACTCGGTGCTCGCGGTGAGCCCGAACTCCGGCAGCGTCGACTTGCCGAGCACGATCACGCCCGAATGCAGGAACTGCGCGGCGGGACCGCTGGTCACCGTAGCCGGGTGCGGGGTGAACGCCGCCGAACCGTGGCAGCTGGGCAGCCCGGCGACATCGGTGTTGTCCTTGACGAACGCGGGCACCCCGGCGAATACGCCTGCGGTTTCCGGCGTCGACGCCGCGCGCTCGAAACACGTCATCTGCACGGCATCCAGACTCGGCTCGACCTGACGGGTCCTGGCGATCGCGGCCTCGATCACCTCCGCCCGACTCACCTCCCCCGCACGCAACGCCGCGGCGAGACCGACAGCGTCGTGTGTCCCGAGGGCATCGTCGGTGAATCCGTGCACGGCAGAGCTCATGCCCGCAGCGTAATGCGAGCAGCAGGCCTTTTGCAGCGGTAACAAGATTCCGCGCAGCCCACCTCGCTCCCGGTCGTATTCGGACTTCCACGGCGCCTCGTCCTCGAAGTGCTCGACTATCGCAATCCTAACGATAATGGTTATCATTAGCACCTTGCTCGAGCTTGGAGGACATGTGGGACACCTGTTGATGGTGGAGAGCTGGGTCGGCTCGATGAGCACCCTGCTGCCGGCGGGGATCAACGACAGCGGCCACGAATTCAGCTTTCTGACCCGAGATCTCGGGCACTACCTGCGGCCGGGAACCCCGGTTCCGCACCCACTACTCGGTGCGGCCAACGTGTTCACCGCCGAAACCAACGACGAGTCGACCCTGCTGCCCTTCGTGCGAAAGCTGCAGGCGGCCTTCGGTTTCGACGGTGTGCTCACCTCGTGCGACTACTACCTGCCGACCGTCGCCGCGATCGCCGCCGACCTCGGCCTGCCCGGCCCCGGTAGGTCGGCGGTGGCCGACGCCTGCGACAAATACCGGACCCGGGTGATCTGCCGGGCCGCCGGTGTCGCGGGCCCCGCTTTCGCCATTGCGCAGGAGTGGGACGAGATTGTCGGCGCTGCAATCGAACTCGGCTATCCGCTGGTGGTGAAGCCGGTCGATCTGTGCGGCGGGATGTTCGTCCGACGGGTGTGCGACGAAGTCGAACTGCGCGCGGCGGTGGCTGCCATCGCCGGATTCCCGATCAATGCCAGAGGCCAACGCCGCTCACCGCGCATCCTGCTCGAAGAGTGTTTGGACGGAACGGAATTCAGCGTGGAGACGGTCACCGTCGCCGGACAGACAACCGTGATCGGGGTGACCGACAAGCGGATCACCGGCGCCCCGGCCTTCATCGAATCGGGCCACATGTTCCCCGCCGACCTCGGGACCGCCGACACCACGGCCGTGTCCGACCTGGCAGTCGCCGCGATCACCGCGCTCGGTCTCGATGCGACCGTCGCGCACACCGAGGTCAAACTCGGCGCGCAGGGCCCACGCCTGATCGAGGTGAACCCCCGCCCCGCCGGCAATCGCATCACCGAACTGGTGCGGCGCGTCACCGGAATCGATCTCACCGCAGTGCACGCCGAAGCGGTGGCGGGCGGAAAGCCCGATGTCACACCACGCGATACCGGCATCGCCAGCGCGGCCGTAGCCTTCGCCGTGCCCACCGACACAGGCCTGCTGACCGGGGTGGACGGTGCGCAGGACTGGGCGACGAACCCTCGGATCGTGGAGCAGAAACTGCCGACCGTCGGCACCGAGGTCCGTCCCGCGACCGACAACAACACCTACCTCGGCCACGTCATGGTGGTGGATGAAACACACTGCACCACTGGCGATCTGGCGCAGCAGCTGATCGCCGAGCTGCGCTTCGACCTCGGTGACGCGCGATGATCGAATCCGCCTTGCGCCCCACCTCGATCGCCGAGCTCACCGACTGGGCGCGGACGGGCCGCCTCGGCCCCGAGCCGACGACACTGCGCGCTTCGACGGCATTTCGCACCACCTACGGCACCCGGCATCCCGGACGTCAGCGCAGTTATCGCAACGAGGTGCTCAGCATCCGGGTCGGCGCGGCCGTCGGTTCCTGCGGACTCGAACCCGGCACGGCCAGTGACGATCTCGTCGACGACTGTGTCGCGGAGACGCTGGCCGAACTGCTCGACCATCCGGTGCCCGCGGTCCGCGTCGCCGCGCTCGACGCCTATCTGATGCATGTGCGCCCGCATCCGCACGCCGGCGGGGCGCGCGGCGAGCCTGTCCTGATCGACGGGCCGACCTCGCTGACGAAGTCGCGCCGACGGGCGAGTGCCGTCGTGGATCTGCTGCCCACCGGGGTGTCGCGGGTGCTTGTTGTCGGCGTGGTCGGTTCGCTGCTGGCCGAATTGCGGGCGCGCGCCATCGCGTATCTGCCGTGCGATCTCGCGGGTGGGGTCACCGAATGGGGTGAACCGATTTTCGAGTCGGTCGAGCAGGCTCCGTCAGATTTCGACGCGCTGCTGGTTACCGGAATGTCTTTGGGTAACGAGACATTCGAGGAATTCCGTGGTGTCGCGATACGGCGCGACCTGCCGCTGGTGCTGTTCGCGCAGACCGGTAGCGCGGTGCTGCCCTGGTTCGTCGGCGCGGGCGTGCACGCGGTGTCGGCCGAGCCCTACCCGTTCTTCTCCCTCGACGGCGGGCCGAGCACCATCGTCACCTACCGAGAGCTGTCATGACACCACCACAGCCCGCACTTCTGCAGTTGATCGGCGGTACGCCTGCCGTGCCGATCCCGTCCGGAAACAGCTGGTACACAGCGAAACTCGAAGCGGCGAGCATCGCGGGCATGAAATCCCGTGCGGCGCTGTCGATGTTGCGTGCCGCATCGGCGCGAGGTGACCTCGCGCCGGGAGCGACGATCATCGAATCCACCAGCGGCACGCTGGGACTGGGACTCTCGCTGGCATGTAAGGCGCTGGGTCACCCGGTGCTGCTGGTAGTCGACGACGAGCTGGAACCCGATCTGCGCGCGCTGTTCTCGGCCTTTCGGATCCCCCTCGACGTGGTCACCGAGCCACACCCGACCGGCGGCTGGCAGCAGGCCAGGCTGGACCGGCTGGCCGAACTGCTCGCCGTCACACCGGGCGCGTACTGGCCCGACCAGTACGACAACCCCGACAACGCGGGCGGCTACCAGGCGATGGGAGAGGAGATCCTCGCCCAGGTCGACACCGTCGACGTGTTGGTCGCCTCGATCGGTTCCGGCGGGCACTGTGCCGGGCTCGCCCGGGTGCTGCGCACGCGCTGGCCCCGGCTGCGGGTGATCGGGGTCGACGCGGTCGGCTCCCGGATCTTCGGCCAGCCCGACCGGCGCAGACTCATGCGCGGCCTCGGCAGCAGCATCCTGCCCCGCAATGTCGCCTACGCCGACTTCGACGAGGTGCACTGGGTGGGTGCGGCCGAGGCGGTCGCCTCGTGTCGCCGGGTCGCGGCGGCCACCGGAATCGCGGGCGGCTGGAGCACCGGCGCGGCCGCCCTGGTCGCGGGCTGGGTCGCCGAGCGCGAACCCGACGCCCAAGTGCTCACCGTGTTCCCCGATGGACCACACCGCTACCTGGGCACTATCTACAACGACGACTGGTGCCGCGCGAACGACCTGTTCGGCTCGCCCGCCACCGAACCCACCGGGATCACCACCCCCGACAGCGTCGAAGTGGTCGGCTGGGGCCGCTGTTCGATCGTGCGTGACCCCGCGGCCGAGGTGAGCGCGTGACCCCGACCGATGCCGCGGCAGCGTCCTTGACCGATGCCGGTGCCTTGACCGATGCCGATGCCGATGCCGATGAACCAGACTCGCGCCTGATCGTGCGTGCCACCGTTATCGAGCGAGCCCAGGCCGGAGCCGACGTGTCCTCTCCCCAGCACGGACCCGCCCGATGAACGGCGTCGATACCTTCCGCGCACTGCCGGGCGCCGTGCGACTACTGCTCGTGAATCACCTTGTGGGCCATATCGGCTTCTACCTGCTCGTACCGTTTCTGGCCGACTATCTTCTAGACGACCTCGCGCTGTCAGCGGCGGTCGTCGGGATCGTGCTCGGGGTGCGCAACCTCAGCCAGCAGGGCCTGTTCCTCGTCGGCGGGTCGGCGGCCGACCGACTCGGCGCACGCGGGGTGATCATGGTCGGCCTCGCGATCAGGGCGCTCGGCTTCGCACTGTTCGCCGTCGGCGGTTCGTTGCCGGTGGTGCTCGCGGCCTCGGTGCTCACCGGTTTCGCCGGGGCGCTGTTCAATCCGGCGGTCCGCGCGTTCATCTCCCGCGACAGCGGTGCGCAATCGGCGCAGGCATTCGCGCTGTTCAATGTCTTCGGCAATGCGGGCTCGGCGATCGGGCCGGTGCTCGGCACAGTGCTGATCGCCGCCGGGTTCCGGATCTCGGCGCTGGTCGCGGCCGCGATCTTCGCGGTACTGGCCGTGGTGCAGTGGCTGCTGCTGCCCGCGCGACCGGTGCCGACGCACGACGGTGGGGTCGGCGCCGATTTCGCGACGGTGTTCACCGATCGCCGGTTCTGGGCGTTCACCCTCGCGCTGACGCCGATGTTCGCCTTGCAGAGCCAGATCTACTTCCTGTTCACCCTCCAAGCGCAGGACAGCGCCGGGCCGGGACACGGTCCGGGGGCGGTGGCCGCGCTGTTCGTGGTCGAGACGATCGCCGTGGTGGCGCTGCAGGTGCGAGTCACCACGGTGCTGGCGCGCCGACCACAGCGTGGGTCCGCGATGGCGCTGGGGATGGCGGTCATGGGTGCGGCGTTCCTGGTGCCGCCTGCCGCTGCGGGGCTCGTCGCGTTCAAGGGAAATGGCGTGGTGGGAACGGTAATCCGGGTGTCCCCGGTGGTCGCGGCCGCAGTGCTGCTCGCGATCGGTGTGACCGCGGTGCAACCGTTCGTCAACGAGGCGATCGGCCGCTTCGCCGGACCTCGACTGACCGGCACCTACTTCGGCGCGTTCTATCTCGCGGCCGGACTGTTCACCGTCGTCGCCACCTCGTCGACCGGCGCGGTGCTCGATCGCACCGGCGGCCCACTGAGCTGGCCGCCCTCACTGTTGTGTGCCGCGGCCGGACTGCTGTCGGCTGCCGCGCTGCTGCGACTGCATCACCGAAAACTGCTGCCTGAAGCCGAAACTGCCCCGCTCGAGCCAGATGTCGATCACAAGGCGATTGTCACGGTCGACGACACGCCAGTCGCGCGGTCGGACATCGAGCAGGTCGCCACAAACAGCCCCTACAGCTTACGGCCGGAGACACGCGGCGGGCTGCGGTCGAGGACTTCGGCGACGCATCCGATGAAAGGCGCTGCCTCCGATGATGATTGATCTCGCCTCGCCGGGGATCGGCGTCGGGCGCGCTTTCGGCAGCTGCGGGGAGCTCCTACAGGGCGTCACCGAACAGGACCGACACTTCCTGGTCACCCTGCCCATCCGACGCGGCACGGTCGCTGTCTTCGAGCCGAGCGACGACGGCATAACCGTTGCGCCACCGGGGAAGTCGAAAGCCCATCGGCTCGCGAGCGCGATGATCGCCAGGTCCAGTGTGCTGCGCGGTGGACGACTCACCCTGCACAGCGAACTCCCCGAGGGCAAGGGACTGGCGAGCTCCACGGCCGATCTCGTCGCCACCGCCCGCGCCATCGCCGACGCCGAGGGCCGCACCGTGCCCCTCGTCGAACTCGAAGCCGACCTGCGCGCCATCGAACCCTCTGACGGCGTGATGTACCCGGGCACCGTCGCCTACTTTCATCGTGAGGTTCGGCTACTCGCCCGGCTGGGCACCCTCCCCGCGTTGACGATCGTCACCGGCGACGAGGGCGGCTCGGTCGACACCGTCGAATTCAACCGGGCCGAACCCTGTTTCGGCCCTGCCGAGAAGCGCGAATTCGGCAGGCTGCTCGGCGAACTCGGCTCGGCGATCACCCACGGCGACGTCGCCACGATCGGCGCGGTGTCCACCTGCAGCGCGGTGTTGAGCGCGGCGACGCGTGACCGTCCACACCTGGACGAGACCATCCGGGCTGCCCGCGCGATCGGCGCTGCCGGTGTCGTCGTCGCCCACAGCGGCACGACCACCGGCATCCTGCTCGCCGACAATGACCCGCACTTGCGCGAGCAAGTCCTTGCCGCACAACAGATCTGCGCCGATTTCGCCTGTTCGATCACGGTGCACCACTCCTGGCGACCCGGCGGGCACGCCGAGCAGCGCGTCTCCACCGTCGACCACCCACACCTGCTCACCAATCCCCGAACAGAGAGCACGCCGCGATGATCACCGTCGACCAGATCCGCTTCACCTACGACGGTCGAATCACCCTCGACAACATCAGTTTTCACGTCGATTCCGGCAGCACGCTCGGGCTGATCGGCCCCAACGGGTCGGGCAAATCCACGTTGCTGCGGCTGATGTATCGGGCCCTGCGCCCTGCGGGCGGGTCCGTCGTGATCGATGCGACGCCGGTGGAGAAGTTGCGCGGGCGCGGGCTCGCGAGCCGCCTCGCCGTCGTCGCACAGGAGGCACCGCCCGACACCCCGGTCACCGTCGCCGAGACCGTCCTACTCGGCAGATCCCCGTGGGTCGGTGCGTTCCAAGGGTATTCGCGTGCCGACCGGATCGCCGCCGCGGCCGCACTCGAGCACGTCGGGGCACGCGAACTGGCCGAGCGCCGTTTCGCCACCCTCTCCGGCGGCGAACGCCAGCGCGTCCTGATCGCCAGAGCACTGGCCCAGCAGGCCGACCACCTACTCCTCGACGAACCGACCAACCACCTCGACATCCGCTACCAGCACGAATTGCTCACCCTGGTCCGCGGTCTCACCGAGACCACCACCGTCGTGGTGCTCCACGAACTGAACCTGGCCGCCCGCTACTGCGACCGCCTCGTCCTGCTCGACCAGGGCACGGTCGCCGCCGCCGGAACTGTCGAGGAAGTACTCACCCCACAGATCCTCGAACCCGTCTACCAGATCCCCGTCCGCCGCACCTGCGCCTTCGGCGCCGTCCAACTCCTCTTCGGCCCGGCCACCGAGCCCGGTAACCCGGCAACAGGTCGCGAAAGTGCGGACAGCACGTCAACGGCCGACCCCGAAGCGGCCAGCTCCCGAGACGACCTCGCGCCGACCGACCTCCCCGAAACGGCGGCAGCGGGCGCGATCGTCCGAGACACCACCGGACCCGACATTTCCTCCCCCAGCGCCGGATCGACCACGGCCGATACGAGAGAGGCGGCCACACGATGACCGCGACGCTGGTGCCGGATGCCCCCATCGATGACCTCGACCACGCCCGTCACCGGGGCCGAACGCTGCTACTGATCACCGGCCTGACCCTCGCGCTCGCCCTCACGCTGGTGGTCGCGGCCGGGCTCGGACCAGTCTCCGTCCCGCCGGGCACGGTCGCGCGGATCATCGGCCATCACGTCTTCGGCCACCCGGTGACTGTCGACTGGACCACCGCGCAGGACTCCATCGTCTGGCTGGTGCGGGTGCCGCGCGTGCTACTCGGCGCGCTCGTCGGCGCCGCACTGGCGATCACCGGCGCGGTGCTGCAGACCATCGTGCGCAATGTGCTCGCCGACCCGCACATCCTCGGCGTCACCTCCGGCGCCTCGACCGGTGCCGCGGTGTACCTGCTGTTCGGCGTCACCGCGGCGACCACGACGACGGCGCTCACCGCGAGCGCCTTCCTCGGGGCACTGGCCGCGACGGCACTGCTGTTCGCGATCTCGCGAATCAACGGACAGCTCACGTCCTTGCGACTACTCCTCGGCGGGGTCACCATCGGCTACATCTTCTCGGCGGCGACCAGCTTCCTCATCTTCGCCTCCGACCAGCCCGAAGGCGCACGAACCGTGCTGTTCTGGCTGCTCGGGTCACTCGCGCCCGCCGCCTGGACGTCCGTGGCGACCACCGTGACGGTCGTCGCGCTGACGCTGATCGCGGTGCTGCTGATGGCGCCGCGCTTGGACGCGCTGGCAGCGGGCGACGACACCGCGCGCACCCTCGGCATCGCCCCGAACCGGATCCGGCTCTACGCGCTGATCGTGGTGGCGCTGGCTGTCGGCTCGGTGGTCGCGGTCGCGGGCGCGATCGGCTTCGTCGGGCTGATCGTGCCGCATGTGGCGCGGTTGTGCACCGGGGGAACCCACCGCCGGCTGGTCGTGACCAGCGCACTGATCGGGGCACTGTTCCTGGTCGTCGCCGATGTGGCGGCACGCACCGCGTTCGCCCCGCGGGAGCTGCCCATCGGGATCGTCACCGCGGCTGTCGGCGCACCCCTGCTGCTCGTGCTGATCCGCCGATTCCGCGCGGCGGGCCCGTCCTGAATTCCTGTACACCCTTCTCCACCAATCGATGAGGAACACCGATCACCATGCTCACCACCTCGGCCCGCCGCTCCGCCGTACCTGTTCTCGCACTGATCACCACGGCCATCGTGACCGGTTGCGGCACACCGGCTTCGACCACCGCCTCGGCGACAGATGGTTTCCCCCTGACGGTTTCGAGCTGCGGTCGCGACGTCACGTTCACCTCGCCGCCACAGCGGGTGGTCACCGTCGGCTCCATCGCCGCACCGCTGATCGCCGCCGCGGGCGCTCCCGACCGCATCGTCACCCGCACCTTCGAAGCCGCCTCGTTCCCCGGCCAGTACGGCGCCGCGTTGCAGGATGTCGAAATCACCGCGCCCACAGCTGAACTCGCCCGCGAGGAGATCATCAACCGTGCTCCCGACCTGGTCGTCAGCGTCGAAGGGCTCTCGGTGACCCACGAGGACCTCGCCCAGGTGAACATCCCGCTGATCGTCACCCGCGGCTACTGCAAGGACGCGGCCGGAACCTTCGCCGACACCTTCGCCGACATCGCGCTCTACGGAAAGCTCTTCGGCACCGCGAGCGCCGCCGACGCCGAGGTCGCCACGCTGAAACAGCGCGTCCAAGCCGTGACCGAACGACACAGCGGCACAACGGCTTCCCGTCCCGCGGCCACGCTGATCCTGTCCCGCGACGGCGCCCAGCTCAAGGCCTACGGCGCCAAGAGCACCGTGCACGAACAGATGCGAATCCTCGGCCTCGACAACATCTACGGCGACATCGACAAGCGCAATTTCGAAGCCAACACCGAAACGCTCATCGCGGCGGACCCCGAGGTGATCATCCTGCTCACCCAGGGCGACCAGACGCCCGACGAAGTGCGCACCACCTTGCGTCAGCGGCCCGAACTCGCCGGTCTGCGCGCCATCCGCGACAACCGGATCATCGTGGTGCCCTTCGGCTACACCGGCCCCGGACCGGTGGCGGTCGAGGGCCTGGAAGTGCTCGACCGTGAACTGACGGCGCTGCGGTGACCGCGCACCTGGAAATCACCCTGGATCGCCCGGGCGAATCCGCGCACTGACCGGGATCACTGGCGCGGTCACGGCATACACGGCACTATCGAACGCGTGGAACACTTGCGAATCGCACGACGTTCGGGTGCTGGGTCGTGACCGCGCTGGCACCCGGTGAGAACCGGCCCGCACCCGGTGATCAGTTGACCGTCACGGTCGCGAGTTCGGCGTCGGTCGACGTGTCGGCACTGCTGGTGAACACCGCGGGCAAGGTCCGTTCCGACGCCGACTTCGTCTTCTTCAATCAGCCCTCCGGGCCCGGTGTGGTGTACCGGCACGGCAACGGTGGGCCCGATGTGGTGTCGGTGCAGACCTCGGCGTTGCCCGCGGATGTGGACAAGGTGGTCGTCACCGCCAGTCTCGACGGTCGTGGGCCCGCGACTTTCGCCTCGGTCGGCGCACTGACCACCACCATCGAATCCGGTTCCACCGCACTGACTTTCCCGATATCCGGGCTCACCACCGAGAGCGGTGTGGTGTGTGTGGAGGTCTACCGCCGCAACGGGGCATGGAAGGTCCGCGCGATCGGGCAGGGGTACGACGACGGCCTCGCGGGAATCGCATCAGCCTTCGGAGTGAACCTCGACGACGAGCCCGAACCTGTTGCGCCGCAGAGCAGTTCCGGTAGCCCGGCGCAGGGGTCCGGCTATCCGCCGCAGGGCACGCCTGTCCATCCGCACCAGCCCGGGTCCAGCGCGCCGCCTCCCGGCCAATTCGCCCCACCACCCGGAGCTCCCCCAACCGGCACCCCGGGCTACCCACCGCCCGGCCATGGCCCCGGCGCCCCCGCACCACAACCGATGTATGCCTCTCAGCAAGGAGCCCAGCCCGTGCACAGCGACCTGTTCGACCCCTCGCATGCCGAGGTCAACGGCCTCGGTATCCAGAAGCAGGGCGGCAAGATGGTGAAGGTCGGCATGAACGGGGAGGTGATGGCGCGGGCCGGGTCCATGGTGGCCTATCAGGGTGACCTGAAGTTCGAAGCGCAGGGCTCCGGCGGCATCGGTCGTGCCATCCGCCAGCACCTCACCGGCGAAGGCGTGCCGCTGATGAAGGTGATCGGCCGCGGCGACCTGTTCCTGGCCAACAGCGCCGCCGACGTGCACATCATCGACCTCGACGGCACCGACGGCCTCACCATCAACGGCGCCAATGTCCTCGCCTTCGACTCCACCCTGCGCTACGACATCGGCCGCGTCCAGGGCGCCGCGGGCTACGCCTCCAACGCGGGCCTGTTCAATTGCGTCTTCACCGGCCGCGGCCGCATCGCCATCACCACCCACGGCACCCCGGTAGTCCTCACCGTCGACCAGGCCACCTACGCCGACCCCAACGCCGCCGTAGCCTGGTCCTCGAGCCTGCAAACCGGCATCAAACGCAACGACTCCTTCGGCCTGGGCCGCCTGATGGGCCGCAGCACCGGCGAAGCCAGCACCCTGGCCTTCTCCGGCCGCGGCTTCGTCATCGTCCAACCCTCCGAACTCCCCCCGGGCGGCCTCCTCGGCGGCACCGGCGGCGGTCAGCAAGCAGGCACCGGCGGCAGCCTCTTCGGCTGATCCGAACGTAGAAAAGGCCGATACCTGAGCGGGTATCGGCCTTTTCTGTGCGTACTAGTTCGCGCGTTCCTTGCGGGCCTGGCGGCGGGCTTCACGCATGTCGTTGAGTTCCTGCTCCAGGCTTTCCGCGATGCGGAACTGGCCGGTGTCGTAGATGCTGGTCGGCTCGATCGCCTCGTAGCCGAAATTGGCTTCGGCGAACGCCTTTTCGACGCGGGCCTCGATGTCGGAGATGGCGCTCTTGCGCGCGGCCGGGACCGCGTCGGCGACGGGCTCTGGCTTGGCCGGTTCCTTGGGGGGTTCCGGGGCGGCGACGGGCGCCGGGGCGGGCGGGACGCGCTTGGCGGTGATCTTGTCCGCCGACGACGGTTTGCCGATACCGAAGCGCTTGCGCTTCTCGGGGGTGCGGCCGTTGCTGACCGGCTCGGTGGGAGTCCAGGCCGGCTCGCGGGTGATCGGGGTCGTGGCGGCCGTTTCGACGGCGGCGACCGCTTCGGCGCGGGCGGCACCCGACATCGGCGGGGTGTAGGTGAGCCGGATGCCCTCGGTGGTCTGGCGGGCGAGGATGGTGTCGGCCGGGTCGGGCAGGTCCCTGACCTGACTGGTCGCGCGGGTGATCGCGAGACCGTAGCGCGCGCTGACCGCGTCGTGGATCAACAGCGCGACACCGATCATCACCGGCGCCACCGCGTGCACCGCCACGTCGTACCAACGCCCGTCGCGCACATAGGGATAGGTGTTGAGGGTGACCGTGAGGCCGAGCAGCGCGAGCTCGGCGAGGGCGACCTGGCGGCGATTGTCGATCACACCCCACTCGGCAACCTTGTTCGTGCCGACCATGATGATGATCAGACACACGCTGATCATCGCCTCGAGCAGATAGCTGAACCAGAACAGCGGATCGCTCGGCCCACCGGGCGCGATGTTCTGCTGCACGTTCACCGCCGACCACAGCATGCCGGCGCCGACCACGCCTGCCAGCGCCTTGAGCGACCAGGACCGGTGCCGATACAGCGAAGCCAGCCGCGCGTGCGGGCTCGATTCGCGCCGCTGGGCGGCCATCGCCTTCCGGGCGAGCAGCAGATCTCGCATGTCGGCCTTCTCGATCGCTTCGGTGGTCTGACGGCTGCGGTCCGAGGCGGATGCCATCGCCTGGGTGTGCTTCCAGCGCTGCTCGCGATCCTGCTCGCGGATGCGTTCGGCGAGTTCGCGTTCGGCGCGCAGCTCGTCCTCCGACAGCGCGTCGGTGAGGGCTGGATCGAATTGATAGGCAAGGCGCCCACGGGCACGTTCGACTCGCTCGGCGAGCTGGCTGACGTCGTCGGTGGGACCGGACTCGATCGTCATGCCAGACCACCGCCCGGGGCGCGCAAAGGCAGGCAGGTGACCACACGTGTGAACGGCACACGCCATTCTTAGTCGATATACCCTCGAGCGCGAAACCGATGCTCGCACACGGCACCCCGAACACGGCGCGCCGTGCGCGACACGCCCAACATTTTCGGTGCGACCGTGGATCAGCGAAGATAATCCCCCGCTGCCGCCCGGGCCAGAGTTTCCGGCGGTTCGGTGCCCGACTGTTGCCGAGCACCGGGGCGGGTCGCGCAGGTGGGAGACCGGCGAAATCACACACTTCGACGTCGCAGAATCAGTTTTCTGATTCCTGAGCGGCAAAGTGCGTGATTGCGCCGGTTCGCCGGGCAGCGCCAACGGTCGACACCTAGGGTTGGCCCCGGGGGTGCCGGGGGGGTTCGCGCATGCCCGTGAGATCGACTTCGGAGTGATGAATTGACCCAGCACACAAGCGAACTCGACCAAGCGATCGCCCAACGACTCGAACCGTGGACCGACCGCCTCGGCGCCGACCGCAAGGCCTATTTCCATCACGTGCTGCGGGTGTTGCGCCTGGCAGATCTGCTGTTCGCGCGCAGCGGCGGACCGGGCGAACCACCCAGTGCGCGTGAGGAATTCCGCACCGCTGCCGTCTTCCACGATCTGGGCATCTGGGCCGCGGGCACTTTCGACTATCTCGAACCGTCGTGCGCTCTGGCAGACGACTGGCTGATCGCCCAGCGCCGCGAGGACCTCACCGATGTCGTCGGCGCGATGATCCGCGATCACCATCGAGTGCGACCGGCAGGCAGCGCGACCGACCCCACCGAACTGTTCCGGCGAGCCGATCTGATCGATGTCACCTTCGGCGCGCGTCGCTACGGCCTGCCCTATTCGGCCTACTCCGCCCTGACCCGGAGGTACCCCGACAGCGGCTTCCACTTCAAGCTGGTGGAGCTCACGGTGCGTCGCGCGCTCATCCATCCGCTCTCGCCGCTGCCCATGATGCGCTGGTGAGACGCTATTTCGCCAGCACTATTGTCACCGCGCCAATACTGATGCACACTGGTATCCGTAACCACCGGTCACGTCTGGACCGGTGCTGTGCCGAGCCGAACTAGGAGACTCGATGGCCGCCAATCGGTCCAGCTGGATGAATGAGGACCTGGACGCCCTGCGCGACCTCGCCCGCGCCTTCATGGCCAAGGAGATCGTCCCCAACGTCGAGAAGTACCGCGAGCAGCACCACGTCGACCGCGACCTGTGGAACAAGGCGGGCGAAGTCGGCCTGCTGTGCATCTCGATCCCCGAGGAGTACGGCGGCGGTGGCGGCACCTTCGCGCACGAGGCCGTGCTCATGGAGGAGCAGGCCCGCGCGGTCGACACCTCGTGGGGCATCAGCCTGCACAACGGCATCGTGGCGCACTACGTGCTCGCCTACGGCACCGAGGAGCAGAAGAAGTACTGGCTGCCGAAGATGGCCAGCGGCGAGGTCGTCGGCGCCATCGCGATGACCGAGCCCGGCACCGGCTCCGACCTGCAGGCCGTCAAGGCCAAGGCGATCCGTGACGGCGACGAGTACGTCATCAACGGCTCCAAGACCTTCATCACCAACGGCGCGCAGGCCGACCTGATCATCCTGGTCGCCAAGACCGACCCCACCCAGGGCGCGTCCGGCGTCTCGCTGGTGCTGGTCGAGGCCGACCGCGAGGGTTTCCGTCGCGGTCGCGTGCTGGACAAGATCGGACAGAAGGGCCAGGACACCTCCGAGCTGTTCTTCGAGGATGTGCGCGTCCCGGTGAGCAACCTGCTCGGCACCCAGGAGGGACAGGGCTTCATCCAGCTGATGCAGCAGCTGCCACAGGAGCGCCTGATCGTGTCGATGGGCGCGGTCGCGGGCATGGAGGTCGCCCTCGACCACACGCTGCGCTACACCAAGGAGCGCGAGGCGTTCGGTCGCCCGGTGTTCGGTTTCCAGAACACCAAGTTCAAGCTGGCCGAGGTCGCCACCGAGGCCCGCATCGCGCGCGTGTTCATCGACGACTGCGTCGAGAAGCACATCCGCGGCGAACTCGACATCCCGACCGTCGCCATGGCGAAGTGGTGGACCACAGACAAGGCCATGCAGATCGCCGACACCTGTCTGCAGCTGTTCGGTGGCTACGGCTACATGACCGAGTACCCGATCGCGCGCATGTGGGTCGACAACCGCGTTCAGCTCATCTACGCGGGCACCAACGAGATCATGAAGGAAATCATCGCCCGGAGCCTGTGATACTCCAGCTCCACCGGTGGATCCGACCGGCCGCGAACACCAGTTCGCGGCCGGTTTTCGCTGTTGAGGGGTCATTTCGTGACCTATCCGCCGTCCCCGCCGAGACGAATGTCCTTCGACATCCATTTCCGATAGCGAGGACGGTGCGGCAACAGTGGACACGGACGGCAGCGGTTCGACCCGGCGACCCGGACCGGAACCGGTACTGCCGGACCGAGCGCAGATGATGCAGGCGGTCTGCGGTGTCGCCGGTGACGACGACCCGGTCCTAGCCGCCGCCCACGAACTCGCCGGCCTGCACGAACGCCGTGAACAACAGATACCCGGCGACACCAGCGACATCGATTGGACGCGTGCGCGTCTGGTCTGCGAGATCGACCGCTGGGTCGCCCTGCGCGCCCCCACCCCGGCGAGCTCCGCGCCGATGCACACCGAGAGCATCGGCGCCGTCGTCGACCGCATGGCACATTTCGCCGCGCTCACCTATCGGGCCCTGGCCTACGGTGCCGAGGCCGCCCTGCACGCCGCGCAGCTTCGCCTGCACGAATTGGCCTGCGGCTACGCCGATCTCATCACCGAGGTGGCCAGCGGCGCCCGTCGCCTGCCGGACGGACTGGACGGCGAGACACCGGAAAGCGATGGGACACAACAAATCCGGGAGCAGCCACGTTCCGAATAGTCCAGTCGTGCAACCGCGGCCGCACGACTGGCTCGAGTGCTGACCACCCACCGGTCCGTCGGGGCACGCGCCCCGCTGTCCGGCCGCAGGATCGCTCCGGACACGGCGGTGGCGCATCGTTTCGCGGTCGCTACCCCGGCGATCAGCGGCCACATCGTCGTCCACGGCTGTTCAGCCGGGGGCCGTACCGTCAGCGGTAGATGGCGAACGGAGCCCGGCATGCTCGATCCGCGACTGCACACCGCGTGGTTGGTCAACGCGGCCTCAGGAGCCGCCGCCGCGACAGTTCGGGCGCCGATGGCGCGGCCGAGTTCCTTGACGGGCGTGCGTGATCGGCTCGTCGTCACCGACCTCGAGGTCGTGACGGTCACACACGACACGGCGATCCTCACCTGGTCCACCCATCGTCGCGACCGCGCGGGACAGCTTCGTCCAGCCGCCGCCGACACCGAAGTGCGACTCGCAGCCGCCGACAGCCCGGCCACTCCGGTGACGCGTTATCTCGACGGTCGCCGCACCGCACACCACTACGCCGAGGTGCGTGGGCTCGAGCCGGGCCGCCGGTATCGCTTTCTCGCCTGCTCCGACGGCGAAACCGCGGTGCCGGGCCGCACCTGGGTGACACGACGCCCCGGAACACCGGAGGTCACCGGCGTTTTCCTGACCGCGCCGCCGCCACAGGGACGGCTGCTGCGCACGATCGCCCTCGCCAACGACCTGCACTGGGGTGAGGACCGCAGCGGTCTGATCGTCGCAGGATTGCCGCCTGGCCTGCGCCACGACGACGGCCACTACCCGCAGGTGATGACCGAGGCGCTGCTGCACGACATCCGCCGTCCCGAGCGCGCCGCCGACCACCTGATCGTCGCCGGCGACCTGACCGACTGCGGCACCGCCGAACAGTCCGCGGGCATCAGCGCACGCCTGGACGCCTGGGGCGCGCCGGGCCGCGAGCACTTCGTCTGCCGGGGCAATCACGATGTTCCGCGCGGTCCGAATGATCACTGGGGCAGTGCATTCCACCCGTTCGGGCAACTCACCTGCCACGAACTCGGCGGCCTGCGCCTGATCGGCCTCGACACCACCCGCAGGCGAGGTTCGGGCGGCACGATCAACGCCGACCAGCTCGCCCGCCTCCGCACGACGCTCGCCGCCGACCCCGAGCGCCCCACACTGATCTTCGGGCACCACCCTGCGACTCGCTATGCGGCACTGAGCAATCCCGGTGGTCCCGGTTTCGTCCTCGATCGCGCCGGTGCGACCGCACTACAAGCCTGTTACCGGACAAGCCCCGGCGTCTTCCTGCATCACAGCGGCCACACTCACCGAAATCGCCGCACCCGCCCCGATTCCGGCCATGTCGAGTACCTCGAGGTAGCGGCGGTGAAGGAGTACCCCGGCGGCTACGCCCTACTGCGCATCTACGAACACGGCTACACCGTCCACTTCCACCGCATCGCCGCCGCGGCCGCGCTGGCCTGGACGAGCAAGACCCGCAGGCAATACTTCGGCCTACACCCCGACCACGCGCTCGGCAGCCTCGCCGACCGCAATCACCGTGCACCCCATGACTTCTCCGGCATCACCACGCTGCACTGAGATCAGAACATTCGCACCGCGACCAATCGCCAACTGTCCTTTACCTTCTCGATCCGGCCCGCGATGGCGAGCGTTCGTGGCCCGCGCTGGTACGAGGCGAAGACTTCGGCGGCGCCGTCTTCCGCGGGAGTGACCTTCACGCTGGTCAGGGTGGCGGTTCCCAGGTTTCGGCCCGGAACCAGGTCTTGGGTGAGCATCGTGTTGACGGCGGCGAGTACGCGCGCATCGGCGAAAGCGCGCAGATGACTCGACGACCGACGCCGGTCGACCACCTCGAGGATCAGCCGAAAGACCTGCTCGGTGAATCTCTTTGCCTGGAGCGAGGAGTCGACGATCGGCGGTGCGGCCTGCGAGCAGGACGCCCGCACCACCCTGCGGATACTTGCCGGTGTTCCGCTGGCCGACCTTCGTCGAACCGAACCGTGAACCCGATGCGAGGCAACAGTATTCGTGGCCGCGGTCCGCTGCACCGAAGCCCCGCCCTCCAGCTGCGGCTCACAATGCGGCGCGGGCGACAACAACATTCCATCCGTAGACATGCTCGTCCCCTTCGAGTCCGTCCACACACTCCCCAGTGATGGCGCACAGCATTACACGGGGGTACGACAAGTTTCGCGAAATCAGCGCAGGTCACCTCATGTTGTCCGCACCGCAGTTCCAGCCCCCGGCACAAGACCCGAAGCGGACGGTTTCGGCGCCGACTCAGAACAATGTCATCGGTTCATCCGACGTGGGAGTCGGCTGCGCGGGCAACTCCGGCACTATCGCGCGAACCTCGTCATGGAAGCGGCGGGCCAAACCACGGGCGGCGGCATTGTCGGGAGTGTGCACGAAGAACGTGGGCGAGCGACCTTCGCGCAGCCAGTCGGCGACGGTCTCCACCCACGGCACCCAGCCCGCGACGGTGCGATCGGCGTCGGCGCGGCCGTGGTAGCGCACGATCGGGTATTCGGTGAGCGCCCGCATCCGGCGCGGCACCCGAGGCTTCTTCGCTCGCGCCTCGTATTCCGAGGGGTCGCCCGGCGGCCCGTCGAACAGGACGGTCGTGTCGAACGGCACCCATTCGGCCCCGATCCGCCCGAGCACCCGTTCCAGCTGGATCGCGGCCCGCTCGTCTTCGAAGAACGCCGGATGACGCACCTCCACCGCGCAGCGCAGCCCACCGGGCAACTCACGCTGGAAGCGGGCGAGCGCGCCGAGATCGGTCGGCCCGAACGACGCGGGCAGCTGGACCCACAGCGCGTGCACCCGCGACCCCAGCGGCGCCATCACGTCGAGAAACGCGCCGAGTTCGGCCCCGGCGTCGACCAGCCTGCGCTCGTGCGTCACCGCTCGCGGCGGCTTGAGTACGAACCGGAAATCGGGTGCGGTCTGCCGGGCCCACGACTCGACGGTGGACGCCGACGGTGTCGCGTAGAACGTGGTGTTGCCCTCGACCGCGCCGCAGTGCCCGGCGTAGGCGCGCAACCGCTCCCCCGGCGCGGGCATCCGCTCCTGCCACTGCGGGTGCGTCCACATCGCACACCCCATCCGCAGCTCACGCACAGGCCGACGGTAATACAGCGACCGGCCGCCCTTAAAATGAGACCGGTTGCCACCATTTCGCCCGTGCGCGGGTGGCGGGAGTACACCGGTCCGGCCGAGCAGGTCGGCACCCGTTCGACCGCCACATCCTCCGAATTCCGGTGCGCGCACGACGGAAAGGGCCTGTGATGGCGATACTCACCACCGAGCGGCCGAATGCTGTCGCCGTAACCCGGGCTTGGCTCGGTGTGTCCGCCGCCATGGTGGCGATCGCGTGGGGTGGCAACGAGTTCACGCCGCTGCTGGTGATGTACAAAGCCCACGGCCTCCCGCTCACCGCCGTCGATCTGCTGCTGTTCTACTACGTCCTCGGCATCGTGCCCGCCCTGCTCATCGGCGGCCCGCTCTCGGACCGGTTCGGTCGTCGCCCGCTGATGTTGCCCGCCCCGCTGATCGCGGCGGCCGGTTCGCTGCTGCTCGCGGCGGGCGCGGCCTCGGTGCCCATGCTGGCGGCCGGGCGCATGCTGTGCGGTGTCGCGCTCGGATTGGCGATGGCGGTGGGTGGCAGCTGGCTCAAGGAGCTGTCGCAACCACCGTTCGCCGCGGCCGCCGCGGGCAAGGGGGCGCGTCGATCCGCGATGAGCCTGACCGCCGGGTTCGCCCTCGGTGCGGGAGTGGCGGGAACGCTCGCGCAGTGGGGTCCGCTGCCCGATTCCACCGCCTATCTCGTCAACGCGGCACTCTGTATCGCGACCGCCTACTGGATTTTCAGAACACCGGAAACCGTGACCCGCCAAGCGAATCCGGGCCGCTTGCGTGACGACCTGAAGATCCCCGCCGCCGGACATCGACGCTTCCTGCGCGTCGCGGTGCCGATCGCGCTGTGGCTGTTCACCGCCAACGCGACCGCCTACGCCGTCCTCCCGACGCTGATGTTGCCGCGCGTGCAACAGGCCCCGATCGCCTTTTCGGCCCTGGTCACCATGGTGACGCTCGGCTGCGGTTTCACCATCCAGTCCGTCGCCAAGCGCATCGATCGCCCCGGCACCGCACGCGCCGCGGTGGTCGCGCTGGTACTGCTCACGCTCGGCATGGTCCTTGCCGCGTGGACGGCGGCCACCCTGAGCATCTGGGTCACGCTGCTCACCGCCGTCGTGCTCGGCAGCGGCTACGGCATCGGCCTGGTCGCAGGTCTGCAGCAGATCGAGCACATCGCGGGTCCCGGCGATCTGGCCGGTCTGAACGCGGTCTTCTACTCGGTGAGTTACCTCGGCTTCGGCGTCCCCGCGGTCCTGTCGGCCCTGCACGGCAGCCTCGGCTTCGGCTACCCGGCGATGTACCTGGTCACTGCCGCGATCGCCGCGTGTTGCCTCGCACTCGTCGCCGCGAATTACCGCGAACGGGCCTGAGCCGCGCCCCATCCCGGTCTCCCGGCCGAAGCCGTCGCGATTCACGTACCTCGGTCAACCGAACGATCCGCGATCGCGGCGCATTACGGTGGATCGTGTGAGCGACCCGGTCGAAACCCTTCTCCGCTGGCAGGATTCCGGCGCGATCTGGCGGGTCGTCGCGCGTCGGCCGGACGCGGTGACTATCGCCCTGTACGAATGCACCGGCGGACAGGAAGTAGACCGCTTCACCTCCGCCGATCCCGCCCTCCTTCGCTTTCTCGGCGAACGCGCCACCAGCGAGGACTGACCGCCCGCGCCAACCGGGGCTAGGCGTACCGCCGCCTTCGCTCCGGCCATGCGTAAACAACTGAGGCCGCTACGCGCCTGCGTCCATTAGGCTGGTTGGCGCTATCGCTTCACGCTCGCAGACCCGCACAACGCCGGAACGCCAAGTGAGGAGAGACCATGTCGGCCCCTACCGGATTACCCGCTGGAACCTGGGTCATCGACCCCGCCCACTCCACTCTGCAGTTCTCCGTACGCCACCTGATGGTGAGCAAAGTCCGTGGCCGGTTCACCGATTTCTCCGGCACGCTGGTGGTCCACCCCGATGGCACCGCCGACGCCGACGTGGAGATGAAGGTCGCCTCGGTCACCACCGACAACGCCCAACGCGACGGGCACCTGGCCACCGCCGACTTCTTCGACGCCGCCGAATATCCGATCGCCACCTTCAAAGCCTCCGGTTTCAAGGCGCTGAGCACCGAGTTCTCCGTCACCGGCGACTTCACCATCCGCGGCAACACCCATCCGGTCACCCTCGATGTCGAGTTCCTCGGCACCGGCCCCGGCATGGCCGACGCCCCGGTCGCCGGTTTCTCCGCGACCGCCACCATCAACCGCCGCGATTTCGGCCTCACCACCGAGATGCCGATGGCCGACGGCGGCGCCGTGATCGGCGACAAGATCAACCTCACGCTCGACGTCGAGGTCGGCTTACAGAGCTGAGCGGGGAGGCGGGCGCATGTTCCGACGACCTTTCCGAGTCGGCCTCGCCGCCGTGCTCCTGGTGCTGGTCGCGGGCTGCGGCGGCTCGCCCTCCGACTCGGACCCGGAATCCGCCGCCCCACCCGCTCCGACGATCTCGGTCGCCCCGGAAGACGGTGCGACCGAGATCGACCCGCTCGGCCCGGTCCGCGTCAGCACCAGCGACGGCCAGCTCACCGCGGTGACCATGACCAACGAGGACGGCGGCACCGTCGACGGCATCCTCACCCCCGACCAGTCGGCGTGGAAGCCGTCGGTGCCGCTCGGGTACGGCCGCACCTACACCGTCACCGCCGAGGCGGTCACCGTCACCGGCAAGGTCGGCCCGATCACCTCGTCGTTCTCCACCCTGGCGCCCAACAATCAGACCGAGGTCTCCTTCCGCACCACCGGCGGCACCCCGCTGTCCTCATCAGGCACCTTCGGCGTCGGCACAGTCGTCGTGGCGCATTTCGACGAAGACGTCCCCGACCGCGCGACCGCCGAAAAACACCTCGCGGTCACCACCGATCCGCCCGTGCTCGGCTCCTGGTACTGGGTCGACAACCGCAACGCCCACTGGCGCCCCCAGAACTACTACGCGCAGGGAACCAAAGTCACGCTCGCCGCCGACATCTACGGCAAGGACCTCGGCGGCGGCCTCTACGGCCAGGAAGACACCAAGACCAGCTTCACCATCGGTGACTCGCACGTCTCGATCGTCGACGACAACGACAAGCAGGTGCAGGTGTACGAGAACGGCACGCTGGTCAAGACGATGCCCACCTCGCTCGGCCGGGGCGGCAGCGAGACCGTCGCCGGCAAGACCATCACCTTCTGGACCCAGCCCGGCATCTACACGGTGATGGAGAAAGCCAATCCGGTGATCATGGATTCCTCCACCTACGGCCTGCCGGTGAACTCCCGGCTCGGGTACAAGGAAACCATCGGCTGGGCGACCAAGATCAGCACCGACGGGATCTACCTGCACCAGCTCGACGACACAGTCTGGGCGCAGGGAAACACCAACGTCTCACACGGCTGCCTCAATCTCAGCGGCGAGAACGCCCGCTGGTTCTACAATTTCTCCCAACCGGGCGACGTGGTCGAGATCAGGAACACCGGCGGCGCCCCGCTCGAGGTGTGGCAGAACGGCGACTGGAGTGTGCCGTGGGAACAGTGGCAGGCAGGTAGCGCGCTGCGGTGAACGGGGACAACGACTTTCCGGCGGACCTGCCGCGCCGGGAGCACAGGCGGGGACCGCAGCGCGTGGGCAGGCACGTCACCGAACACCGCACCCCGCGACGCGGACGCACTCGCCGCGCAGCAAAGATCCTGGCCCGCACCTTCGTGGCGACGACAGCGCTGGCCGTCCTCGCGGGCACCGGCCTTGCCTGGTCGGCCAAGCAGGACTTCGACTCCGGCTTCACCCACTCCACCGCACTCGGCGAGGATGCTCCACGGTCCGGTGGCGGCGCCGTCAATATCCTGCTGATCGGGCTGGACACCCGTAAAGACCTCAACGGCAACGACTTACCGAAACAGGTGCTCGACCAGCTGCACGCCGGTGACGGCAGCGAAGGCGGCTACAACGCGAATTCGCTGATCCTGCTGCATATTCCGGCCGACCACAGCAAGGTCGTCGCGTTCTCCATCCCGCGCGACAACTACGTGCCGGTGACAGGCATACCCGGCTACCAGCAGGTCAAGATCAAAGAGGCGTACGGGCTGAAAAAGGCTGCGGTGCAGGCGAAGTTGATCGAGCAGGGCGAGAAGGACCCGGTCGTGCTCGAGCGACGCGGCCGCGAGGCAGGGCGCGCCTCGATCGTCACTACCGTTCGCAATCTCGTCGGGGTGCCGATCGATCGCTTCGCCGAGATCTCCCTCGCGGGCTTCTACGACCTGGCGACCGCGGTCGGCGGCGTCGACGTGTGCCTCAATCACGCCGTCGACGACAGCGAGTTCTCCGGCGCCGTCTTCCCCGCGGGCAGGCAGCATCTCGACGGTGCGCAGGCGCTGGCGTTCGTCCGCCAACGGCACGGCCTGCTCAACGGCGACCTCGACCGCACCCACCGTCAGCAGGCATTCCTCACCTCGGTGGCCAAGTCACTCAAGGACTCCGGCACCCTGACCGATCTGAGCCAACTCGCGGAGCTGATGGATGTGGCGCACCGCGATATCGTGCTCTCCGACGGCTGGAATCTGTTCGACTTCGCCCGCGACCTCGGCTCCGCAGGCTCGGTGCCGGTGGAGTTCCGCACGCTGCCGGTGGTGCGCTACGACGTGATCGATGGCCAGGACGTGAACATCGTCGACCCGGCCGCGATCAAACGGGAGGTGCGTGCGGCTTTCGGCCAGGAGGTACCGAAAACCACTGCGGCAGCTCCGGTCCCGACAAGCGTGGTCGACGTGCACAATATGGGCACGGTCAAAGGGCAGGCTGCGGTGCTCTCGACAGCGCTGCAGGACCGTGGCTACGGCGCGGGCATCATCGGCAACGGTGATTCGACCGACGGTCAGTACTCGACCATCACCTACGGCCTCGGCGCCGCCGACGACGCACAGGCCCTGGCGGAACTCCTCGGCGGACTACCTGTTTCCGCGTCCCCCTCGGTCGAGGACGGGCGGGTGCGCATCGCCCTCGGCGCCGACTTCACCATGCCCACCGAACTGAGCCCCACGACTTCGACCACGACGCCGAAGCCCACGACCTCCGGCTCGATGCCACTCCCCGATGCGGGAAAACCGTTGTCCACCAATATCGGTGACACCATCCCCTGCGTGAACTGAGCAGCCCGCGCGGACACCGCACTTGCGCGAGGCGCCGTCACGACGAGCAAACAACCGGTCGGCCGCCGGAATACCCAGCGGCCGACCGCTACCCTACTCACTCCTCCGGTGCGTCCGGGTACGCCTGCTGGCGATACCCACCGCGCAGCGTTCCGTCCAGATACGCCGCCTTGCACGCCCGCCGGGCGATCTTGCCGCTCGACGTCCGCGGAATCGACCCCGCCGGCACCAGCAGCAGATCCCTGACCATCACACCGTGCCTGCGAGCAATGGCCGCCCGCACCGCATCCGTGATCGGGCCAGGCTCCAGTTTCGCTGCACCCGTAGCTCTTTCGGCCACGATCACCAACTGCTCCGCCGCCGGGTCCGACGCACTTCCCGCTTCCAGGACCGGCGCGGGCAACTGCCCCGCCTGTACCGAGAACGCCGCGATGAATCCCGGCCGCAGCGCGGTGCTGGCTTCCTGCGCCGAGTATTCGAGATCCTGCGGATAGTGATTGCGCCCGTCGACGATCACCAGGTCCTTCACGCGACCGGTGATGAACAGTTCGCCGTCGTGATAGGCACCGTAGTCGCCGGTCCGCATCCACTTCGCGTCATCGGGGGCACCCTCCGCGCGACTACCGATCGGCAGGCACGCGATCACCCGATTGTGGAAGGTTTCCGCGGTTTCCTCCGGCCGTCCCCAGTACCCGATGCCCATATTGTCACCGTGCAACCAGATCTCGCCGACCTCGCTGTCGCGGCGCTCGATCCCGGTGGCCGGATCGACGATCACCGCCCACTGCGACCGCGCCACATGCCCGCACGACACCTGGGCCACCGCGTTCGCGGCGTGTTCGTCGCACTCCACCATCCGACCGTCGTTGAGCTGCCCACGATCGACATAGACCACCCGCGCCTCGTCGTCGCGTTTGGTCGCCGACACGAACAGCGTCGCCTCAGCCATCCCGTAGCACGGCTTGATCGCAGTCTTGGACAGCCCGTACGGCGCGAACGCCTCGTTGAACTTGCGCATCGACGACACCGACACCGGCTCACTGCCGTTGATCAGACCGATCACATTCGACAGGTCGAGGCTCTCATCGCCCTTGGGCAGCCCCCGCATCGCCGCGTGCTCGAACGCGAAGTTCGGTGCTGCCGAATAGATTTCGGCACCGTCGGCCTGCGCGGCCAGTTCCTTGATCCAGCGCGAGGGCCTGCGCACGAACGCGCTCGGCGACATGATGGTGATGAATTTGCCACCGATGGTCGGCAGGATCACCGTGAGCAGCCCCATGTCGTGGAACAGCGGCAGCCAGGTGACCCCACGCGCGTTCTCGGTGATCCCGATGGCGTCGATCATCTGCAGCAGATTGGTCCCCACCGAGCGGTGGGTGATCTCCACTCCGGCGGGCACCCTGGTCGACCCGGAGGTGTACTGCAGGTAGGCCACGCTGTCGATATTGATGTCGGGCCTGCGCCAGCGAGTGCCGACGGTGTCGGGAATCGCTTCGACCGCAATGATTCTGGGCCGTTGCGCGGCGGGCTGTTCACGGAAGAAGTTGCGTACTCCCGCCGCCGCGCTGCCGACGGTGAGCACCGCGGCGGGTTCGCAATCGCCGAGCACCGCGTGCAGCCGGTCGCTGTGACCCTGCTCCTCCGGATCGAACAGTGGCACAGCCACATTCCCCGCGTACACCGCCGCGAACAGCGCCACCACATAGTCCAGCCCCTGCGGTGCCAGCACCGCCACCCGATCACCGGGCTGGGTCACCTGCTGCAACCGTGCGGCTACCGCGCGCAACCGCACGCCGAATTCACGCCAGGTCAGTTCCTGGTATTCCCCCTCACGTTCGGTCGAATAGTCGATGAAGCGGTAGGCCAGGTCATCCCCGTTGGCCTCACTGTGCTTGTCGACGAAGTCGATCAAGGTCTGATCACCGGGAATCCGGATAGTCCCCAGTTCGTCTACATAGTCGTCGAATGTTTCGCCGATCATTCCCAATCCTTTTCAACGCACATTGACCAGAAACCGCCACTGCTGGGCAGATCGTCAATACCGTCCGAACGAGATCGCCACGTTGTGACCGCCGAAACCGAATGAGTTGTTCACCGCGTAATCGATACGACCACGTCGCGCCTGACCCGACACCACATCCAAATCGATAGCGGGGTCCTGATTGTCCAGATTCAGGGTGGGCGGAACGATGCTGTCACGCACGCTGAGCACGGTCAGCACCGATTCGAGCGCACCGACCGCGCCGATCGAGTGCCCGAGTGCCGATTTCGGCGCGTAGACCGAGGCGTGCGAGCCGATGGCCTTGGCGATCGCGTTGGCCTCGGCGGTGTCACCGATCGGGGTTGCGGTGGCGTGGGCATTGATGTGGGTGACGTCGGTGCGGCTGATCCCGCCGGTCTGCATCGCCCGCGTCATCGCGCGCGCGGCGCCGGTGCCCTCGGGATCCGGTGCGACGAGGTGGAACCCGTCGGAGGTGACGCCCGCGCCGAGCAGCCGCGCGTGAATCGTCGCGCCACGTGCCTTGGCGTGCTCCTCGGTCTCGATCACCATCATCGCGCCCGCCTCGCCGAAGACGAACCCGTCGCGGTCGACGTCGAACGGACGCGAGGCCGCCTTGGGATCGTGGTTGCGGGTGCTCATGGCCCGCATCTGCGTGAACGCCGCGATCGGCACCGCCTGGATGGACCCCTCCACCCCGCCCGTGACCACCATGTCGGCATCGCCCATCACGATCATCCGCCACGCGTTGGCGATCGCCTCCGAGCCCGACGAGCAGGCCGACACCGGCGTGGAAACCCCCGCGCCCGCGCCCAATTCGATGCCGACGCAGGCCGCGGGCCCGTTGGGCATGATGGCCTGCACGGTCAGCGGCGAGACCTTGCGGTAGCCGCCGTTGCGCAGCCGATCGCGGGCGTAGATCAGCGATTCCGCGCCGCCGAGGCCCGTGCCGATCGAGACGCCGAGCCGCTCGCGGTCCACCTCGGGGCTGCCCGCGTTGCGCCACACCTCGCGGCCGAGCACCACGGCCATCTGCTCGACGTAGGACAGTTTGCGCGCCTCTTCGCGGGTGAGCGAGAGGGTGGGCGACACCTTCAGGTGGCCGCCGATCCGTACCGGCAGTTCGAAATCGTCGATGAAGGAATCCTCGAGGACGTCGATTCCGCTCTCGCCGTTGAGCAGACCCTTCCAGGTCGAGTCGACGTCGCCCGCGATCGACGTGGTCGCCGCCAGGCTCGTGACCACGATGTCCGTCATAATTTTTCGCTCACTCTCTCTAGCTATGCCACGACTGAACGGGAACCGCTGATGGAGCTGAACTGGTGGAGCGTATATGCACACGGCGCGACGCGCCCAAATTCCGTCACAGTAGCCAGAAGTACCGTGTCGTTTCCCGGCGCGATGCGCCAGGTCTATTGTGACGACGGGCAACACTACCGGACCGACGCAACTCTCGCTTTTCACTAACCGGAAAGGGCAAACGAGCGTGGCCAGGAACCTGACCCAACTGGAACTACTGATCGAGCTGGAACCCATCGCCGCAAGCAATGTCGACCGGCATCTGGCGATGGCCAAGGACTGGCACCCCCACGATTACGTGCCGTGGGACCAGGGCCGCAACTTCGCAGCACTGGGCGGAATCGATTGGGACCCAGAGCAATCCGCGCTCAGTGAACTCGCCAAGGCGGCGATGATCACCAACCTGCTCACCGAGGACAACCTGCCCTCCTACCACCGCGAGATCGCCGAGAACTTCTCCAAGGACGGCGCGTGGGGCACCTGGGTCGGCCGCTGGACCGCCGAGGAGAACCGGCACGGCATCGTGCTGCGTGACTACCTCGTGGTGACCCGCGGTGTCGACCCGGTCGCGCTCGAGCAGGCGCGAATGATCCACATGACCAACGGTTATTCGGCGATGGCCGTCGTCGACGACAAGGCGCCGGGCTTCGACATCCACAGCTCGACCGGTGCCGGATTCCTGTTCTCGGTGGCCTACGTGACCTTCCAGGAACTGGCAACCCGGGTCAGCCACCGCAATACCGGTCGCGTCTGCGACGATCCGATCGCCGACAAGATGCTGGCCCGCATCGCCGCCGACGAGAACCTGCACATGATCTTCTACCGCAACCTGTGCGCCGCCTCGCTCGACCTGGCTCCCGACCAGACCATCGAGGCGATCAACACCATCGTGCAGAACTTCCAGATGCCGGGGGCCGGCATGCCAGGCTGGCGGCGCAACGGTGTACTGATGGCCAAGCACGGCATCTACGACCTGCGCCAGCACCTGGAGGAGGTGCTGCTGCCGGTGTTGCGCAAGTGGAACATCTTCGAGCGCAACGACTTCGGTCCGCGTGGCGAAGCGGCCCGCGAGGACTTGGCCGCCTTTCTCGAGCGGCTGCGCGGCGACGTGTTGCGCTTCGAGGAGCAGCGGGATCGCTCACTGGCACGGGCAGCCGCGCGCGAGCACCAACCGGCCTGATCGACTCCGGCCCGGGGTTACCGGGCCGGGTCGCGGCGCGCGTCGTTCTTGTTGCGGTACATCGCGGCGTCGGCGACGTGTACCAATTCGTCTACGGCGCTGGGCAATTCCGCGAAGAACGCGGTACCGATGCTCACGCCGACGGCGAGCACGTGCCCGTCCACCTCGAGCGGCTCGGTCAGCGCGGCCATCAACTGCGCCGCCAACTCCGTCAATTGCGTTTCACCCGAACAGCTTTCGACCAGCACCAGGAATTCGTCACCACCGATCCGGGCAGCCAGCCCGTCGACCGAGCGCACAACGTCGCGCATCCGGTCGGCCACGACCTCGAGGACACGGTCCCCGATCGCGTGCCCCCACAGGTCGTTGATCTCCTTGAAGCCGTCGAGGTCGAGATAGCAGACCCCGATCGGCGACTCTGCCCCGTCGAGCCGGTTGAACAGGTGCGGGCGGTTCGGCAGCCCGGTGAGCGCGTCGTGATTGGCGTCGTGCCACAGCCGGTCGGCGAGCTGCTTGCGCTCGGTGACATCGACCGCGACACCGATCAGGAACTCGATACCACCGTCGGCGCCTCGCACCGCCGACATCGACAGGTCGATCGCGGTCACCCGACCATCGGTGTGCAGGTGCTCGGTCTCGGTGCGGAAACTCTCGGATTCGCCCGCGACCATGCGCTGAAGTTGTTCGAAGGCGAAGTTCAGGTTCTGTGGGCCGAGAATATCGGCGACGGTCCGGCCCGGCATCGTCTCCGGGGTCTGGCCGAGCATCTGCGCCATGGTGGCGTTGCAGTTCACCACCTGGCCGGACATGTCGACGGTGCCGATTCCGACGAGGGCGCCGTCGAAGACCGCCTCGAACCGAGCCTCCGACAGTGCGCGGCGGGTTTCGGCCTCCTGCGCCGCGGCGAGCACCGCCGACAGCGTAGCCTCCTGCTCGGCCAGCGCGGCGGCCCGCAACGCGGCGGTGAACCCGGCCGCGAACTCGGCGGCCAGGCCGATCGCCCGCTCGCGGATCCGGGGCAGCGCAGGGTCGGCTGGACCGTCGGCGGCCACCTCGACCAGATCCGTGCACAGCACCGGCACCGATCGGCTCACCGCCGACGGATCGCGATAGTTCGCCGCCACCAGCATCCGGGCGGCGCGGCGCGCGATATCGGGGTCCTCACCGCCGCGCGCCGCGTCGATCAGACCGGTGCACAGGGCGGCCAGCATCTCGTCGATCTGGGAGCGATTCAGCGTGGGAGCGACGACGCCGTCGAGGGCATCCGCCCACCGCTGCGCCAGCTCCCACGACCCCACTGCCTCATCCACCTGTCATCGTTTGCACACCGCCTGGTCAGGCGGCTCACTTCTTGATCGCGACCCCACCCATGCCGAGCGAACGGCCCGGCTTCTCGTGCTGATCGCGCTCGGACTCGGGCCGCCACAGCGGCAGCTCGACAACGCCCGGTTCGATCGCATCCCATCCCTCGAACAACGCGACGATCTCGTCCTTGGACCGGAAATGGATGCCGACCTTGGCATGATTCACCGACTGCACGCCCAGTTTACTGGCATCCTCAGGACGCAGCTCGGATGTGAGATGTGAAATGGCTATGAAACTGCCAGGAGCGACCGACTCGCGCAGCGCCGAGACCTTGCCGATCGGATCCTCGTCGTCGTGCACCAGATGCAGCACGGCGATCAGCAGCAACCCCACTGGCTCATCGAAGTCGATCAGCCCGGTCTCGCGCACCGATGCAAGCAGGTCGCCGGATTTGCGCAGATCGGCCTCGATCGCGCCCGCCCGCTCGTTGCCGTCCAGAATTGTCCGCGAATGAGCGACCGCCACCGGGTCGATGTCGACGTACAGCACCCGTGCGGTCGGGTCGAGTTCGTGGACGATCTCGTGCACATTGCCCGCGGTCGGGATACCGGACCCGATGTCGAGGAACTGCCGGATCCCGGCGTCGAGCATGAAACGCACGGCCCGGCGCAGGAAGGCCCGGTTGCTCAGCGCCAGCCGAGGCAGGTCGGGAACCAGTTTGATGGCGAGCTCCGCGGCCTCCCGATCGACCGCGAAATTGTGCGAACCACCGAGCAGCGCGTCATACATCCGAGCCGGACTCGGATACTGAATATCGACACCCTCAGGCGCCCATACCGGCCGTTCCATCACGTTTCCCCTATCCGCCATTACTCCGATTGCGCACCGCTGACCCCGCGGTGACACCACCCGAATCGTAAACGGCGTTACCGACATCGGCTCGACTATCGGTTAGCCGAGCCAAGTACTGCCGATGGAGGGGCGGGGATTCCTACTTCTCTGTGCCGAATGGCTGAGCCCAGAGTGGGGCGACGTCCGGGGTCATGGTGGCGACCACTGGGATTCCGGCGGCGAGGAAGTTGTCCAGGGCTCGTCGCATGTGGTCGGCGGAGGTGATGAGGACCGCCTTGGTGACACCGAGGGCTGCCATCATCCTGGCCGAGAACTCGGCGTTCTGCACCGTGGATCCGGCCTCGGTTTCCGCGTGCAACCGGTGCCGGGCGACGCCACGGATATTGAGCCAGTCGGCCATCACCTGCGCCTCGGTGACGCCGTTACGCGGATTGCCGCCGGTCACGATCACCGGGGATGCGGGTGACATGTAGGCCTGAATCAGCGCCGCGTGCAACCGATTACCGAGTTCGGCCCGCATCGTGCCATCCGGCAGCAGACCGTACCCGAGCACCACGATCGCGGTCTCAGGACCATAGGTGGCAGGAACTTCGATCCCGGCCATGGCGGCGACGGAACCGGCCGCACCGATCAGCGGATCGGGAGCCGGCGCCGCGGCCCCTGGAGCCGAGGTCGCGACAACCACTCCGATCAGGGCGGCAGGCAGCACGAATGCTGTCATGCCACGACGCAGAGTCTGGTGGGTGAAGAGCCAAGACATGGTGACCTCCCGGAAGCGACGTCGCATCATCGTCGCGCACCGGGGCGCCGAGCATGGCAGTTTTTGAAATGTAGATGCTTCGCTTTGAAATCAGTCGCGAACGATCTGACGCACCTCGGGGCAGGCATCCGGGAGGTCTGTCCGATGGGCGGACAACGCAAAAAGGCCCCCAGCAATGCTGGGGGCCTTTCGCAATGATGTTCCGGCAGTGTCCTACTCTCCCACACCCTGTCGAGTGCAGTACCATCGGCGCAGGTGGCCTTAGCTTCCGGGTTCGGAATGGGACCGGGC
>NZ_JBHYRN010000016.1:0-155419 GCF_042749305.1 Nocardia sp. NPDC058705 | reverse complement strand
GCCCCAAGGGGCCGCCGGTTAGCCGCCGTTGCTGGCGGCTGCGCCGCTTCGCAACGGCGTCTAACCGGCGACCCGGCCGCGACCGGCCACTGCGTGGCCGCTGCTCCCTAGGGGTCGCAGGTGCGGGGTTGGGTCGTGCGGTCATGGCGGAACTGGGTGCACGGTGTGGCTGGGAGTGCGGTCATGGCGGAACTGGGGAACGGTGTGGCTGATAGTGCGGTGATAGCGGATCTAGGGTGAACGGTGTCGGTGGGTTAGTTGAGGGCCCAGGTCACCTGGACGGTTGCGCCTACTTCGGTTTCGCCGGGGACCATGGGGACCGGCGAGCTGGCGCGGGCCATCAGCATGGGGGAGGAATCCATTTCGGCGCTGATGTCGTAGGCGCGGGAGGTGGGGGGAGTGGTGTCCTCGGTGATCTGTAGGACCGGGCCTAGGGTGACCCCGGCTCGGGTCGCGTACTGCTCGGCTTTCGCTTTCGCGTCGTCGAAGGCCGCGTCGCGGGCTTGTTCCAGCAGGGGAGCGGGGTCGGCGATGGTGCGGTTCAGCCCGCCCAGGCGCACATCGTCGCCGCCCGCGTTGACGGCGGCCGCGACGGTCTCGGCGGGATCGGTGCCTTCGCGCAGTGAGACGCTGAGCCCGGTGGATGCCACATACCCGGCGATCTCGGTGCGTCCGTTGTCGGTATAGACCGTTTCGGTGCGCACGCTCAACCCGCTGGTTGCCATGTCCGCGTCACTCACTCCGGCTGCTCGCAGCGCCGCGACGACCGCGCTCACCCTATCTCCGGCCCGCCCATAAGCGGCCACGACGGTGTCGGCTCGCGATTCCACCGACAACGTCAACCGGATCAGGTCGGGGACCGCGCGCACCACTCCGCGTCCGAAGGTGGTCGTGCTCGCCTGCCAGGACTTCTTGCTCACCGCGGTACTCCTGTCGGTCGAAGGCTGCTGTGCTGCTCAACGTCTCGCATCAGGAACGAGTTCCGTGGCGCGGCTCAAAGCCCGCTGGGGTCCGCTGTATTCCTCTCGAGCCGTTTCCGCGAAGCCATGACTGTTCCCGAGCAACATCGGAGCTGTTTGCGCCGGGAGTCATCGCCTCGCTGGATCGGTTGAGTGATGTCGGCCCAGCGTTCCGATAGACGATAGCCGTGCGGTATAACTAAACCTGAACCTGTTGCCTAGTGGTGGGATTCGACCGTCTGTTCAATCGCGTGTTCGCGGTGGAGAGGTGCGTGGCTGATGGAGCTCGAGACCCGACCTCGATCGACCGACGGTTTCGTAGAATCGTGTTGACCGGACGAAAGTACCGGCTCGCATTCACCCCGGAACAGGCCGAGTTCGCTGGGAGTATTGCGGGGATCTGCCGTTCGGTGTGGAACACCGCGTTGGAGCAGCGTCGGGAGTATCGGCGGCGCGGTGCGTGGATCAACTACCACGAGCAGGCCGGTCAGCTCGTCGATGCGAAGACTGACCACAGATGGTTGAAGCTCGCACCATCGCATGCGTTGCAACAGACGCTGATGGACCTGGACCGGGCGTGTCGTGAGCATGGCACGTTTCGGGTCAAGTGGCGGTCCGTACGTCGATGGTCACCGTCGTTCCGGTTTCCCGCTGGCGATCAGATCACCGTGGAACGGCTGGGGAAGCGCTGGGGACGCTGCAAGCTGCCCAAGTTCGGGTGGGTTAGGTTCCGCTGGTCACGTCCCCTCGGTGGCGCGGTGCGCTCGGCGACGGTGTCGAGCGACGGGCACCACTGGTCTGTGTCGTTCGTGGTCGACGACGGCCGAATTACCCCTGGTCGGCATCCTTGTGCCACCGCAGTGGGAGTTGATCGTGGGGTGGTTGTCGCCCTCGCCTGCTCGGACGGCACGCTGCGCGACCGTCAGTTCCGTACCTCCGGAGAAGCGCGCCGGTATCGAGCGTTGCAGAAGCAGCTTTCCAGGCGCCATAAGGGCTCGGTGAACAGCAAGAAGACGATCGCCGCGATGGGTCGGATCAAGCGTCGTGAACGCGACCGCCGATCCGATTTCGTGTCATGGACCGCGAATCGACTGACCACCCGGCATACCCTGGTTGCGCTCGAGCAGTTGAAGACCCGGAACATGACAGCGTCGGCGAAGGGAACCGTTGAACAACCGGGTTCGAATATCAGGCAGAAGGCCGGATTGAACCGCAGCATTTTGGACAAGGGCTGGTACAAGTTCGAGTCGGCGTTACACAATGCTGCGCGGTATACGGGTACAACGATCGTGAAAGTCTCTGCCGCCTACACGTCACAACGCTGTTCGGTGTGTCGCATGGTTGATCCGGAATCACGTGAGAGTCAAGCGGTATTTCGGTGCACTACCTGCGGGTTTACCGACAATGCGGACGTGAACGCGGCGAAGAATATTCTTGCCGACGGGCTGTCGGTGTCTGCCTGTGGAGACTTCGGGATTGCCCGGTCTGTGAAGCAGGAACTAGGTGGGAACCCGCGAGGCGTTACCACCCCGACCACCGTTGAGGTGAGTTGGAATCCAGAGGCTTCGGCCAGAGGAGGACGTCAACTCGTTGAACGGCTCGCGAGAGAAACGGCGTCACGGTAGGCGGCGGCTTCGCCGAGTCAGGAGGAGTTGCGCGGGGAGATTGTCCTCACAGCTGATCGGCTGGTGAGGTCCCCGGCCTGAAGCCCGCTGAACCCGAATTCAGCTCGCGCGGCCTGCTCAGCGGCATAGGCCGACATCGGGACCGCGACCGTAGACCTCGCATCGCACACTCTCGGAAGGGGCCGCGAGCCTGTGCCCGTCAGGCGGGCAAATACACTGGGCGGATCACACTGTAATCCGGAGGGAGCGAGTTCAGGTGGGAGTGCTGTCGCGGGTGGATTCACCCGAAGATCTGCGCCGGCTGAGCGTGCCGCAACTGCGCGAACTGGCGGACGAGATCCGCGAGTTCCTGGTGCGCAAGGTCGCCGCCTCCGGAGGCCATCTCGGCCCCAATCTCGGCGTGGTCGAGCTGACCATCGCCTTACACCGGATCTTCGATTCGCCTGCCGATCCGTTGATCTTCGACACCGGCCATCAGGCCTACGTGCACAAGATTCTCACCGGCCGCAAGGACCGCTTCGACTCGTTGCGCTCGCGCGACGGTCTGTCGGGCTACCCGAGTCGCGCCGAGAGCGAACACGACTGGGTCGAGTCCTCGCACGCCTCCGCCGCGCTGTCCTACGTCGACGGCCTCGCCAAGGCATTCGCGCTCACCGACCAGAACCGCACCCCGGTCGCGATCGTCGGCGACGGCGCGCTCACCGGCGGCATGTGCTGGGAGGCGCTCAACAACATCGCGGGCGCGCCCGATCGTCCGGTGGTGGTGGTGGTCAACGACAACGGCCGCTCCTACGCCCCCACGATCGGTGGTCTCGCCGACCGCCTCACCGCCCTGCGCACCCAGCCCGCCTACGAGCACGCCCTCGACGCCGGGAAACGCATCCTGAAAAGCATTCCCGCCGTGGGGGATTCGGCGTATTCGATGGTCCACGCGCTCAAAGCCGGGATCAAAGACGCGGTGAGCCCGCAGGAACTGTTCTCCGATCTGGGCATGAAATACGTGGGCCCGGTCGACGGCCACGACCTCGTCGCCCTCGAAGCGGCTATGCGGCGCGCCAAGGACTTCGGCGGTCCCGTCGTCGTGCACGTGGTCACCCGCAAGGGCAACGGCTACGAGCACGCCGAGAACCATGTCGCCGACCAGATGCACGCCTGCGACCCGATCGACCCTCTCACCGGCCGACCCCTTGCTGGCAAGAAGGCCAAGGGCTGGACCGCGGTGTTCTCCGAGGAGCTCATCGAACACGGCGCGCGCCGCGACGACATCGTCGCCATCACCGCCGCCATGCCCGGCCCCACCGGTCTGGCCGCGTTCGGTGAACGCTTCCCCGAGCGCATGTTCGACGTCGGCATCGCCGAACAGCACGGCATGGCCTCGGCCGCCGGCCTGGCGCTGGGTGGCATGCACCCGGTGATCGCCATCTACGCCACCTTCCTCAACCGCGCCTTCGACCAGCTCCTGATGGACGTGGCGTTGTTGAAGCAACCCGTCACGGTCGTGCTGGACCGTGCGGGCGTCACCGGCCCCGACGGTGCCAGCCACAACGGCATGTGGGACTTCTCGCTGCTCGGCATCATCCCAGGCATCCGCGTCGCCGCCCCCCGCGACGGCGCTACCCTCCGCGAGGAACTCGCCGAAGCCCTGGCCGTCTCCGACGGTCCGACCGTGCTGCGCTTCCCGAAAGGCAGTGTCGCCGAGGACATCACGGCCGTGGAACGCGTCGACGGTCTCGACGTGCTCCGCCTGGCCGTCCCCGGCGCGGGCTCGGCGCAGTCCCAGCACGGCGACGTCCTGATCGTCGCCGTCGGCCCCTTCGCCGAGACCGCCATGAAGGTCGCCGAACTCCTGGAACCCCAAGGCATTTCGGTCACCGTCATCGACCCGCGCTGGGTCATCCCGGTCTCCGACACCCTGGTCAAGCTCGCCGAGAACTACCGCCTCGTCGTCACCGTCGAAGACGGCGGCCTGCACGGCGGCATCGGCTCCACCGTCTCCGCGCGCCTGCGCGACGCCGGCCTCGACGTCCCCACCCGCGATCTCGGTGTGCCTCAGCAGTTCCTGGACCACGCCTCCCGCAACGAGATCCTCGAAGAACTCGGCCTCACCCCCGACGCCATCGCCCAGCGGATCGGCGGCTGGCTCCACGCCCGCTGATCAGCGCCGCGTGTCGGGCCTCGCCTCGCTCGGCCGCCACGTACCCTCGCAGCCGAACGGTCTACTCGCGATTCCGACTCGGAGGAGAGTTCATGGCGAAGGTGGCGATCGTCGGGGCCGGTGTGATCGGCCTCGGGTGGGCGAAGCTGTTCGCGCGGGGCGGTTGGGATGTCGCCCTGGCGGATCCACGCCCCGACCTCGACCAGATCGTGCACGACGAACTCGCCGGCCTTTCGGTCACGACCTATCCGGAGGCCGCAGCGGCAGCCGAAGGCGCCGACTACGTGCAGGAGGCAGGCCCCGAACGTCTCGAGTTCAAGCACAAGCTCTTCGCCGAACTCGCCGCCGCCACCGCTGACGGTGTCGTTCTCGCTTCCTCTTCGTCGTCCCTGCTGCCCACCCAGATCGCCGAGGGCAGCGCCGCCGCGGACCGCATCCTGATCGGCCACCCGTTCAACCCGGCGGACCTCATGCCGCTGGTCGAGGTCGTGCCCGGCGAGCAGACGTCCAGCGCGGCGATGGACCGCGCGATGCAGGTCTACCGCGACCTGGGCAAAACCCCGATCCGATTGCAGCGCGAAATCCCCGGTTTCGTCGGCAACCGCCTCCAGAAGGTCTTCAACGACCAGTCGATCTACCTGGTACAACAGGGCGTCATCGCCGCAAAAGACCTGGACGACCTGGTCAAAGCCTCCCTGGGCCTGCGCTGGGCCACCGTCGGCCCCTTCGAAGGCATGAACCTCGGCGGCGGCCCCGCCGGCATCCGCCACCTGATGGAGAATGTCGGCTCCCAGATGACCTTCGAGATCGGCTCACCCGACAAGTCGAAGATGGGCATGATCGTCAAGGAAGTCGACGACGCCTACGGCAACGGCGAGCAGAACTACGAACAGGGCGTGACGGCCCGCGACGACAAGACCCGCAAGATCCTGCACGTCCTCGACGAGGACTGAACCACTCAGTCGCGCGGCCGCCGGGCCACGACACCAAAATTCAACGGAATCCGCGGCTTCCCCTCCGGCAACGTCCAACCCTGCTCGCAGGCAACAAGATCCGCGAACGCGGGCCAATCCATATAGGGCAACTCCACCACCGACTCGATCACGAGCCCCGCCCCGAGCAACGCCCCAACAACCTCACCCAGATCATGCCGCCACTCGTGATTGACGGTGTGCTCGACCTGCCCCGCCGAATCCTCGGTATAGGTACCCGAATCCGAGTAAACCCGAGCATCCCCACCCCCGAGATAATCGTCATCGATCTCCCACGGCTCGAACCCCATCGCCCCCAGAATCGGATGGTCGTCTCGAATCAAGAACACTCCACCGGGTTCGAGCAGGTCGTGGATCGAGCGCGCCCAGGCGGTGAGTTCCGGCAGCCAGACGATGGTTCCCGCACTGGTCACGATGGTGTCGAATCGCCGATCGATGAGGGTCGAGGCGAACCGCGCATCCCCTTCGATCCACGCGATGTCACGCCCGTCAGCCTCAGCGATCCGCGCCGCATGCCGCAACGAATTCGGCGAGAGATCAAGCCCACACACCTCGCCCGCCCCCAACCGCGCCCACGACACAGTGTCGGTCCCGATATGACACTGCAGATGCAGCAGCGACAGCCCCTCGATCCCGGATTCCGGGAGATGCGGCGCCAACACCGCGAGATCGTTGCGCACCACCGAGGAAATATCACTCGGATCGGCCAAGAACGCATCAACGTCGTACATCTGCGACCGCACGTGCACATCGGCCCGATCGTCCCAATTCGCCCGATTGGCAGCGATCGCTTCGGCTTCGAGCACGGCGGAACCTTTCAACGGCGACGTGATGACGAGAACAAACGCTAGCGTCGAGCACACATCGGGTCGACTGATTATGTGCCGCCGGAGTAACACCATCGACCCCCGCCGCAGCTCGCGACGGGGGTCGATGCGTTGTCTATCGGTAAGCGGGCTCGTTGTCTTCGCGATAGATCGCGAGCGCCGACTTCATCAACCGCACCAACGACCCACGCGCATCACCGATATCGCCCGGCCGGGCCTCGATCTCCGAACCACGTTCGCTGACCAGGTAGCGACCGTCCGGGAAATCCATCACATGAAAACCCTGACCCGGCTGCGGCCGGTTGTCCATCGCGGAACCCGGATAGCCGGCCACATACACCAGCGTCGACCGCCTGCGTCCGAAGAAGTCGTCCGCTTTCTGCTGCGGAGTGCGCCGATCGGCCGCCCACGGATCGTAGGGCGTTTCCTCGTCGAGGTCATTGCGGTTCATCCTGAACCCGTCCCCGCCTGCCGCCCCCGTCTTCGGCAGCCGGGCAAGGAGTTTGTCGGGCAGCTGCTCGATCTCGAGCGTGCTCATCCGGATGTCGCCGCCCTCGGAGTCGAGTGGCACCCGCTGCTGTTCCACCAACACCGCCTGATGCCCACGCACCGCCGCGAACGACCGCAACTTCTCCTCGTCGCCGAAACCAGCGAGTTCGAACCGGGCCTCCGGGTCGAGCAGAATCCGCACCGCCGCATCGAGAGACTCGTCGTACATCGGCAGAATCCGTTGCGCCTCGGCCTGCCAGAGCCGGTCGTAGTCGTCCACGGTCACGGCATCGGAATGCGTCTGCAGGGGATAGGGCAGCACATCGCGATCCGCGGACCGCCACAGCACGGTGAACCCGAGCGCGCTGAATTGCCACTGAGCCACGGTCATTCTCCGATCACGGGCGGAACAGTCTTGGCGCGCTGATCCTCGCCGAGCCCGGTGAGCTCTTCACCGTTCTCGATGTTGATCAGATAGTCCTTCGTCCCGGCTTCCTTCTCGTCATCGCCCTTCCCGCGCCCGCCACCGGCACCCATACCACCCATGCCGGACATCCCGCGACCCGCGCCACCAGATCCCGCGCCGCCCGCAGCTGCGCCGCCCTTTCCGGCCGCAGCGCCACCCGGCGTGCCAGGCACCGCCGCTCCTGGAACGCCTGAACCGGGTGTGCCCGCGCCGGGCGATCCACCACCCGGCGATCCGCCGGTCCCCATCGGTGTCGTCGAGGCAGGCGTGGTGCCTGCTGGTGTGGTCGGCGTGGTCGGTGTTGTCGGCGCGGTGGACTGTGGCGTCGTCGCGGCCGGTTCCGTGCTCGACGGTGTGGTGTCGTCACCGGTGTCGTCGTCGGACGGGTCTTCCGTCGTCGGCGTCTGGGTGGTCGGCTGTTCGGTGGTGGGTTGTTGGGTCGTGGGCTGCTGGGTGGTGGGTTTCGTGCCCGTGGTGCCGTCGTCACCCTTGTCGTCGCCAGGCTTGGCCCCGGTTTCAAGGGGATTGTACGGCTGCGGCACAAGGGGGACGTCGGTGTCCGCGATATCGATCGCGGTGTAGTAGATCCCCCTGATCACCTCCGCCCCTTCGGATTTCGCGGTGTCGGCGTTGTGGCTGTCCATCTTCCAGGTGGGTCCGGGGATGTAGCTCGCGATCCCGCTGATCGTGGAGCCTTCGTGCGGCTGAACCCGATCCCTGGCGATCTGCATGGCCGACTCGACCACTTTCACCTTCTCGGCCATCATCTGCGCCGACGTCAGGAGGCTGCCCGACTTGTCGACGTATTCCTTGATTCCGGCCCCGGCACTGGCTCCCGCGTCGCCGACCCACTTCTCGGCTATCGCGGCGGCGATCTTACTGTCGTAAGTCTTGAATCCTTCTTCGAGCTTGTTACGCAATGTCTCCCAGCGGGTGTGCAGCGAGTTGACATCGGCCATCGACATCGCGGAAACACGCTCGTAGAGGTCGGACATACCGCTCGGTTCTTCGTATGTGTGAACCTTTGACCCTTGGTAAGTCCCATCGAATTCGGACTTCAAATCCGCCAGTCGATTTCGTGCGATGTGCGCGTCCGGGCTCTCGTCCGTAGAGCGGGTCGGCTTGCTGCCGTCGGCGTAGGCCTTCAACGTGAGGTAGGCGTTGCCGCCCGGCAGGGAGTTGATGGCCGCGGTGCCGAGGGTTTCCAAGAATGACATTCTCAACCACCATTGGGAAGGTTGGCGCCCTGTGAAGTCAGAGCTTGTGCTTGGGCTATCTGCTGGTCTTCGTACTTTTTCACCGAGATCTCGATGGTGTCGCGGATGAGTTCGAGGACTGCGATGTGCTCCTCGAAGGCTGTTTTGAAGTCTCGTTCACCGCCGATGGCCTTCATGCCGAGCATCTTCGCCAGCTCATCGGCGGCGGTGAAGCGGCCGAGCCCGGTTACGCTCGCCAGCATCTGTAACTCATTCTTCAGCTGCGTGAATAGGGCAATTTGTGTATTGCTTGCGTCGCGACAGCTCGTCGCTACCGACGGATCCAAGTAGAGGCGCCCAGCTTTAGCCTCTTCGTTCAAATACTGCCAGCGGGACTTTTCGTCAGTTGGAGCCACCGCACCCCCTAATTAGTCGGAATTTACTGTGGAAGAAGTGGAACGATCGCTTCTGCAATCGGGATGAGTCGTTCGCACGGCGGCACAGACTTCGACTTAGAGCTCACATTGAGCATGCCGAGCTGTATGAATCCTGTACTTGTCGGAAACGCAATTGTGCAGTCTTCATCGGCGTCGTTGATGCTCAGCCGGTATTGTGTTCCAGTGCGGCCTGCGATCGTAATTTCTGCGAAGTCGACATTTCCGGGTTTGGCTTTGACTTCAGCGATGGTATGCACCGAAGATGCCACTGAGATCCCGTAGTTCGGTGGGAACTCATTCTCCTCCCACAGGCAGATTCTCCACCCCGGCTCTTCTGCTCCGAGAATGCCCGACCGCTTCGATGCCAGGTCGATGTCGAGGCTGGTCAACGTCGAATCCGGAATCTGGGAACACGGATCCCACAGCGCCGCAGTCGCCGCCGACAGATCCGTAGTCGAACTCGGCTGCGCATTCCCACTCTCAGTGGAAGAACACCCACCCACCGCAAGCACCCCACACAACACCGTGGTCACCACCGCAGACCGTCGCCGCACGAGCATCCTCCATCTTCCCCGATCACCGAGCCACACCGTCCGGCCGAGCCCGCACCAACCCCACGGCAGCCCCGAATGCTCCCCGCACCCGGCCACCCCGTCGTCCCGCACAGCCTACGACACCACCCCACCCAATTCACCCCACCGCTGACTTTGCTGCGGACCAGGCCGACACCATGATCACCTGTCACACGGATCCCGCAGATCACGGTGCGCCGCGCAGGCCGACCCCGCGCGCGGTCGCAAGCCTGTCCCGCGCAGGCGATCCGGTCTGAACTACGCTCGGGCTCTTGCTGTCGGGACACGAGGGAGGGTCGGCAGGTGCTCGAAGGCGCGGTTTTCGCCGGATATGCGATCGAACGTCAGTTGGGGCGCGGCGGCATGGGTGCGGTGTATCTGGCCAAGCATCCGCGACTGCCACGGTTCACCGCCTTGAAGCTGCTGAACGAGGAACTGTTCTCCGACAACGAGTTACGCGCGCGCTTCGAACGCGAGGCCGACTTGGTCGCGCAGCTGGAACACCCGAACATCGTCACCGTGTTCGACCGCGGTGCCGACGACGGCCGCCTGTGGATCTCGATGCAGTACATCGACGGAATCGACGCCGCGACAGTGCAGCCGCGCGAGCTCGCACCGGCGCGCGCGATCCAGATCGTCGCGGAGACAGCGAAGGCACTCGACTTCGCGCACAGCCGCGGCGTCCTGCACCGCGATGTGAAACCCGCCAACATCTTGCTGGCCGCAGCCGCCGACGGCCGGGAACGTGTCTATCTCACCGACTTCGGCATCGCCCGGCTGGTCGACGAAGTTGGCAGCAGGCTCACCCAGACCGGTTCGTTCACGGCGACGCTCGCCTACGCCTCGCCCGAACAGCTCACCGACGCCACCATGGACGGCCGTTCCGACCAGTACTCCCTGGCCTGCACCCTGTATTGGCTGCTGTCCGGCGCGGCACCGTTCGAATCCACGAACCCCGCCATGGTGATTCAGGGCCACCTCCAGCAGCACCCGGCGCGCGTTACCGCGACGCGTGCGGGTCTGCCCGCCGCTCTGGACGCGGTCCTCGCACGCGCGATGTCGAAACACCCCGCCGACCGGTTCGCTTCGTGCACCGAATTCGCCGCCGCGGCACACCACGCGCTGGCCGGATCGGCACTGCCGGTGGCACACCCCGGCGCAGGTATCCGCCCGGCCACCCCGGCCGAGCCGTTTGCCCCGCAATGGCCGACCCCACAACCGATTCGACCGCGAACACCCATGCCGCGACCAGGTTTCGGACACGTACCGGCCCCGCGCAGGCGCTCCAACGCAGGCGCTGTGGCAGCCGTCTGTGTCGCCGTCGTAGTCGCCGTTGTCGCGGGTATCGGCGTCTGGGCCACAGTCGACCGCAGCCAGGCACCGCCACAGCGACACCTCGAGGAGATGCGCCAGGCCTTCCCACGTTTGCTCCCCACCGCCGAAGTGCCCGCAGGCCAGGAGTACGCAAGAGGGCAAGGCTTCGGCGAGATCTACTGCAGCGGAGACGTGGGCGATCCGAGGGCCTTCTGGATGCCCGGCGAGCAACATCCAGAATTCGGAACTCCGACCGCGCTCTGGGAATGTAGCTACGCCAACAGCTACATGATCCCAGCGAGCAACACCCTGTGGCCGTATCTGAAGATCTTCCGCTACGAGTCCTCGGCCGAGGTGAAAAAGGTGACCGATGGCCTGGTCGGCGCGCTCACGGAACAGGAAGCCAAAGACGGTCAGACCTACACGAACTACAAGTGGGGCTCCGAACCGAAGTCATCTCCCCGCATGCTCACCGTCTTCCCCGGCGACCCACACCGAGAGCGCTACATCATGTACTCCCACGGCCAAAAGGCAAACAACGGCGTCTCCATGCCCCAGCTCATGGATTGGTGGAAATCCTTGCCGCTCACCTGATCGCCGCCCCGAAGCCGGTGTACCGGCATGCCACTCCTTCGCGCCCTTAGACGCATCGAACGCCCCTCCGGTTCCATCGAATTCACCACCCACGCTTTGCAGCCAACATCCGCTACGCTCGGCCATTGGCACTGCGTGCCGCAGGTCTGATCTATCAGCGTCGGCCCTGTTCGATCACGTTCGACACCGCAGGTCGAGGGCAGGGAGTGCCCACCGACCGGGTGGCTTTACAGATGATGAGGGGCGGGCACACACCATGACCAGCGCAGGCGGGGAACTCAAGATCTCCCCCGACAAGATCAAATCCCACGCCACCAACGTCACCTCCGCCGGCTCAGGATTGACCGAAGCTCTCGAAGCTGCCCAAGCCGTCTCCGCCCCGTCCGACGCCTTCGGCAAACTCTGCGCCTTCCTCGGCCCTCTTTTCGTCGACGCGGTCGAGACCGACGGTATCGACGCCATCCAAGCCGCGATCGACGCCTTCGGTACCACCAGTTCGAACCTCACCGCCGCAGCGGATGCGTTCACCACCCAGGACACCAGCAACGCCGCCGCACTGAAGACTCAACAATCGGGTCTGTCGTGACCAACCCGTTGATCGCGGCCAAGGAAGACACCACCGACTGGTCCACCGGTATCAGCCTGGTCAGCTCCGTGACCGACCTCTCCGACGCCATCTCCGGTGGTTCCTGGATCGAAGTCGGCCTCGGCGTCGTCGGCCTCGGCGCCGAAGCCGTCTCCCTCGTCGTCGACCCCCTCGGCACCCTCGCCGGCTACGGCGTCGGCTGGCTCATCGAACACTGCCAACCCCTCCAGGACGCCCTGGACTGGATCGCCGGTGACCCCGCCCAGATCGAGGCCTACGCCAAAACCTGGGACAACGTCGCCACCCGCATCAGCGAAGTAGCGACCGCCCAGAACAAGGCTGTTGCTACTGATGTGTCGGACTGGACCGGCCTCACCGCCACCGCCTACAAAAACGCAGCCTCCAACACCACGAACTTGCTCACCGCGGCCAACACCGCCGCCACCGCTGCGGCGTCAGCGATCCGGATGGCGGGTGGGATCGTGGCCGCGGTCCGCGAGACAGTCCGCGACCTCGTCGCTCAAACCGTCGGCCGCCTCGCGGTCTGGGCTGCGGAGTTGGTGTTCTCGGTCGGTTTGGCGACCCCGCTGGTCGCGATCCAAGCCACCGCCTATATCGCGAAAACCGTTTCCACGATCTCGAAGCTGTTCTCCAAGCTCGCCAAAACGATGGACAAGCTGAAACCGCTTCTCAAGCAACTGAAGTCCGCGTTCGGTGATATCGCGAAAGCGTTCAAGAAGACCCCGTCGAAGACGACGAAGAACACCGACAACACCACCACCACCAGCCCTGCGGGCACCAAGCCGGCTGACACCTCGACGTCCCCGTCGAGCACCAAACCGTCTGACACGTCGACGAATCCGGCGAGCACGCCAGAGACACCAGCCAAAACTACTGAGAACCTGGACAGTGCAAGCACCAAACCCGCGAACACTCCGAGCGATCCTGCCCAGTCCAACAGCGGAGCGGGCAAGAAGTCACGCGAAGGTGACCCTGAAGATTCGCAAACCCCTGACGACAAAACGACCTGCGGTGACCCAGTTGACGTCGCGACTGGGGAATTCCTTTTTCCCGCTTCGGACCTTGCGCTGGACGGCGTACTGCCAGTCAAGCTCAATCGTTGCCATCGATCCAGTTACCGGTTTGGGCGCTGGTTCGGGCCTTCCTGGACCAGTACGCTAGATGCACGCATCATTGTTGACCATAGCGGCGTTACTCTGATCAATGAGGATGGAGTCCTCCTAGCCTATCCCCACACTGCTCCCGAAACTCCCGTCCTCCCTCTACACGGGGGGTTGCAATGGACACTCACCAGGTTAACTAATGGCGGCTACTGTGTCCGTGACCTTGATCGAGAGATCGCCTGGAACTTTGCTGCCCTCACCAAGGACAGCCAACTGTCAGGTGACTATCCGATCGCCGCAGTTTCTGACCGTCATAGCAACTGGATCCGATTTCACTATGGTGATGACAACGCGCCAACTGAAGTTCGATCCTCTGGCGGCTACCATGTTACTTTCACCACCGAATCCGGGCGCATAACTTCCGTCTCCGTAAACGGAACCCGCGCCGATGGTACCGCAGTCGTCACCAAGGTCCGTGGATTCGAATACAGCAGCGGTAACCTAAGCGCAGTCACGAACGGAATTGGCGGAACTACGCATTACACCTACGATCGTAAAAATAGAATGCTGTCGTGGCGTGACTCCAACGGTAGCAAACTCGCCAACATTTATGATGGCCAGGGCAGGGTCGTCTCCCAGCAGGGCACTGATGGTATAACCTCGGCACGCTTTGAATATGAAAACCACCCTAGCTCCCGCGACTATTTTTCCCGCACCATCTATACAGACTCACTTGGTGCGACGACAACATTCGAATTTGATGAACTACTTCGCCTCCGGACCCGCATAGATCCGCTCGGCACTGTTTCATCCAATGCCTGGACGGCCGACGGAAAACTTCAGCGGCACGTCGACTCAGATCTTTCGACAACGACCTATATATACAATGAAGACGGAAAACTATCTACGATAGTACGCCCGGACGGGCTTCGGATCGGCATCTCCTATCAAGGTAGGAATTGTCCAAGTTCTATCACTCATGTCGACGGATCAGTTACAAGGCGCGAGTACGATAGACGTGGAAACCTAATAGCTACTATTAATGCGGATGGGATACGGACCGAGTATTCTTATCACTCCAACGGTGCGCTGCATACCATTTCCGAAGCGGAAGCGATTGTGGCAGTGTTTGACTGCGATGCGGCTGGCCGGACGACCAGTGTCGTTGACGTATGTGGCGCTGTAAGGTCGATCGAGCGGGATCACTTTGGCCGGCCAGTCGCAGTTACGAATCCCCTTGGTGCGACCACCGAATATGAATGGAATCCAGAAGGTCGACTGCTTGAGCGTCGCGACTTCGATGGTAACAAAGAAAATTGGACCTACGATCGCGAGAATAATGTTGTCGCGCATACTGACCTTGCTGGCTCTACAACTGCATACGAATATGGCTACTTCAATCTTGTTCGAGCCTTAACGGAGCCTGGCGGCGGAACTACGCGGTATACCTGGGATACAGAACGTCGCCTACTTGAGATATCTAACCCTATTGGTCAGACGTGGAGCTACACATATGATGCGGCGGGGCGTGTAACGTCGGAAGTAGACTTCAATAATTCATCGACTCACTATCAGTATAACTCCTCGAGTCAAATCGCGGCGGTTATGCCAGCAACTGGGGTGGCACGGTATCATAGCTACGATAACCAGGGGAGAATATCTGGAATTCGTGCAGAATCTGGAGAGTGGGTCCGCTATCGGCATGACCCTCGAGGGTATCTCGTCAGCGCATCCTCTGGAGAAGGTGATTCGACGACCCATACGCTGGAATTCGATGTTACTGCAACGGGGGCAATTTTAAATCAGATACTCGACGGTTATACGCAGATTGAGAACGCATACGATAGTAGAGGTCGGCGAACTTTTCGAAGGTTGGAGAGCGGTTCGGAATCCTATTGGAATCGGGATATCTCCGGTCGAATCGATAGTATGGTCAGTGACGGTCATTCGATCGACTTTGATTATAACAATGCGGGTCATTTGGTCAATTGGAAGGTCGATAATGTTGAGATAATCCGCGAGGTTTCTCCGAGCGGGCGGGTCATCTCGCAGAGCGTAGCCGTGCGTGGGCCAAACCTTCCTGATCCACTGGGCGACCAGCAGAAGCTTCTCAATGCAGGACATATTAGGTGCGACGAATATTCGTATCGCGTCGACGGTCATCTTCTTGGTTGGTCTACGAATCGCCGGGGCGCCTCCGTTCGCGACAGGGCATTCGTGCTAGATAATCGTGGTCGTGTCGCCGAAATCGCCGATAATGACTTACCCGCCCACCGATATGTCTACGACAATTTGGACAATATTGTCGATGAAACGGCCGATTCCGACATAGAACACTGCGGTGCAGATGCATCGGAAAATGGCGGCACAATATTTGGTCGACGAGAGTACCGAGACAACCTGCTGGTTAGAGCTGGTCGAACTCGGTACTACTACGACCCAGCGGGCCGACTTATTCGGAAGACTCGAGCTAGGATATCGCGAGAGCCTGAAACCTGGCACTTTCGCTACAACGCTTTCGATCAGCTGGTTGATGTCTTTACGCCGGAGCGACATTGGTGGACGTATACCTACGATGCCTTCGGCCGAAGAACAACAAAACGACGTCGAAGTAGCTCTGGCGCGAAGCTCGAGTCGGTGAAGTATATATGGGAGGGCACCACCCTCTTGGGAGAAGTTCGTGGCGATCAGGAAATTCGATGGGACTATATTCCTGGGACGTTCAGGCCGATTGCGCAGAGGACATTCCGAGATGGCTCCGAATCTGAGTCTGCCGTTGTGGTGACGGACTCCATCGGAATGCCGACGGAGCTGATCGATTCTTTCACCGGTGTATCGCTTGCCGTAGCCTCCTCCAACCTCTGGGGAATTACCACTTGGTCTGGTTCTTCTTCAACTCCCCTTCGCTTTCCTGGGCAGCAGTATGATGTTGAAACAGGACTTCACTATAATCTTGCGCGCTTCTACGACCCCGAGACGGGTAGGTATCTGACCACCGATCCTCTCGGGCTCGCGCCATCACCGAACCCGAATACGTATCCTTATAATCCGACAAGTTGGGCTGACCCGCTGGGGCTAGAGCCTGACGGTGATCTGGTTCGGGTATACCGGGGAACAGACGCCGGAGTCGAGCATCAGGTCCAGAGGGAGAATGGTTTTATGATGAGTGATGCGGCGCGGCATGAATACTATTCGACTGGTTCTGTCGAAGAAGCGTTGAAGGCCTCGCAACGGGCGCATACTGAAGCTATCGATGAATGGGGGTCGCTTGATAACTATATTCAAGCGCATGGAGAATGGGGGCAAGAAGTAGGACGAGATGGATTCGGTCCTCGAAGCATGATGTCGTTCACAACGGATGAAGATGTCGCTCGTCGATTTGGTGATACGATATATACTGCGTTGGTGCCTCGAAGTTCAATCCATCCACAGACTCTTCCAGGCGCTGGTGAGAGCGAGGTGTTAATTCCACACATGGTTCAAGTAACGAGGTTATAGATGAAAAAGAAGTTCGTTGTCGGCCTGTATTCCGCAGACTATTACCCGCGATGGAGCAGGGACGTAGGTGAAAATCCCCCGACTAATAGTCGAAATGTAGACTTAGGTGCTTTCTTGAGTACCAGCCAAAAAGTGCGCAGGGTGGATGTTACGACTGGCTCTGGCGCCGTCATTCCATTATTTCTGCATTGGAGTGACGCGACGGATCTCGATGCTTTGGACCGCAAGATTATCGAGGATCTGCCACACTACGATGACTTGGGCGGCGCCCTGTTTGGTACCGATATGCCAGTCAAATGTCCGAATTGTGGAGCCAGGTTCGTAGGGATCGTGGTGGAGCCTACGTTCACTGTTGTAGAGTATCGGGAAACACGATTTGGCGATCACGACTACGTGGAATGTTGCCCAGTTTGCGAGAAGAAGTGGCGCACCGGTGTTCTCGAACTGATTGGCCGAGTTGAATCAGAGAGTTAGACGGCCTTCCGTCGGATCGGTCGTGAGTGTCCTATCCGCCCGGCTGCACGGCTTCAGTACTCCGATTGCCATCCTTTTGGGCCATGCTCTAGATGGATCTCGATACCATCTGGGTATCCTACGGCGGTCAGCACTGAACCCGTCTCCGGTTGATGCACACTCAGCTTTTGTGTGACTGAGCGGTCGCGTGCAGCGGTAAATACGCTGCCTCGTCGGAATTTCCTCGGGGCGTCGGTCAGATGACGGATGGGTTGATCTCCGCTCGGTCCCGGTCAGGTGTGGAGGTTGTGATAATTCAGGCGCTGGACAGCTCGCGCTACGCGGTGGATGTCGGCGATGTCGGCATCGAGCGCTGGCGGGAATCGAGGAGGCGGTTGAGAAATATCGGAGGAGTTGAGGCCTGGCCGAGTTAGAGTTTCCGAATGTCAAAAGCGACGTCGAGCTCATCGGATTTATTGGATCTGTGCGCGAAGAGCTGATTGCTGCGCCGGACAGCTTCGAGAATCCGACCCTGTCGCGATTTCTCGAAGCTCCCATCGGTATCGTCGGAAATCGTTACCGGCATGACGAAATGGAAGCCGACCCCGCTACTTTTGTTAACGGCACACTCCCGAGTTCCTCTCGGCTATTTCTGAGTCCTTCGGGAATCGCAGGGATGTAAGTAGTCGACGCGGTGAATCGGATTGGAACATGATCACGCTGATTACCTACGCCGGACTGCAGTATGAATGACGAGCCCAGCATTGGATTCGGCGAGTACTGCTGGGAGTCAGGAGCAGGCCTAATCGGTATGGACGACCCCGCGACGGTTCACGCCGCCTTCGATCGCAGAGAGGCGCGGCTCGGGACGGCGGTCATCGGCCTCGCGCTCAACTGTGAAGACAGAGGTGCCGTCGTCGACGTGATCGTGCGGGCGTTTCGAACCGGCGATTCCGGACTGGTCGAGGGAGCGTTCGTCGCGATGGGTCATTTCTTCCGACTGGACCGTGAGATTCCTCCTGCTTTGGGGCTGATTCTCCGCGAAAGTTGCCGCGCGGACGTGGTGCACTGGGCACTCAGCGACGCGATCGTCTACATCCGGTTCCGGCAGAAGCCGTTGTGGCTGAAGCGGATCACCGTGCAGAAGTGGTGTCACTGGCATCTGGTCGAACGGTGGTCGGATACGTTCGCTCGACTACCGTGGCCACAGTGAGGTCTGCCGCGGGTGGTCTTCGCGGAGGCCCGCCCTGTCCCAACGAGCAGCTCCTCGGCGTCGGCTCGCGCCGTCGCGCCATTCGCCCATGCAACGAGCACTGATCGACGGGCCCGTGGCCCCGCGCCGTGGTTGTGGCCGATTGAGCGGGGGAGGAAACTATGGCGACGAATCCCAGTGCACCCTTCGTGACGGTGACGATCTACTCGGAAAGTCCGGAAGAGAGCACCCTCGCGCATGTGGCGGCCGTTCTCGATGGGCTCGGCACAGCGGTACCCGGCACCGGACGCTTCCGTCTACCTAGTTTCGGGCCGGCTCGGTGTGAGTGCGCCACCAGTTGGTCTGCGCGCGACCGTCGCGCGATCGCTGTCAACCTGTCGGCCGAGGAGCTGGGCATGCCCGCGGAATTCTGGAGCAAACAGCAGATGTCCTCGGCGTTCAGACGGGTGAAGTTCACGCGGGAGCTACTGCGGCTGATGGCCACCGCGCCGGGCGTTCTGTATGGAACTGTCGACAGCGAGCAGTCTGTTCCGACGCCGTCCGCATTGCCTTCGATGCTGTTACCAGTCGAGCTCTTCGTGGCGAATAGTGTTCTCTTCGAAGGTGTTCGGTCAGAGTTGGACGGTCTGTACGGGCAAGCCGGCGGCATTTCGAGTGATTGGGGGAATGGCATGTTCTACACGCCGTTCCCGGATGCTCGCGCTCTCGCGAGACGTGGTCGCGACACCCGGAATCTGGCAGTGGCCGTAACGGCGATCGTCTGCCGGGCTTGCCGGCTCGCGACCGGTCGCTGGAACGGGGGTACGTAGTGGAGGGGTGCGATTCCAGCGCAAGGTTCTCGCTGTACCTCGACGACCTGGATACCACAGTTCTCCAGGCGGAGGAGCTGCTTGGGTTCTTCGATCAGGATTCCGTCACTGGATGTGTCGAGTTCGCGTTGCAGCGGGCAACTGTGGTCGATATTGATGCGTGGCGCAAAGTCTGTCGCGCGAAGCACGGATCGCCCATCGGTATGGCCGGGGTTCGATTTCTCGACCGAGACGGGCTGGCAATCGGCACCATTGATGTGTTCGAATTCGCCGTTGTCGAGGTCGATGACAGCGTCGCGGCAATGTCCGGTGATCGGTTCGACGTACGGCTCACCGGGATAGGGTCGCGTGAGTGGTCCAGTATTTCCGCGGCGCTGTGGCGGGAACGGCAGGTGGGCGGTCCGACGGAGATGAATACCTGGGTGGGTCTTCCTCGTTCCGGGTGCAGAGAATGGCTCTCCGTCGCTTTGGCGGCTGGTAGTCGAGCGCAAGTAGATCATCAGCTGACTGATCGCCAAGCGGGTGTCTGCTACACGCTCGATGCAGCGCATATCGATGACGAGGTGTCCTTCTTCTGCGCGTTGGGCGAAGCGATCAACGGTCCGGGCGGATATTTCGGTGCGGGCCTCGACGGCATGGCCGATTGCCTGTGCGGCGATTTCGGTGCCACCGTGCCGTTTTCGATTCGGTGCGACGATTGGCATGGGCTGGTCGAGCGGCTGGGGAAGCCGTTCGTTGACGCAGTCGAAGAAGTCTTCCAGCATCAGGGCGTCAAAATTGTCAAGGAGTTGTTGAGTGGTTGAACCTTCTTTTGTGGACTATCTTGCCGAAGTTGCCTGTGTCGGTAACGTTTTGGGGCTCCGGCACGGGGTTCGGCTCGCGGAAGTCGACGCCGTGTTGCAAGGTGAGGAGTTCGTCGAGGATGTCGACAAGAAGCGGTTGACCATGCGCCGCGACTATGGGCTGATCGAGATGGGGTTCACCAATCATCCTTACGATGGTTGGACATGCTTCTACGTGACCCTGTCACTCCACCGATTGCAATGGAATGTGACTGTGCCGCAACCGATTCGCTCAGGTGTGGGTCCGATACCGGATGGAGTCAGCTTCCATGATCTGTCGGGAGCGATCGAGCGTCGCGGCGGAACCATGCGGGAGATGGACATCCGGCTCTCTGGTGACATCTACTACGAAACTCCCGCAGAGGCCCAGATCATTGTCGACACCACCGATTACATCGGTATGGGCCAGGATGCGGTCTGGAGCGTCGGGCTGTCGCGATGGGGTCCATCAGGGAAGTAGGGTGAATCATGGGGAGTTTCAACACGATACGGTGGCTCGCTGCTTGTGAGAACAGGCGCGCACGGGTGGGTGCGGGGTGAAGGGCGATATCAGCAAGATGAAGGTCTGGCCGACACCGGCCTTCGTGAAACCTGGTAGCGGGATCGCTGAGCAGTTGGCGCTGATGGCGAGGTTGGTGTCCGGTGATGTGGCGGGGCCGGACTTTGCGCGGGGGTGGTTCGGTGCCCGGAGCCGGTCGTTGAGGGAGGGCGAGCGGGTGCGGGAGCGCTTCGACAGACGGCTCAACGAGGTGTTCTTCGTGCTCGAAGACTCGTATGCGATCGACCCGGACACCTGGGAAGAGGGCGACCTCACCGATGAAGAACTCGTCGAATTCGTCCGCACCATCTTGGCAGAGGTGAACTCGTTGTAGGCAGGATCAGGTGGCCGAGGGAGTCAATGCCTTGGTCAGGGCGGGGACCGCGAGGGTGCGCTGCCACGAACGGGCACCGCCGGCGAGGAGGAAAGCTTCGATCCTTGCCGACAACTCTTCGGGAGTACCAACATTCTTGTAGTCGGGCAGCCCATCCCAGCACAGCCGACGAACCAGGTCGGGGGACAGTAGGTTCTCGACCGGGATCGAGTGCTCGGTGGAGAGTTCGCCCATCGCCCCACGGGCTGTGGTGAGGCGGGCGGCGGCGACGGGGTCGCGGCGTTCCCAACGGTTGACCGGGGGTGGGCCGTCGAAGGGGAGGGTGAGTGGGGGGAGTTGTTTGTCGGGGAGGGTGCGGCCTCGTTCGACGGCGGCGAGCCAGTCGCGGGAGTAGCGGCGTTGGCGGGGGCCGCCGAAGACGGGGAGGGTGCGCAGTTGGGCGATCGAGCGGGGTTCGCTGGTGGCGGCGGTGACGATGGCCGAGTCGGGCAGGATGCGGGAGGGGGCGACGTCGCGGGCGCGGGCGAGTTCGTCGCGGGTGGTCCACAGTTCGCGCACGATCGCCAGTTGGCGGGTGCGGCGCAGGGTGTGGATGCCGGAGGTGCGGCGCCAGCGGTCGGCCTTGGGGGCGGGCGGGTCCATGGTGCGGACGTGTTCGAATTCCTCTGCGGCCCAGTCGAGTTTGCCCTGGGTACTGAGATCGGCGGCGACGGTGTCGCGTAGTTCGAGGAGAAGTTCGACGTCGAGGGCGGCGTAGTTGAGCCATTCGTCGGGCAGCGGGCGGCTCGACCAGTCGGCGGCGCCGTGGCCCTTGCGTAAGGAGCGACCGAGGAGGTTTTCGACCATCGCGGCCAGGCCGACGCGTTCGTAGCCGGCGATGCGGCCGCCGAGTTCGGTGTCGAACAGGCGGGCGGGGCGCAAACCCAGTTCGGCCAGGCCGGGCAGGTCCTGGTCGGCGGAATGCAGCACCCACTCGAGGTCGTTGATCGCCTCGGCCAGGGGAGTCAGCGCGTCGGTGACGGGAATCGGGTCGATGAGGAACGAGCCCGCGCCCTCGCGGCGGAGCTGGATCAGGTACGCCCGCGCCGAATAGCGGAAACCGGACGCGCGTTCGGCATCGACAGCAAGCGGGCCGGTACCGGCGGCGATCGTTTTGGCGGCCGCGGCGACCTCGTCGGCGGTCGCCAGCACGGGTGGAACCCCCTCGGCAGGGGCGAGCAGGGGCTCTGCTGCGGTGGGTTCCTCGGCGACCGACATAAACGTGAACTCTACGTGGCGATCAAGGGTGATCGGTGCGGGTATAGGACTCCGGTCGTAAATGGGTCACCCCGGCGGGCGGCAACCCGGCGGCAAAGGCCAGCACTTCGCAGAACGCTTCGACGTGTCGTCGCATCTCGGTGCTCGTCGCCGTCCACGACGCGCGCAGTTCGAGCTGATGGGCGCGCGGGGGGCCCGCGATATCGCCGTAGCGGACCGAGCTGGTCGCGGTGACTGTGCCGCCGAGGGCGGTGAACGGTTCGCCACGCGATTCCAGTGAGTCGACCAGCCAACTCCACGCGACCTCGGGTAACAGCGGGTCGGCGGCGAGCGCGGCGTCGATATCGGCCTGGATGTAGGCGACGAGCCGGAACACACCGTTCCACGCCTCGTCGCCGTCGGGGTCGTGTAGCAGGATCAGCCTGCCGAACGCGTCGCCCTCGGAGTCGATCGGCACCACGGCGCTGTCGGGGTGGATGACCTCCGCTCCGAGCGCATAGGAGAACGGCGCCAACCGTTGCGGGGGACGGATAGGCGCCAACTCGATTCGTGGGTGCACTGTTGCGGTGCCCATCGCATCGACCGCCGCCCGAAAAGAAGCAGGCTCGCGGGGCGTTCCCCCGGTCGGTGCGGCGCCGTCGCGGATGTCGAGCGGTGTCACGAGGGGCAACGGTAGACGGTGGGTGCCAGCCGCCGTCGGAGGCGCGCCGCCTGTGCGCGTTGCGTGCGGGTCGCGTTGCGCAGGGCGCATTCTGGGAGTCTCGGTGATGCGCGATATGCGACGAAAGGTGACCCGGGGGACGTCGAGATGCCCTTCGCGGCGATACGTGCTGACCGAGGCGGAATCGGACTGCTCGCGGCCGGATCGACCCGGCGCCGCCGCGAGCACCACCCGACGGCCGCTTGTGTGTTCGCGAGCCGTGATTTCGCGGGTCGCGATCTCACCGAACGTGTTGTTGGTCCTACACCCGCCAGGGGATGCGGTCCATCCGGACGCGACGCTTAGGATGAACGGCGATGAGCACTTACACCCGCCGCCGGTTGACCGATGCCCCTTTCCTGGCCGCCGCCACCGGCGCGACGCCGAGTAGGCGCCCGGTGTGGTTCATGCGTCAGGCCGGCCGATCGCTGCCGGAGTACCGGGAACTGCGCAAGGGCATCGGCATGCTCGAGTCGTGCTTCGACCCGGAACTGGTGTGTGAGATCACCATGCAGCCGATCCGCCGTCACGGTGTCGACGCGGCAATCCTGTTCTCCGACATCGTCGTTCCGCTCAAAGCCGCGGGCATCGACCTCGACATCGTGCCCGGCGTCGGCCCGGTCATCGCCTCGCCGATTCGCACCGAAGCCGATGTGCGCGCGCTGCCGCGGCTGCGTCCCGAAGAAGTAGGCGCGGTCACCGAAGGCGTGCGACTGCTCACCGACGCGCTCGGCGACACCCCGCTGATCGGTTTCGCGGGCGCCCCGTTCACCCTGGCCTCCTACCTGGTGGAAGGTGGGCCGAGCAAGCAGCACGAGCGCACCAAGGCGATGATGCACGCCGACCCGAAGACCTGGCACGCCCTGCTCGGCGCCCTCACCGACATCACCATCGCCTTCCTGCAGGCCCAGCTGTCGGCCGGGGTCGACGCGGTGCAGTTGTTCGACTCCTGGGCGGGCGCGCTGTCGCTGGCCGACTACCGCGAGTACGTGCTGCCGCATTCGGAGCGGGTGTTCGCCGAGGTCGCCTCGGCCGGGGTGCCGCGCATTCACTTCGGCGTCGGCACGGGCGAACTGCTCGGCGCGATGGGTGAGGCAGGCGCCGACGTGGTCGGCGTGGACTGGCGGGTGCCGCTCACCGACGCAGTGCGTCGGGTCGGTGCCGGAAAAGGCTTGCAGGGCAACCTGGATCCCGCGATCCTGTTCGCCGGATTCGATGCGGTCGAGGCCGAGACACGCCGGATCGTGCGCGAAGCCGACGAGGCGATCACTCTCGGCGCGACCGGTCACATCTTCAACCTGGGTCACGGGGTCCTGCCCGATACCGATCCCGGCGTGCTGACCGCGTTGGTCGAACTGGTGCACTCGCTGTAGTCACAGGCGTAATCACGCAATCGGCGGCTTTCAATCAGAATTCTGATTTTTGCGAGCCGTTTTGCGTGATTACGCCAGTCCGTCGATCGGCTCTCGCCCAGCGCAGGCCCTCGCCTGCGGGTCGACCGGCGTAATCGACCGATCGGCCTCCTCGAAATCAGTTTTCTGACTGGATCGAGTCGTTGTGGACGATTAGGCCGGGACGGTGATCCAGCTGACACCGGCCAGGGGTGGGTGCCACCGGTCGGCGGGGCGCGCGATTACGGTCGAGACATGCGGATCGCGGTTATCGGTGGCGGAATCAGCGGGCTCGTCGCGGCGTATCGGTTGCGGCAGCAGCTGGGGGAGAGCGTCGATATCGTCGTGCTCGAGCAGAGCGGGCGCCTCGGCGGGGTGCTGCACACCGGTGAATTGGCCGGGGAGCCAGTGGATCTCGGTGCCGAGGCGTTCGTAGGGCGCAGGCCCGAGGTGCTCGAGTTGATGAGTGAGCTCGGACTGGACGACCAGTTGGTGCGGCCCGCCGGAAAGCGCCCGTTGATCTGGGCGCAAGGAGCGGCGCATCCGCTGCCTGGGCGCACTCTGATGGGCATTCCGTCCGATGCCGAGTCGCTGCGCGGGCTCGTCGACGATGCGACTCTGGACCGGGTCGCGGCCGAGGCGGACCGCCCCTTGCACTGGGAACTAGGCTCCGACATCGACGTGCAGACCTTGGTGGCTGACCGCTTCGGCAGCCAGGTCGTCGAGCGCAGCGTCGACCCGCTGCTGGGCGGGGTGTACGCGGGGACCAGCGCGTCCATCGGCGTCCGTGCCGCGCTGCCGACCCTCGCCGCGGCCCTGGACGGCGGGGCGTCGAGCCTGACCGAGGCCGTCCGCGCGGCAATGCCTGCCCCCAGCTCCGCCCCGGTATTCGGTGGTTTACGCGATGGCTACGGCGCGCTCCTGGCCGCACTGACCGACGCTTCGGCAGCCCGGTTCGTCACCATCACGGCCGCGACGCGCATAGCCCGCGCACCCCGCGGCTGGGTGGTCGACCCGCTCGGCGCCGTCGACGCCGTCGTCATCGCGACGCCCGCACCCGTCACCGCCCGTCTCCTGCACTACGTGGCACCCGAAGCGGCCGAAGCAGCCGCCGGAATCGAACTGTCCTCGTCGGCGCTCGTCGCCATGTCACTCCCGCGCGACACCGCCCTCCCGGACAACTCCGGCATCCTCGTCGCCACCGGAGAACCCTTGCGCGCCAAGGCCTTCACCTTGTCCAGCCGCAAATGGCCCCACCTGGCCGAACGCGACGTCGCCCTGGTCCGAGCCTCCTTCGGCCGCCTGGGTGACGAGAAGCCGCTCGCCTGGTCCGACGAAGATCTCATCGCCGCCGCAGTCGCCGACCTCACCACCGTCACCGGCATCCCGATCACCCCCCTCGAAGCCGTGGTTCAACGCTGGCCCGGCGGTCTCCCCCGATACGCCCCCGGCCACACGACCCGGATCACCACCCTCGAATCCGCCCTCGCCCCCCTCGACGGCCTAGCAGTAGCAGGCGCCTACCTCCACGGCGTAGGCGTCCCCGCCTGCGTCGCCTCGGGCACCGCGGCGGCCGACCGCATCGCTACCTCGCTGGCCTCTCGCATCGACTGACGACCTCGTTGTGACGCGAGGCTGCCTGTTCCTCGACGATCGGATGGCGAACGCGGGAACAGCCAAGACTCGAGCTGCACCGAACCGGAGTGCCACCGCACGGATCGATCGTCAGGCAGACGGCGTGGGGGACCAGACTCCTGCCGCGGTTCCGTCGTCGACATGCTTGCGGTAGGCGAGGACCTTGTTGCGGATCACTTCGAGATCGGCAGTCAGGTCGGCCAGTCTGTCGCGAACGGCCTGCTCGTGAGCCTCGAGCAGGGCAAGTCTTTCACGCTCGTTTCCTGGCCCCGAGCGAACGAGCCGTGCGAAGGTCCGCAAGGTCGCGATGGGCATCCCGGACTCGCGTAGGCGATTGCAGAGTAGGAGCCAATCGACATCGGCCTGTGCGTAGACGCGCTGTCCACCGGAGGACCGTGGAATCGGGCGCAACATCAGTTCTTCGCGTTCGAAGTATCGCAGGGCGTGCACCCCGAGGCCGGTGGCCCGCCCTACGTCACCGATGGACAGACCGTTCACCATGGACGCCCTCACCGCTTGACCTAGATCGCACTCTAGATTTTAGCGTCACCACATGGCGATCACACAGCAGCACAGAATCGGTAGCGGGTTCGGCCCGCGCAGCACGGCCGGCGAGGTTGTCGACGGCGTCGATCTGACAGGGAAGACAGTCCTCGTCACCGGTGGCTACTCGGGTCTCGGTAAGGAGGCCACCGTGGCGTTGGCGCGCGCAGGGGCTCACGTCGTCGTGCCCGCTCGCCGGGTCGAGACGGCCCGAAAAGCGCTGTGCGACATCGAGAGTGTGGAGGTGGACGAACTCGACCTCGCCGATCTCGACAGTGTTCGGACTTTCAGTGAACGATTTCTCGACACCGGCCGGACCGTCGACATCATCATCGCGAACGCCGGTGTCATGGCCTACCCGCGCAGGCAGGTCGGGCCGGGTTGGGAAGCGCACTTCGCGATCAATCATCTCGGGCACTTTGCACTGGTCAACCGATTGCGGCCCGCGCTGGCTCCGAATGGGGCTCGCGTGGTCATGGTGGCGTCATCGGCGCACTTTCTGTCCGATATCCGCTGGAGCGACCTACATTTCAGTCGCGGCTACGACATCTGGCAGGCGTACGGCCAGTCCAAAACCGCCAACGCATTGTTCGCCACACACCTCGACGCGATCGGAGCGGCGTCGGGGGTACGTGCCTACGCCGTGCATCCGGGGAGCATTCTCACGCCGCTGCAACGCAATATCGCCCATGCGGAACAGGTGGCGCAGGGTTGGATCGGTAGTGACGGTCGCCAGGCGGACGGCTTCAAGACCCCGGCGGAGGGGGCCGCGACCGCAGTCTGGGCGGCAACCGCCGCGTCGCTCGCCGAATTCGGCGGTGTCTATTGCCAGGATTGCGATGTCGCGGAACTCGCCACCGACGACGACATGCTCGTCGGCGGGGTCAAGGCGTGGGCCGTCGAACCCGCTTCAGCTGAGCGTCTTTGGGCGCTGTCGAGTGAGCTCACCGGTCTGGACGACTTCACAGACCACGCACACTGACCAGCGGCGTGTCGCGGAGGTTCGACGATAGCTATGTTGCATGATCGCGCGCTGTGACTATTGCCGATGAGCAGCGCAGCGTGCGGACACTGGTTCTCGACCCCGATCTCGGGCCCGTCGAACTTCATCGAGGTGAGGTGTCGACGGTGACCTCGGTGTTCGGGAGTGATGAGGCGTCGCCTTGGCGGCCGAGTAGGTGATAGCGAAGTATTTGCCGTGTTCGAATAATGTGGCCTGAATTACGTCGGTGTGGGCGTAATAGAGTGCACCATCGATGCATAGCGGATTTCGCATGCGGGTCGCCTAGCGTAGAGATATGCAGCTGGCACCGACCACGGATATCGCCCTGCGGGCCGTCATGCGGCTCGCTGTGGGCGAGACCGAGGACGCCCGGATCACGATCGGGCTGATCGCCCGATCGGTCGGGGCGTCCGAGCGGATCGTCGCCAGGGCGGTGACATTGCTGACCGGATTCGGCCTGGTCGAGGTGCAGCGAGGGCGCTCCGGCGGACTCACGCTCACCCCGGCGGGTCACACGATCCGCATCGGTGAACTGATCCGCCTGCTCGAAGACGACCGCGAAGTCGTGGAGTGCACGGGCGATCGCCCATGTCCCCTCATCGCCGGTTGTCGGCTGCGACGCGCACTGGCCGACGCGACCGCCGCGTTCTACGCGGTACTCGACGAATACACCGTCGAATCAATGGTCGCCGGTCCCTCCGCGCAATTACTGCGTTTGCTGGCGGTTACCCCCGCGCGCACGCCCGAAGAGAACGAGGACACACCATGACGACCTTCGTGCAGTACACCGAACCCGAACCCGAACTCGACACGGCCGACGCCGACATCATCCGCGCCACCCTGCCGCTGATCGGTACGCACATCGACTCCATCACCACCGCCTTCTACCGTCGGCTGTTCGACAACCATCCCGAGTTGCTGCGCGACCTGTTCAATCGGGGCAATCAGGCCGCGGGCAGCCAGCCGAAGGCGCTGGCGGCATCGATCGCGGTCTACGCCACCTACCTGATCGACCCCGAACTCCCGCATCCCGCGCAGATGCTGTCGCGGATCGCGCACAAGCACGTCTCGCTCGGCGTCACCGCCGCACAGTACGAGGTGGTGCACGACAATCTGTTCGCGGCGATCGTCGAGGTCCTCGGCGTCGATGTGGTGACCGCGCCGGTCGCGCAGGCCTGGGACCGGGTGTTCTGGATGCTGGCGGAAACGCTGATCGCCCAGGAGGACCGGCTCTACGCCGATGCCGGTGTGGCGCCGGGAGATGTGTTCAGGGACGTGATGGTCGTTGCGCGCCAAGACGATACGTTCGGCGTCGCCGTCTTCGCGGTCGAGTCCATGGATCCGGCGAAGCCGCTGCCGAGTTTCGTTCCCGGACAGTATGTTTCAGTGGGGGTGCAGCTCGACGACGGTGCCAGGCAGTTGCGGCAGTACAGCCTGGTCGGTGCGCCTGCCGAGGGCAGGCTGGCGTTCGCGGTGAAGCGGGTCGACGCGGCGAACGGTTGTCCGGCCGGTGAGGTCTCCGGGTACCTGCACGAGTACTTCGACGTCGGTGACCAGCTCCAGATCACCGTTCCCTTCGGCGATCTCACCGTCGAACCGTCGGCGACAACGCCGTTGATCTTGATCTCGGCGGGTATCGGAACCACGCCGATGATCGGGGTGCTCGAGCACCTGGTCGCCCGCAATCCGAACCGGCCGGTACAGGTTCTGCATGCCGACCGCACACCGGAGAGTCATCCGCTGCGGGACCGTCAGCGGGTGCTGGTGTCGCGGCTGTCGGCGGGCACCTCGACCCTGTGGTACACCGGCGGTGGTGCGGGTGCGCGGACCGGCCGGATGGATCTGTCCGACGTGAAATTGCTGCCCGATGCCGACGTATACGTCTGTGGCGCACCGGATTTCCTCGAGTCCGTGCGCGCCCAGCTGGCCGCCGCGGGTGTTCGTCGGGAGCGGGTGCACCTCGAAGAGTTCACCCCCACCGACTGGCGCCTGCCGGGCTGCCCGGCCTGATCGGCCGTCGACAGCCCACAGATGGGAGGATGTGAACCATGGCGAAACTCGACTATCAGGCGCTCAACTCCACCATTCGCTACCTGATGTTCTCGGTGTTCCAGGTGCAGCCGGGGCTGCTCGGCGAGGACCGCACCGCGGCGACCAAGGAAGCACAGGCGTTTTTCGACGGGCTCGCCGACAAGGGTGTCGTGTTGCGCGGGATCTACGACGTGGCGGGACTGCGCGCCGACGCGGATTTCATGCTGTGGACCCATGCCGAGCGGGTCGAGGACCTGCAGGCCGCGTACGCCGATTTCCGTCGGACCACTGAGCTGGGTCGGGCGAGCGCACCGGTGTGGAGCAACGTCGCGGTGCACCGTCCCGCGGAGTTCAACAAGAGCCACATCCCCGCGTTCCTGGCGGGGGAGGACCCGGGCAACTACATCTGCGTCTACCCGTTCGTGCGTTCCTACGAGTGGTACCTGCTGCCCGACGAGGAGCGTCGCAAGATGCTCGCCGACCACGGCAAGGCCGCCCGCGGCTACCCGGACGTGCGCGCCAACACGGTGACCTCGATGGCACTGGGCGACTACGAGTGGCTGCTGGCCTTCGAGGCCCCCGAACTGCACCGGATCGTGGATCTGATGCGTGATCTGCGGGCCACCGAGGCGCGGTTGCACGTGCGCGAAGAGGTGCCGTTCTTCACCGGCCCGCGCGTGGAGATCGAACAGCTGATCACCGCGCTGCCGTAGCGGAGCGAACACCGAAGGCCCACTCAGCTGAGTGGGCCTTTCGCATCGGCCTCGCGTCGCGGCGGATTCCCCACTCGAGTATCGTGAGCGGGCCGATTGTGGCTTTGAGGTTCAGAGAGATGCGCGCGTGGTCAAAGGGTGGGGAACGGACCGGTCCGAACAGGATCGCTCCGCGGTAGGAGTCATCGATCGAGCGGAACCCGAAACTGTCGAGGAGCCACGCACCCGGCTGCGTCGCGCGCGCACCGACCTGATCGTGGCGGGCTGCTATCTGTCGCTGGCGGTTTTCGTCCTCGCCGGGCTGTGGTCGAACACCGGTAGCGGTTACCTGAGCAAGAGCGCGCAGGACCAGACGCTGTACGAGTGGTTCTACGCCATCACCGCGCACAACCTCGTCCACCTGAACAGCCCGCTCAGCACCCAGTTGCAGAACTATCCCGACGGCATCAACATGATGGCCAACACCCTCATGTACGGCTGGGGCATCCCATTCGCCCCGATCACCCTGCTTTTCGGGCCGACCGTCACCTTCGTGTCGGCCCTCACCTTCGGCCTGTTCGGCACGGCATTCGCCTGGTACTGGGTGTTCTCGCGCGAGCTGGTGTCCTCGAAGTTCGCCGCGGCCATCGGCGGTGCGTTCTGCGGTTTCGCGCCCGCGATGATCGCGCACACCAACGGGCACGCGAATTTCGTGTTCCTCATGCTGCTTCCGCTCATCGCCGTGCAGGCCGTCAAAATGGCGCGCAACGCGGAGAACGCCGACGGGACGCACCGGGTATGGCAACCGCGCGCCGCCGCGGTGCTCGGACTGCTGGTGGCGCTGCAGCTCACCCTCGGTGAGGAGCCGCTGCTGATCTTCACGTTCGGCTTCGGGGCCTTCGCCGTCGCCTACGTGCGCACCCCGCGCGCCATCGCCCGCACGGCGCGCGCGACGGCACCGTCGATACTGCTCGCGGCGCTGATCACCTTGGCGCTCACCGGTTTCGGTCTCTGGTGGCAGTTCGCCGGACCGCAGTCGTACCGATTCGAAGGCATCGGCCGCGTCGGCAACGACATCGTGTCGCTGGTGCAGTTCTCGTCGGAATCGGCGGGCAGCATGTTCTCGTTCGGTCCCGACGTGAGTATCAATCCGACCGAGGACAACACCTACTTCGGTTGGCCGCTGCTGCTGTTCATCGCAGTGGCCGTGTTCTTCCTGCGGCGCGAGCGTATTGTGCAGGCCGCCGCGATCGTCGGGGTGGTGTTCACGGCGCTGTCGATGGGCATTGTGCTGTCCTTCGACGGCGTCGTGCGCTTCGGTGAGGGTGAATTCTCGATGATTCCGATGCCGTGGCTGGCCTTCGGGTGGCTGCCGCCCTTGAACGGGATCGTCGAATCACGGTTCGCCATGGTGGCCGTTCCTTCCATCGCGATAGTGCTGGCGCTCGGCACCCAGCGGGCGATCGAATCGCTGCGAACCGCCGGTACGACGCGGCGAACCGTTGCCTGGTTCGGCGCCATGGCCTTCGCGCTGCTGCCCATCGCGCCGACCGTGCTCCCCGTCACCGAACGCCCCGCGACGCCCGCCTTCTTCGCCGAAGGCACTGTGCGCCACTATGTTTCGGACGGCTCGGTGGTGATCGTGCCGCCGCCCACCCCGGGCGACGCCGGCGCCCTGCGGTGGCAGATCGACGCCGACTTCACCTTCCCGCTCGTCGGCGGCTACTTCGTCGGCCCGGTCGGCGCCGAGCAGGTGGCCGGTTACGGCGCCGAACCCCGACCCACCGCGGTTCTGCTCATGCTGGTCCGCGAGACCGGCATCGTCCCGGTGGTCGACCGAGCTCAACGTGAGCGGGCCGTCGCGGACCTGCGCTACTGGGGCGCCGATGTCATGGTGCTGCCGCCGTCGCACAGCGATGACGCACTGCGACGCACCGTGGACGACCTGCTCGGCGTACCGGGCAAGCAGGTCGACGATGTGTGGGTGTGGGACGTGCGCGATCTCGTGTGAGGCGCTATTCGGCCGTCGGCTTCAGCTTGAGCGAGATCGAGTTGATGCAGTAGCGCTGATCCGTGGGCGTCGGGTAGCCCTCGCCCTCGAAGACGTGACCGAGGTGGCTGTGGCAGTTGGCGCACACCACCTCGACTCGGCGCATCCCCATGGTGTCGTCGGGCTTGAGGATCACCGCGTCGGAGTCGGCGGGGTCGAAGAACGACGGCCAGCCGCAGTGCGAGTCGAATTTCTCTGTGCTGCGGAACAATTCGGCGTCGCAGGCGCGACAGGTGTAGACCCCGTCGGTCTTGGTGTCGGTGTATTCGCCGATGAACGGTCGCTCGGTGGCGGCCTCGCGCAGGACGGCGTATTCCTCGGGATCCAGTTTCGCCCGCCATTGCTGCGGCGTCAGCTGGATGCGCGGCGTGGGCAACGAAGTATCGGAACTCATGGCTCCACGCTAATGGTTTCGGCCGGTGCGCGCCGTAAGGGCTACGTCACCGGCCGATAACTACTTGAGCGCGGGCTCGCGTTCCTCGACCGGTGCCACCGGATCCTCGCGATGCGGTGGGGTGGGCGCGGCCGGTGCGGCGGGTGCCGGTTCGTCGGTGCCGTCACGCGAATCGGGGGCGTTCGCGATCCAGGTCGGGTCGATCCCGAACTGCAGCCTGCCCTCGCGACGCGCCGCCAGGTAGCGGTCGCCGAGCACGCAGAACACAACGATGAGCAGCAGCCCCCAGCCGAAGGTCACCCGCAGGTATTCGAGGTTGCGGCCGATGCCCTGCCAGCGATCCGACAGCCACTTGTCGTAGGTCATGAACCCGAAGATCGCCAACCACGCGGGCCAGTTGCGCAGCACGGAATTGCGCAGCACCACGGTCATCAGGAACGGGAACAGCATCATCGAGTAGTACATCTGGCCCAGCGAGGGCAACAGGAACCACGCGGTGAGCAGCACCCCGGAGAACGTGGTGACGAAGAACAGCTCGTCGTGGCGGTAGTAGCGCCACAGCAGCCACAGCGACACCGCCACCACAGCGGCCATCACGACCTTGACCAGCAGGGTCAGCCAGTCCGGCAAGCCGTAGTAGAGCCCGCTGCCGCCGACCGAACTGTTGAAGTAGTCGCGCGTCTCGGACAGATACGGCATCACATGGGTGAAGAACTTCTCAGGGTCCGCCGACAGCGGCCAGGCGATCGCGGTGAGGGCCACCGGCACCCCGAGCGCGGTGATGAACACCTTCCACTGGCCTCGAACGGCCGCGACCAACAGCAACGGCGCCAGCGTCGGTTTCACCGCGATGCTCAAACCCAGCGCCACGCCTGCCCAGAGGTCTCGACGTGCCAGCAGCAGCGTGATGAACAGCATCTCGGCCGCCAGCAGGCACCCGTTGACGTTGGTGAAGACCAACGTATTGGTCACCGTCTCGGAGCTGAACATCGCCAGCAGCAGCGCGGGCGCGGCGACGGAGCCGATACCGAACTTGAACAGGCGAAGAATCAGATACCAGGCGAGCACGATCGCGGCCGCGTTGAGCCCGATGAACAGCCAACGCGACAGTTCGTATTCGATGATCGCGACCGGCGCGATCAGCAGCGTTCCGCTCGGATAGTAGAGATAGTGCGGGTCGACCGACGAGAAGTCGGCGGTGTACAGCGGCTTGCCGTTCAGGAACGCGAACGAGGCGTTGTACACCGGCCGGTAGTCGTCGGTGACGAAACCGTTGATCGCCTTGATGAAGACGCGGTTCAGCACCATCATGACCGCGAAGGGCCAGAGCGCGAACTTGATCACCTCGGCGGAGGTGCGAGCGGTACGGGGCTCGAGCTGTCGGAACAACACTGGGGCACGGTACACCGAATCGGGTTGCGATGGTGTCGCCGGACCCGGATGACGCGCCGGAACCGCCTGGTTGCCGCCAGCTGGATCAGGCCGGGCAGGCGCCGCCGTCGCCGGGAAGTTTCGCTTCCGCGAGGTAGTCGACGACGGCCTTCTGCGCGCAACCGGAGTGCGCGACGACCGGGTGTCCCCAGCCCTGCCAGGTCATGGTGGCGTGCTGGGCGCCTGCCGAACCGAGCGCACCGGTCACCGAGGGCGCAGGTCCGCCGACGATCGGATCGGCGGCCCCGGCGAACACGAGCACCGGCAGTTCGAGTTTCGACGGCAGCGGCGCCGCGGTGGACACCGGCCAGGCCGAGCAGACCATCAGCCCGATGGCGGCGTTGCGCCCGAATACCGGATATTTGCTCGCCCAGGTCTGGGCGAGTTCACGGGCCTTGTCCGCGGTCGGGGGCTGCTGGCTGTCGGTGCACCGGTTGACGAACTCGCCGTCGGAGGTGATCGCGGCGGCCTCGCGCACGATCATGGCCGAGAGTGGTCCGCGATCGCCGCGGTCGGCGGCGGCCAGGATGTCGGCCATGGCGGTGACCCGATTCGCCTGGTCACCGCGGGGGCTGGACAGGAAACCGGTGAGCGCGGTCGACAGGTCGGCCGCCGAGATCTCGCCGAGCTCGCCGCTGGTGGCTTTGGCCATCAGCGCGGTGATCGCCGCGCGCGGATCGGCGCCGAGCGCGCAGTTGGCCGCCTTGCAGCGCTGCGCGAAGGCGGTCAGCGCGGCTTCGGCACCGGTGACGCGCGCTTCGGCCATGGTGGTGGCGTCGGCGCCGACCGGTTCGGGGGCGTCGAGGATCAGCCGGGCCAGGTGGTCGCCGTAGCGGCGGGCGTAGCTCAGGGCCACCTTGGCGCCGTTGCCCGCGCCGAGCACGTTGATCTTGTCGACCTGCCACTGCTTGCGCAGTTGTTCGATGTCGTCGGCGGCGTGCGGCGCGTCGAACGTGCCCTCGTAGGGCTGCAGGAAATCGCGGCAGGCGATGGTGGCGTCCTGGCTGAAGCCCGCGACGGCACCGACCTGATCGTCGTTGCCCACACCGGTCTGGCCGAGGTCGGTCATCACCGCGCGCAACTGCGCGGGAATGCAATCGATGGGCTGGGAGGCGCCGATGCCGCGCCGATCCACCGCGACGATGGGCTGAGCGGCCAGCAACGCGCTGTTGGGCCCGATCGCCAGACCTGCCAGCGTCGAGGCCGACGAACGGTCCGAACCGGAGGTGAGGACCAGCGGGGCCGCGTCGGCGGGCGTCTGCGGCAGACGAGCACGCAGGGCGCCCGCGCGAAAGGTGCCGAGCACGCTGCCCGCGGTGTCGATCGGGGTCGAGAACTCGGCGCAGTCGAGGACAAGGCCCGCGGGGGCGGCACCGAAGTCGAGCGAACTGAGCGTGGCCTCGGTGCAATCACGCCAGGCGAGATCGGATTTGGGCACCTCGGCCTTGGCCAGGTCCTGCGGCTCGGGCGGCTCGGTCTGCGCGCCACCGGCCCCGGGACGTTCGACCGCGACGACGGGCCGATCAGACGGTCCGGCCCCACAACCCGCGAGCATGATCGACAGTGTCGCGGCCGTTGCCGCGGCCCGAGTCCAACGCATGCGCTACACACTGCCAGGTTCGGCGCCAGGTTTCATCGACGGGCCCAGCGGGCCAGGACGGTGCCGTCGTCGTCGAGCACCAGTTGCTTGCGTGCCATGGGCATGTCGAATGTGCTCGCCGACAGCGAGATTCGCCCGCCCGCGCCCCCGACCAGCATCGGGGCGGTGGTCAGGCACAGTTCGTCGACCAGGCCCGCCTCGGCCAGTTGCCCGAACAGATGCGGTCCGCCTTCACACAGCACCCGGTGCAACCCGCGCTCGGCGAACACCTTGATCAGTGCGGCGGGCATGATCGCGGCCGTCCCGGCGATCACCACCACCGCGCCCGCGTCTTCGAGCGCGGTGATCTGGTCGGGTTCGGCCTGGGTCGTGGTGATGATCAGCGGCGGCACCTCGGCGTCGGTGAAGATCTTCGCGCCCGGATCGAGTTTCGCGGTGGCGGTGACGACCGCGATCGGCGGCGGGGTGCCCTCGGGATGACCGCCGATGCCGTGCTGGTGGTGGGCGATGCGCCGCTGCCGGTCGGGGTGCGCGCCGCCGTAGTTCTCCGCGCGCAGGGTTCCCGCGCCGATGAGGACCACGTCGGCCAGTTCGCGCAGCACCGTGAACACCCGGTGGTCGGCGTCGGTGCCCAAGCCCTCGGAAACACCGTCGACCGTGAACGCCCCGTCGATGCTGTTGACGAAGTTCGCCCGCACCCACGGTTCGTCCAGATGCCGCGGATAGGCATAGCACCTGGCCAGTGCGTCGTCGTCGAGGTCTGCGAGCTGGGTCACATTGTGGATACGCTGCATAGGGATCGATGCAACCACGTCCGTACCATTTGTCCATGCAAGAACGCCTTGTCGATCGTCATCCGGAGGTCCCGGCCGACCAACTAGTCGCGCAGATGGTGCCCCCGCCCATGTTCGACGAGGTCAGCTTCGCCTCCTACATCCCCGACCCCAACGAACCGAGCCAAGCGGCCGCGGTCGCCAAGGCCGAGTCATTCGCAGGTCAGGTGGCGAAAATCCACAAGGCCAACTCGAAGAAGGGCCTCTTCGGTAAGAAGAAGGCACTCACGGGCGCGGGCCTGTACCTCGACGGTGGCTTCGGTGTCGGCAAGACCCACCTGCTCGCCTCGATCTTCCACAGCTCCCCGGCGCCCAAGTCGTTCGGCACCTTCGGTGAGGTCACCAACCTGGTCGGCGCGCTGGGCTTCAACAACGCCGTCGAACGGCTCGCGGCCAACAGTGTGCTGTGCATCGACGAGTTCGAACTCGACGATCCGGGCGACACGATGCTGGTCTCGCGCCTGCTCACCGAGCTGTCGGCGCGCGGAGTCTCCATCGTGGCGACGTCGAACACCCTGCCCGGTCAGCTCGGCGAGGGTCGTTTCGCGGCCTCGGACTTCCTGCGCGAGATCAAGAAGCTCGGCTCGATCTTCGATCCGGTGCGCGTCGACGGGCCCGACTACCGCCATCGCGACCTGCCGCCCGCGCCGGAACCCACCTCGAACGAGCTGCTCGTCGAACGCGCCGCGAACACCCCCGGCTCCACGCTCGACGAATTCGACGTGCTGCTGAAACACCTGAGCACCCTGCACCCGTCCAAGTTCGGTGCGCTGATCCAAGGCGTGGCGTCGGTGTACATCTCCGACGTGCACACCGTGACCGATCAGGCCGTCGCGCTGCGCGTGGTCGTGCTGGCCGACCGCCTCTACGACGCGAGCATCCCGGTGACGGTCTCGGGCGTGAAGCTCGACGAGATCTTCTCGAAGGAGATGCTCGACGGCGGCTACCGCAAGAAGTACCTGCGCGCGATCTCGCGCCTACTGGCCCTGTCTCGTTTCGAAGCGGCTGCCGCGTAAGTCTTTTCGCAGCGGTCCCGAAATGTCGGGACCGCTGCTCACAGCGCGCGTTCGAACACGAAATCGGAATGCAGCTGGTTGCCGACCATGAAGGTCTTGGTGCCCACCTGTCGAAAACCGTGCTTGGCGTAGAACTTCTGCGCGCGCTCGTTGGCCTGGTTGACCCCGAGCCACACCGTCTCGGCGCCCGAGCTGCGCGCGGTGTCGATCGACGATTCCATCAGCGCCGCGGCGACCCCGCTGCCGTGATGGCCGGGCAGCACATACATCTTGCTCAGTTCCACCACCTCGCCCGCGCTCACCTGCGCGGCGACGTCCGGGTCGCTCGGTCGGCCCGCGATGAGCATGGCGTAGCCGACGATCTCGTCCCCCTCCACGGCCTTGAGTACGGTCCGGGCCGGATCGGACAGGTACTCGCCGAAGCGTTCGCCCGACAGCATCTGCTCGAGGTAGATCTCGATATCGCCCGCGGTGGCCTCGGGCGGGCAGGCGAGCGGGAAAGTCGCGGCGGCGACATCGCTGAGCGCCTCGGCGTCCCAGAGTCCGGCCCGATCGACGACGACGGAACTGTTGGTCATCCATCCAGTACAGCACGGTCGCCTCGGCTGCCGAGGGACCATGGGGTGGCGAGACCGGGCACTCGCCATCTCACTGTGGCCTGTCCAGCGCGGTGGCACCTTACGCGTCTGTCCGAGTAGTCTCCTGCGCATGACGAGCGGTAGCCGCATCGGGATCGTCGGTGCGGGAGTGGCGGGTTTGGCCTGCGCGAAGGTATTGAGTCAGGCGGGGTTCCCGGTCGAAGTCTTCGACCGAGCCCCCGACGTCGGCGGTGTGTGGAGTGCCACCCGCCGGTATCCGGGACTTCGCGCGCAGAACAGCAAATCCACGTACGCCTTCAGCGATCACCCGATGCCAGAAGATTTCCCCCGCTGGCCCGACGGCCAGCAGATGCAGGCCTACCTGGCCGGATACGTGCAGGAGTTCGGCCTCGGCCCGCACCTGCGCCTCGGCACCGAGGTGGTGGCGGCCGACCCGGTCGACAGCGGCTGGTTGCTCGAGATCCGCGACCAGATGGGCGTGCACCGCACCACCTGCGATCACCTGATCGTCGCCAACGGTGTCTACAGCGACCCGGTCGTGCCCGATCTGCCGGGCGCCGCGGCCTTCCGTGCCGCGGGCGGGCGCCTGTGTCACGTCTCGGAATTCCACGACGTCGAGCAGGCGCGTGACCGTTCGGTGGTTGTGGTCGGCTACGGCAAGTCCGCCTGCGATGTGGCCGAGGCCGTCAGCCACATCGCCGACGAGACCACCGTGGTGGCACGCCGACTCACTTGGAAGATGCCGCGCAAGCTCGGCTTCGGCGCCGACTACGAGCGCCTGCTGCTCACCCGTGCGGGCGAGGCGCACTTCCCGTCGCGCTTCCCGCACCGCGCCGAACGACTCCTCGAGCGTCTCGCGCTGCGCCAGTCGAACATGGACCTGCTGCAAGAGCGCGTGACGCGCAAGCTGCGGCTGCGCGAGCTCGGTCTGGTCCCCACGGGCCCGATCTCCGAGATCGGCACCAGCAGCGCGAGCCTGGCCACCGAGGGCTTCGCCGAGCAGGTCGAGGCGGGCCGGATCAGCGTGCACCGCGACACCGAGATCACCGAACTGATCGGTGGTCAGCACGGGCCCGCGGTGCGCTTGGCCGACGGCAGCCTGAAACTGGCCGAGATCGTCGTCTGCGCCACCGGATACCGCCAAGAGGTCCCGTTCCTCACCCCGTTCGTGCGGCGCGCCCTCACCGACGAGGTGAGCGACTTCCGGCTCTACCGCCACATCCTGCCGGTGGAGATCCCCAACCTGAGCTTCGCGGGCTACAACAGCTCGAACGTGAGCGCGCTGAGCGCCGAGGTGGGCGCGCACTGGATCGCGGGGCTGCTCACCGGCCGGTTCGTGCCGCCGATGGCCGAGCTGATGAACAACGAGATCGACGCGCGCCTGGAATGGTCGCGGGAACGCAGCGACGGAAACCACGCGCACGGCGCCTCGGTGGTCCCGTTCTCGCTGGCCAATATCGACGAGATGCTCGACGATCTCGGCACGCCGCTGCCGTTGACGTCGCGGCTGGCCCAGTGGGTGCGCCCGGTGCGCCCGTCGTCCTATCGTGGCGTGCTGCGCAATCGCGCGGCGGTCGCCGCTCCCGTCGCGCCCACCCCGGCGCCCGTAGCGGACCGGTAGCCGACACGCCGGATCGCCGTCGGCTTCGCTTGGCGGCGATCGGTGCGTTGGTGATAATCCTCGCGTGGATGCGCTGGATCTGAACCTACTGCTCGCTCTCGACGCGCTGCTCGACACCAACAGCGTGACCGAGGCGGCCCGGCGGCTGCACACCTCCACCTCGGCGATGAGCCGCACCCTCACCCGGCTGCGCGAGGTGCTCGGCGATCCACTGCTCGTGCGTTCCGGCCGACAGATGGTGCCGACGCCACGGGCACTCGAATTGCGCCACGACGTGGCGAGCCTGGTCGATCAGGCCCGAACGCTGCTCACCGCCCGCGACGGGCACGGGCCCGGCAGGCATCGCGATTTCGTTGTCCGCGTGGGTGATTCGGTGGGAGCGAGCCTGTCCGGTCCGCTGCTGGCCGCGGTACACGCACAGCTGCCAGGGGTGACGGTGCGGTTGCTGGCCGCCGATGCCGCCGACGGCGCGGTAGCCCTGCGCGACGGCCGCGTCGACGTCGAGGTCGGCATGATCGGGCACACCGACCCCGAAACGGTGGTCAAGCGCCTGTTCGCCGACCGCTGGATCGGCGTCGCCGCCCCCGACCACCCGTTCGCCGCCGACCGCCCCTCGGTCGCCGCCTACGCCTCGGCCCGGCATCTCGAGGTTTCCCCGACCGGGCGCACACACGGACCGATCGACGACCGCCTTGCCCTGCACGGCCGCACCCGCCGCGTGGTCGCCACCGTCCCCGACCTGCCCACCGCACTGCTCACCCTCGCGTCGACCGAATTGGTCTGTCCCGCACCGGAACTGCTGTCGCGCTCGGCACGCACCGCGCTCGGTTTGGCGATGTTCGAGATCCCGCTGCCGCTGCCCGCGCCCGTCGTCGCGATGGCATGGCATCCACGCAACACCGCCGACGCGGGCCACCGCGCCCTGCGCGACCTCATCGACGCCGTCCTGCACGAACCCCCGAAGCCGGAGGCGAACCCCGGCCTGGTCCCGCTGGCCACCCCGGCCTGACGGCGCAACCCTTCACGGTGGGTACGCCCGAGTTGTGTGGGCACAATGGCGTTCCCCAGGTGCGCATGGCCGGAGCGGAAGTACGCCTAACCGAGGTCAGGGGTCGGTGGGCCGAACACGTCGCGGCGGCCGGGCGGGAGGCCTGCCGAGCGCTTCAGCTCGTCGAGCATGGCCTGCAGCTTGTCCACGTGGGCGCGTTCGATGTCGAAGGCGCGGTAGGTGCCGGTGACGGTGATCCCGGCCGAGTCGGTGGCGGTGGGCGGAACCGGGTCGGCGACAGGGCGTTCGAGGGGATCGGGGGTGCTGGACGAGTTGTCCCGTCCGGTCGGCAAGCCGAGGGTCGGTGGATCGTAATCCATAGCCGGGCGCTCGTGATTCGTGAGCGGCGCTTGGCTGGGCAGGCTACCGGTGCTCGTCGGCCGATCGGTGCTCGGCAGGCTCGGGCGGGCAGTACCGGCACTCGAGCCGTTAACGGGCGATGAGCCGCCTGTGCGCGTCGAATCCACCGGGGCAGGATTCGGCTGGGTGGTGAGTTCTGCCGGCGGGGTGAGTCGCGCGGGCGGGGCGGAGACGGGCGGCGGCTCGGGAGTTTCGCCGGTGGACATGCGGTCGCGGGGGGTGAAGTCCTCGAACAGGGAATCGTTGCGGCGCGCGGAGTCGGTGGTGAAACCGTTGCGGGCGTGGCCGTTTCGATCCGGGGTCGGTGATGCGGGCGCTGGATCGTCCGAGAACGACCAGTGGATGCCGTTGGTTGTGGTTCCCGCGTGCGCATCGGGCCGGGGGGCTTCGGGGGTGTGCGGGTCGAATCCGTTGACCGGCTTACCGTTCGGGGCTGCGGCGGGCCGGTTGCCCGTCGTGAACCCCGAAGAGAGGTGGTCGTTCTCGGCGCGGGTGGGGCTCGCCGCGACACCGTTTCCCTTGCCGGACAGCTCATCCGGCGACGGAATGCCTAGTCTGTCCACTCCGGCGGCCGAACTCTCCGACGGCTTCTTGATCGGGCGCGCCCGCTCGACCACGGCATCGGGACTGATGCCCGTCGTCAGCGGATCGCCGACGGTCACCTCGGTCCGCGCCGACGGCGCGTCGACCGGAACGTGCTTCGCCGCGCCGGAACCGACCCCGTTGACGCCGTTGGTCCGCATGTCACCGTCGCGCACGACAGTGCTCGAGTCCGCACCCCGCGCCACGGTCGCACTGTCAGCCGCCGCCTTGCTCTCGAGACCGGACTCGGTCGCGTGATCCTCGGACGGTGCCGCTGTGGCGGTCTTCGTCATCGTCGACGCACTCGTTGTGGGCGCATCGCCCGTCACCACCGTCCCGATCACCGCGGGCACCGGCGTGCCGTTCCGTGACGACGCGATATCGCCGGCCACACCATGCGTGACGCCGCCGGTCCCGTTGGTCGACGTCGCATGGCCGACCGAGACCCGCTCACCGGACCCGGCGCCGCCGGTCGACGCGGCCCCGCCGAGCCGGGCGGGCGCGGGCCGTCGACTCGGAGCCGACGGTTCGGCGCCGTCGTCACCGACAGCGGCGAACATATCGGTATCGAGGGCGATCGGTTGTCCGAAAGGCGCCTCACTCGGCGCGGTGCGCGGGATCGGCGTCGCGGTCAAGGCGGTGGGGTCGCCGAGGTGATCGGTGCTCGGGCGGGCGGGGGAGTTGCGGCGTTCGAGCGGAGGACGGGCACCGTCCGGCTCGCGGTTCTGGTGCGGCGGTAAGGGATCGGCGACCGCTTGCTGGTCGTCGGGTCCGTCGGTGGCCCGTTCGGCGGCCTCCGCGGCTTCACGGACCTCGCGGCGACTGGGTGTGTTGCGCACCGGACGCCCCGGCTCGGGCTCACCGTCGTTGTCGAGGGCATCGAGCCGGGAACTCAGGCGTGAAATGTCCTGTGACGCACGGAAGGCCCAGGATTCGAGCCGCCTGATCCGGATGTGGTCGGGCACATCCTCGTCGACCGGGAAGGTCGGCACGTCGAGCTGAACCCGCGCGGCGACGATATCGAGCTTGTCGCTGACTTCACGCAGCGCCGTGGCGATGCTCGCCAGCATCGACCCGATGGATTCGTCGTGCTCAGCGTGGTTCATGCACACCCTACTTCCCGTGGTCGCCCGAGCGTGCCCGCCTCGGCCGCAGCGATCATATCCACCGGGGCAAGAGGAAGTGGTGTCGCGACCGGTTGCGCGACGCGCCGAACTGATTCGCAATCAGGATGAAACGGACATGCAACAGGCCGGGTCTGTGTATCGAAATGATCAAGATATACGCGTCATCGTGCGACGTTGGCACAATGAAATGGCTTGATATACAAGCAGAGTCGCGTTTGTGATCTCAATCACCGGTAGGTGACGCACCCGAACGCGGGTCAAGGGGGCTGGCGCCTTATCGGCGGCTGCGGGAACCTGTTGTCGGAGGACGTGCGCGTGAGCCTACGACGGGTCCCGAGGTGAGGGAGTGATGGTGTGAGGACGAAGCGGCTGAGCGAGACCCAGGTGGTGTGTGGACGTCGAGCGCTGCTCGATGAACTGGGGATTTCCGAGGGCAGCCGTCGCGCCGTCACCGAACGCTCCGGCTACGGCTGTGGCTGCCCCGAATGCAGTGCGACGCAATGGAACACGCAACGTCTCGAACACTGGATCTGCGGCAGGCTCACGGCGGCCGGCGCCGACGAAGCCGAGGTCGACGCGCGAATCGACGATATTCCCGTCGACATCTACTGGCGCCGCGGTGACCGGCGCTGCGTGGTCGAGGTGCACAGCGGCCCCCTCGACATCACCGCGGCCCGCGCCCACCGGAAACGCTTGCAGGCGGCCGGCATCGACGATGTGCTGTGGGTGTGCCCGCAGGGTTTCTGGGTGCCCCTGGTTCCCGCGGTCGGCATCGCCGATTTCGAGCCAGCGGGGGCCGACTACCGCATCGACCAGGGCATGCTCGCCGCGGGCGAGACCGGTTTCGCGGCTCCGGCGCGCGGCAGCACCGAATTGCGCGATTTTCTCGAAGGCTGGGTGTCCGGCGAAACCCATTGGGGGCACGCGGATCTCACGACAGGAGGGTGGGCCGACGTGGGCACCTGGGAACGACACACCGGGGCGCAGGCCGCGATGATCGAGCGCCAGCGCACCGAGCTGCGCGATCAGCGGGTGGAGCTGGCGGTCTCGCGCCAGACCGTGCGCGACAAGCAGCGCCTGGTCGGGCGCCTGCACAATCGGATCGAACGGGCGGGAGTGAACGCCGACGCCGAAGCCATCACCATGGCCGGGTTGCGCAGCGAACTCGTCGCCCAGCAGCGCGTCGCGGCGAGCCTGCGCGCGAGCATCGGGCGGATGGATCGCACCCTGAATCAGTACCAGTGGCTCACCTGCTGCGCGATGCTGTTGGTTCTCACGGTGATGGCCGGTGCGATGGTGATGCGCTGAGCCGCATCGGCATCCGGTCCCACTGCCAGTCGTTGCGCAGGACCAGACCGGCCAGATCGAGCAGATCCAGGCCGGTCTCCGCGCACACCCCGGCCAGCGCGGGCCGGTCGTAGGCGCCCTGTGCCAAATCGGTGACCAGACGCTCCTCGATCGTCGGGTCGATCGGGCGCGCGGTGAGCTGGTCGGGGCCGAGCGCACTGCCGGTCCACGCGAGCCAGCCCCAGCCGTGTTCGTGTGCGTAGGCGCGGCCGAGTCCGGTCTGGATCCGATTGTGGTGAAAGGCGACTCGGCCCAGCGGGACCACATCGACGAGCACTGTCCGTCCGTCGGTGAGCTGCGCGGCGACGGCCGGATAGTGCACCTGGCCCTCGCCGCCGAACCGGTAGGTCAGCGCGGTCGGTTCCTCCTGGAACGCCGCCACCGCCGGGTCGGCGTCGAGGGTCCGCAGCAGCCGGGCCACCATGGCCGAGTCGTAGGCGACATCGCGGCCGACCTTCGCCAAGTAGAACCGTCCGCGTCCGTCGTCGTCACCGTCGGCAACGCGCGCCGATTCGATGGGCAGCGGGGCGGCGGACCCGGTCGACCACTCGACGTCGTCGAGCAGCAGCTCGTCGGTGCCGTCCTCTGGCACATGCAACTTGGCCAGGATGCTGGCAGTCTTCTTCTGCCAGCCCAGGATTCGCTGCATCACATAGCCCGCCACCCGCTTGGCGTCGCCCGGTTCGTGGCCTGCCAGCCGCAGCTTCAGATACGACCACTCCATGGCCACCAGGTCGGTGTCGGTCGCGTAGGTCTCGGCCAGCAGCATGCGCACCAGGCGCAGGTCGCCCGTCTCGACCGGATAGCGGTGGGCGAACACCTGCGCCGACCGATGGCCCGAGCGGGCGGCTTCGCGCACGATCCGCCCGACCGCCTTGGTGTAGAGCTGGCGAACCCGGTCGCGGGCCAGGTCGTAGCGTGCGCCGATGCGGGTGAGGGTTTCCGGGCGAACTCCGCCGATCCCGAGGCGTAACGCGACGATCCGCGCGTCGCGGGCCGCGCGTTCGGCATGGTCGGTGAGGAGTTCGCCGACCAGCTCGTCGAGCTCCTCGAGCTCGAACGAGATGTCGGCGGCGATATCGTGACCCGGTGGCACGACGACCTCGGCACTCACAGCGACCTCCCTCGCTCGGTCGGGTCAGCGTAGCCGCAGGCTCCGACAACTAGAGCGAGGACAACTAGAGAGAGGTCATGTACTCGCCGTAGAACAGGCACAGCCCGGTCGCCGCCGCGATCCCGGCCAGCACCCAGAACCGGATGATCACCGCAGTCTCTGGCCAGTTGTTGAGTTCGAAGTGATGATGGAACGGCGCCATCCGGAACAGCCGCGTATGCGTCGTGCGGAACACCACGATCTGCAGCACCACCGACATGATCTCGGCGACGAACAGCGCCCCGATCACCACCGCGAGCAGTTCGGTGCGGCTGGTGATCGACAGCCCGGCCAGCAGGCCACCCAGCCCGAGCGAACCGGTATCGCCCATGAAGATCTTGGCCGGTGCCGCGTTCCACCACAGGAATCCGATGCACGCCGCCGCGCCCGCGGCACTGACCATCGCCAGATCGAGCGGATCACGCACCGTGTAGCAGCCTCGTCCCGGCGTGATCTCGCACGAGTTGTCGTACTGCCACAGCGTGATCACCACGTACGCGCCGAGGACCAGGCTCATCGACCCCGCCGCCAGCCCGTCGAGCCCGTCGGTGATGTTCACCGCGTTCGACCACGCCACCACCAGCAACACGATGAACGCGATGAAGAACAGCGACGCGAAGGTGATGGTGCTGATGTCACGGACATAGGACAGGTTGGGCCCGGCGGGGGTGAGCCCCGTGGCGCCGGGGAACCGCAGCGCCAGCACGGCGAACACCACCGCGGCCCCGATCTGCCCGATGTACTTGCCCGCCGCGGTCAACCCGAGATTGCGGTGCTTGCGCAGTTTGATCGAGTCGTCGAGGAATCCCACCATGCCCAGCGCCGACGCCAGCAACAGCACCAGCACGCCCGAGGCGCTCGGTCCCGGCGCATCCCACAGCAGCCCGATCAGATGCGACCCCAGATACCCGGCCCACACCCCGGCCCCGATCGCCAACCCGCCCATCGTCGGCGTCCCACGCTTGGCCTGATGACTGGCGGGCCCGTCGATCCGGATCTCCTGTCCGAACCCCCGTCGCGCGAATACCCGGATCAACCCCGGCGTGAGGGTGATGGTGACGACGAGGGCGATCCCCGCCGACAACAGGATCTGCCTCACTCGATTGCCCCTTCATACCGCCGGCCCCGCACCGGACCGCCCGGCGATGGGAGTGTGCCGATACTAGGGGAGCCCACCGGAAATCCGTGCTCGGAGTGATCCGGGTTACAAACTCCGCCCACCTGATGGGTAACGCAAACAAGTCAGGCCCCCTCGAAAGGGGGCCTGACTCGGTACGGTGGTGCGCGATACTGGGATTGAACCAGTGACCTCTTCCGTGTCAGGGAAGCGCTCTCCCGCTGAGCTAATCGCGCGAGGTGGAGACGGGAATCGAACCCGTGTGCACGGCTTTGCAGGCCGTTGCCTCACCACTCGGCCACTCCACCGTACAAAGGAGGATGGGGCTAGTGCCTTACCTACCTCTCGAGCGGATGACGAGATTCGAACTCGCGACCCTCACCTTGGCAAGGTGATGCGCTACCACTGCGCCACATCCGCATTTACTTCACACTTAGGGGAGCGGCTCGGCCTCTCGGCTTTGCTGCTCTCTGCGGTGCGAAGAGAACATTAGCCGACGTTCGACACAGACTACAAATCGCCTGGTAAACGACCCTAAATGTGAATCACACGTATGTCGTCCACCGGACCCTGCGGCACATCCCTATGGCTCCCGTTCGCTGCATCCTGCAACGTAGATATGCGCATCAGTCGCAGTTCGGTACCCGGTTCCGGCCATGCACGACGGCAGAGAAGTTTCTTGACCCCCACCTACGCAACCACTTCCGAGACGACGGCCACGCAGGAGCCCTTCGCCTGGCGAGGTGTCCTGCTCGTGTCCGGCCTGGCGGCGCTCGTCTTGTCTGTCTCGGCGTCGCGGCTGCATATCGCCGGCGACGAGCTGTACTACCTCGCGTGTGGTCGGCGACTGGCGGTCAGCTTTGTCGACAACGGACCGATGGTGCCGCTGATCGCACGACTGGGTGAGCTGATCGCGCCCGGCTCGCTGATCCCGCTGCGCATCCCCGGATTGCTCCTACTGATCGCTGTCTCGATTCTCGCGGCCGCAGTGGCCTACGAGTGCGGCGCTCGTCCGCGCTACCAAATACTCGCCGCCGCGGCCTTCCCCACGTCCCCGATGGTCCTCGGCTTCACCGTGCTGACCAGTGTCTCCTTCGATGTGACCGGTCAAGCGTTGATCATCTGGCTGTTGGTTCGGTGGGTGCGCACTCGCCGAGACCGCCTGCTCGTGGCGCTCGGGGCGGTCGCGGCGATCGACGTGCAGAACAAATGGCTGGTGCTGATGGTCGCGGCCGCCCTCGGTATCGGCATCCTCGTCATCGGTCCCCGCGAGATACTGCGCCGCCCCGCACTATGGGTCGGTCTGCTGATTTTCGCGGTCGCCATGATGCCCGCACTGCTGTGGCAGGCATCCCACGATTGGCCGCAGTTGGCGACCAGCGAGGCCATCGCCCACGAAACCGCGCAGACCATGGGCGGGCAGTGGGGGACCGTCGGGGCGATCATCATCAGTCCCGGATTCATCGGTGGTGGGTTGGCGCTGCTGGGTATGTACGGCTTGGCTCGTGCACCGCATCTACGGCAATACCGGTTCCTGCTGGTCGCAGCGGTGCTGATGGTGATCATGGTGATCGCCGGGCACGGCCGGTCCTATTACGTCGTCGGGGTCTTTCCCATGCTCTTCGGGTTCGGCGCTTCGATGCTGTCCACGCTGTTCGAAGCCGCCGATCCGCGAAACGCGTTGCGCCGGGTATGCACCGGTGCGGTCGTCTGTTCCGCGGCACTGTTGGCCTTCTTCGCGTCCCTGCCCTACCCGAGCAACTGGATCGTCGACCCGAAAAGTCCCTGGTTGCCCCTCCAGCATTACGGCAACGACACCTGGCAGACGCTCGCCGACGCCGTGCACCAGGTGGCGATCGCCCTGCCGCCCGCCGAACAAGCCGAGGCGGTGGTCGTCGCCGCCGCGTACAACCAGGCAGGCGCACTCGACCACTACGGGCGATCCGCATGGATCCCGCCGGTCTACAGTCCCCACCGCGGCTTCGCCGCCTTCGGCGCCCCACCGGACACAGCCGACACCATCTTGTACGTCGGCTTCGATCACGGCACCGAACAGCGCGACTTCCTGGCAGGGTTCGCCCACACCACGGTCGCGCGGCAACTCAACGACCCCCTCGGCCTCGGCGGCCAGAATCTCGGCATCACCATCTGGATCTGCCGCGACCCCCTGACCCCCATGTCCGCAGCGTGGCCGAACCTGAAGTACCAGGTCGCCCCGCCGACCCCGTGAACCAGCCCCCTCCAGCGACTCCGAACTACCCGCTCACAAGGCGATTTGGTGTCATCCCGGTCCTCCATGCTAATGTTCCATCTCGTTCGAGCGGCTCGAAACCCGCCCGACACACTGTTCGGTCCCATAGCTCAGCGGGAGAGCGTCCGCCTCACACGCGGAAGGTCGCTGGTTCGAAACCAGCTGGGACCACCTCAAAACGGCAGGTCAGAGCCTTAACGGCGATGGCTTGCCGTTTTTCGTTTGGGCCGCCAGCCCGCTCGGCCGGATTTCGGTGGGTACGAACACGACGTGATGACTGTGATGCTCGTCATGGATTGCCGGGCTAGTTTATCCGCTGACGACTTGTCCGGCTCAGCCGGTGAACGACTCCGGGCCGAAGCGGCCCCAAGCCACGAAGGCGGCCGCAGCGAGGTAGACGAAGTTCAGCGCGACGTATTTGTACTGGCTGTAGCGGGCGTGGGTGATCATCGCGCCGATCATCAACAGGATCCAGCAGACGGCGGTCACCGGAACCATCACCGGTGCGATGTCGAGCACGGCGGGCAGGATCAGACCTGCCGCGGCCAGTATCTCGAGGCCGCCGAGGGTTCTGACGAAGCCAGTGCCGGCGTGCTCGGTCCATCCCCCACCGGATTTTCTGCCCAGTTCGTCCAGCTTGTCTTTGGGCATGAAGGCTTTGGTGGCGCCGCCGAACAGGGACAGGGCGGCAAGCAGTCCGGCGACGATCCATAGGGCGAGGTTCATGAGTTTCTCCTTCAGATGGGGGCGACCCTGGCTCGCCCTTGAACTGGCCGAGCCGTTCGTCCCCGACGGGCTGCCGGACGATGCCATTCGTGGGGCATCCTTTTCGGCGTCCCGACGGTGTAACTGGTCGGTCATCAGACACCGCCGGCCTGGGGTCTGTGACACCACCTCGGCGTGACGTGCGCCACCGCACGCGCTGTACTCGCGGCGACGTCGGCCGAACGCGAACACCGTTCCTTGCCGGGGGAGGGTGTGGCGAGCATCGACGTGCCAGAGGTCTCATCACCGGTGGAGTGATCTGCCTCACCTCCTGTCACCGTGAACGATCACGCGGTGTCTGGTGTGCGAGCCCTGGGAACCGAAGGAGAATTCGATGACCGAAGCACGTAGGAAAGAAGAGTCCATGAAGGCAGTGCGGTACCACTCCTACGGCGGAAGTGATGTTCTGGTCTACGAGGAAGCTGACCGTCCGATCCCGGATGTGGGTCAGGTGGTGGTGCAGGTGGCCGGCACCTCGTACAACGACGCGGACGCCGGGCTCCGCGCGGGTTTTCGACAAGACATTGTCCCGGTGGCCCTCCCGCATATTCCGAACGTCGACATGGCCGGTGTCATCACTGAGGTCGGCGAGGGGGTGACCGGCTGGAGCGTCGGGGACGCGGTCATCGCCGTCTTGCCGGTAACCGCGCCCGGTGCGGCCGCCGAGTACGTTGCCGCGCCCGCCGAGATACTGGCTTCCGCGCCCCGCACCGTCGAGCTCGCGGACGCCGCAGCCCTTCCTTTGGTTGGGCTCACGGCGTGGCAATCATTGTTCGAACACGCCGGTCTCGAGCCCGGGCAGGATGTCCTGATCAACGGTGCGGGCAGCGCAGTGGGCGGGTACGCCGTCCAGCTCGCCGTGCAAGCCGGTGCCACGGTGACCGCGACTGCCAGCCCGCGCAGCCGTGATCGCATTCGCGCATACGGCGCGCAGCGGATCATCGACTACACCGAAACCTCCGTCGTGCAGGCGGTGGCCGGACAGCAGTTCGGCGTGGTGCTGAACCTGGCGCCCAACAGCCCGGAGGAGAACATGGAGTTGGCGAACCTGGTCGCCGACGGTGGGGCGTACGTCAGCACGACCCCTCCTGTCCCGCAGGATGTCGGGCGCGGGGTGCGGGCAGTTCGGCCCTTCGCATACAGCGACGCCGCTCAGCTCGCCGCGCTGGTCGCGCGCGTAGACGCCGGAGATTTGGAGATCGCGGTGACCGAACGGCTGCCTTTGTCCGAACTGCCCACTGTCCATGCTCGTGCCACCGAACGGATCGCTCATGTGGCCGAGCTGGCCGCCCGCGTCGAGGGCCGAGAGCTGGGTTTCGAAGTGGCCGCACAGTTGCGGGCAGAGGCGGACACTGTAGACGTTCGCGCCGCCGGCGGAGAGATAGTCGGCAAGGTGATTCTGACCCCGTGACCCGGACCTTGCAGTGAACACATCACCGAGTGAAGGCCACCAGCTACCAGAGCCGCCCGCGAAGGAGAGAGGCCGGGATGTGAGCGACCACGCCACCGACCCAGCGACCGAGGCATTCCTCACCCATCGCAATCTGCTGTTCACCGTCGCCTACGAAATGCTCGGATCGGCAGCCGACTCCGAAGACGTCCTGCAGGAGACGTGGCTGAGGTGGAGCAGGGTCGGTCTGGCACAGGTCAGCGATGAGCGCGCCTACCTGGTTCGGATCACAACCCGGCAGGCGCTCAACCGGTTGCGCACCATGAAGCGCCGCAAGGAGTCCTATGTCGGCTCCTGGCTGCCCGAGCCGCTGGTCACCGCGCCGGATGTGGCCGAGAATGTCGAGCTCGCGGAGAGTATGTCGATCGCGCTGATGCTCGTGCTCGAGACGCTGTCACCGACCGAGCGTGTCGTATTCGTGCTGCGTGAGGTCTTCGATATCTGCTATGACGAGATCGCGGCGGCCCTCGGCAAGACTCCGACGGCCGTTCGCCAAATCGCGCACCGCGCCCGCCGGCATGTCGATGCCCGCCGCCCCCGCGCGTCGGTCTCCGCGAGTCAGACCCGCGCGGCGCTGGAGTCGTTCCAGCGTGCGCTGCGAACCGGGGACCCGCAGGGTCTGCTCGATGTGCTCGCCCCGGAGGTCGTCCTGATCGGCGATGGTGGCGGCATCAAGCAGGCCGTGCCGCAGCCGATCACCGGTTCTGACAAGGTGACTCGCTTCATGCTCGGCGGTATCCGCAAGCATCAGGTCGCGTTCACCACGGAACCCACCATGGTCAACGGCAGTCCGGCGCTGATTTTCCGGATCGACGGCGAGATCGACGGCATCATGGCGGTCCGGCTCGAGGACACGCGAATTACCGGCCTCTACTTCGTCCGCAATCCCGAAAAACTGACCCGCGTCGAATCCGAGACCCCACTGAGCCTGCGCTGAATGTCGGTGGAGGACTAGTTGTTGCTGGCCAGGAGATCGTTGACGGGAGCCTGAGACGGTCGACGCAGCGAGCGCGGTCCCACCGGAGCCATCCCGAGCGGTGGCCCCTGGTCGTGGCGGGACTGAGTGTCAGTGTGCTCGCGCGTGGCTTTCCTGGACCGAGAATCCGTGCTGGTGTCCCTCGATGATCGACCGGAGCCGGGGACACTTCATCTGGTCATCAGCCGGACACACCCGACCGTGCTCGAGCGCGTCGAGGGCAACCTGGATCCGGTGTTGCTGCGCGACCAACTCCTTCAGCTTGCGGTCGACCAACTCGCGACGGGATTGCCTTGCGCCTGAGACGAAATGCTTGATCTCAGCCAACGTAAACCCCACATCGCGGAAGTACACGATCAAGCCGATGTCTGTGACCGACGAGATGGTGTAGCGACGCTGTCCGGCAACCCGGGCCGCTGGTAAAACCAATCCGAGGTCGTCGTAGTAGCGCAACGTGCTCGCGGGAACGCCCGTCCGGTCCGACAGCTCGCCGATGGACAACATCTGTGGCACCTGCGGCGGGGTCCGCGCATGTTCTCCGGCAGTCATTGACTTCGAGTGTACTTTAAGTGATGTCCTCGTCTCATGGATATCAAAGAGCGTGCATTGAGGCGCATCACCGAATGGTGGGGTCCCCGCGGCGGCATTACGCAGTTTCATCATCCGAGCGGAGCCGGTGGGCACGTCGCAGGGTGGATCATGAGCTCACGGCCCTCGAACGTCGCGCGGAGCCGTCGGGCGGTGGAGCTTCTCGACGTCCAACCGACCGATCGCGTCATCGAACTGGGCTGCGGGCCTGGTGTCGCAATTGCCGCGCTCGCCGCCCGAGCAGCCCAGGGTTTCGTGGTCGGCGTCGACCATTCAGCAGTCATGGTCGAACATGCCCGCCGCCGCAACAAGGCCGCAGTCAAGACCCACCGGGTGCGCTTGGTCCAGGGGCCTGTTGAGACTCTGTCCATCGACGGGGGGCCGTTCGACGCGGCAATCGCTATCAACACGATCGGCATGTGGCCCGACCCGCCCGCCAGACTCCGCGATATCGCCCGGCTGCTACGACCTGGCGGGCGCATCGCACTTGTCGGGCAGCCGCGCCGTCCCGGTGCGACCGCCGCAGACTCCGAGACCGTTGGACGTGATCTCGTGGGCCTGCTGTCCGAGGCCGGAATCGAGCACGTCCGAACCGAGATGCTCGACCTCAACCCGCCGGCTGCCTGGGTCCTCGGACGGACCCCTCGTGCCGCGCTTGACGACCAGCGCGACTGAATTGAGCTCAGAACTCTCTTCACCCATGGCCAGAGGAAGGACTCATCACAACAGCCCGCGGATACCCGCCTCGGCGACACCGCCCGGGTCAACAACCTTCTGGCCGCGTGCAACTAATCACCCGGGGACGAGAGGAAGGCGGCCTCTACTGCGAAAGGTTCCGTTAGCCGATCGATTAACGGAACAACGAGCAGGCCAACTACCTTTTTGGTGATGACCTGCCCTTTTTGTGCCATTTCGTGACAAACGATCACGGGATGGTCGACGATGTCACTGACTCGCAGGTCGGGCCGCGTTCCGCTGCCGAACACGATGGCTGAATCGGCGCAAACCCAAGAACTGTGGGCTGGCGCACCTCTGAAATATGCGCTATCCAGAGAGGGTCCTTTGATCTTGTTCGGCTCCCGGTTGAACCCTCGCGGCGTGCGTGGTCGATGCCCGGGGGTGATGGGAGAGCCATAGTGCAGGTGTTGGGTCCGTGGTCCGATGCGGAAGTGATCGATGAGCTCGCGGGCGGGAAGGCACGCGGGCTTTTCGGGTTACACAGCAGCGGGGTGCGGGTGCCGCCGTGGGTGGCGCTCGGTAGTGACGCGTTCGCTGCCTTTGTCGACGCGGCAGGGTTGGGCGGTGCGATAGCGAAGTTCGCCGGGATCACCGAGCTGGAGCAGGCGGTGGTCATCGGGGCCGAGCTGCGTGCCGCGCTGGTGGCCGCGCCGCTGCCCGACGCGGTGCGGGAGCTGGTCGGGCAGGCGAGCGAGCGGCTCGGCACCGGCCCGATCGCGGTGCGGTCGTCGGTGCTGGCCGAGGACGGTGCGGACAATTCGTATGCGGGACAGTTCGACACCTTCCTGAATGTGCGCGGGGTCGAGGCGATCGCCGCGCGCGTGCGGGATTGCTGGGCATCGGCCTTCTCCGAGCGGGCGATTCGCTATGCCTTCGCGCGTGAGCTGCCCCGCGCCGGCGCGCCCGCGGTGGTGTTGCAGCAATTGATCACCGCGCGGGCGAGCGGGGTGGTGTTCACCGCGAACCCCACCACGGGCGCACGGGACGAAGTGGTGATCAGTGCGGTGTACGGGCTGGGGGAGGGCCTGGTGTCGGGTGCGGTGGACGCCGATTCGGTGACCGTCGACAAGGTCGACGGTGCGATGCTCGACAGTGTGCTGGGGGACAAGGACCGCCGCTTCGAACCCGGGGGCGAACAGGGCTGCGAGATTGTCGAGGTGGACGCCGAACAACGCGGTGTCGCCGTACTCGACGACGCCGAGGTCGCCGAACTGACCGAGGTCGGCCGCAAGCTCGAAACCCACTGGGGTGCACCGCAAGACATCGAATGGGCCATCGACGATACCGGCATCTGGGTCCTGCAGTCCCGTCCGATCACCACCCTCGCGGCGCCGCCCGCTCCGGGGCGCACGGTGGAACTGCGTGGTGCGGGCGAGACGATTCCGGCCGGTGAGCTGCGAATCTGGGACAACTCCAACATTATCGAGAGTTTCAACGGCGTCACTTCACCGCTCACCTACACCACCGCGGCCGATATCTACGGCCGCGTGTACCGGGGTTACGCGCAATCGCTGGGGGTGCCCGAAGAACAATTGCGTCAGACCGATGCGTGGACTTCGGTGCTGCTGGGCACTTTTCACGGCCACGTCTACTACAACCTGCTGCACTGGTACCGCATGGTCGGCATCGCACCCGGCTATCCGCTCAACCGCAAGGTCCTCGAAGCCGCACTCGGCGTGGACGAGCCACTCGAAGACGACATCGCGAAAACGCTGCGCCCGTTCGTATTCCGCACTACCATCGGCCGGTTGCGCTCGCGCGCGCTGACCACGGTGACCTACGTTCGGCGGCTCTTCGGCATCGATGACATGGTCGAACAGTTCAGCGCCGAGTTCTACCGCGTCTACGACGAATACGACGCCCTGGACTACACCACCCTGACCGGCCCGCAGGCGTACGAGGCCTACCGCAAGGTCGACAAGGACCTGGTCGAGCGCTGGGGCCCGCTCATGGTCCTGGACGCGATTCTGCTCACCCTCACCGGCTTCACCTATCTGCTCACCAAGCTGTTCCTGCCCAAGGCGCCGGAGTGGTTCCTCTACGCCGTGGTCGGCCCGGGAGCCGATGTCGAATCGGCCGAGCCCGCCCGCGCCATGACCGAGCTGGCACGGCTGGTGCGCGCGGACGCGGATCTGACCGAACTCGTCAATTCCACTGCGCCGGAAGATATTTACGCCGAGCTGCAACAGTCCGGTCGCGAAGGCTTCCTCGCTCAGGTGGACAGCTATATCGAGCGCTACGGCTACCGCAGCCTCGATGAGCTGAAGCTGGAGACCCCGGATCTGCGCGAGGATCCGGCGAGCCTGTTCGTCATGCTGCGCAGCGCCTCGGGTCGCGTCGGTGATGCCGCCACCGCGAGCCGCTCGGTGGAGGCCGATGCCTACCTGGACGCGAACCTGCGCGGGCTGCGCCGCCGCGTCTATGAGCGCCTGCGTACCAAGGCTTCTCGCTGCGCCGCGCACCGCGAACGGCTGCGCTTCTGCCGTACCCGCGCCTTCGGCATGATCAAGCGGATGATCCGCGTCATGGGCCGGGACCTGGTTGCGCGCGGGGTGCTCGACGAATTCGCCGACGTGTTCTACCTGACCAACGAGGAACTGCGCGGCTCCTACGAGGGCCAGGACACCACGGGCCTTCGCGAACTGGTGGCTGGCCGAAAAGCGCTGCGGGCGAGGGACTCCGCGCTTGTGGCCCCCGCTCGATTCCGCACCGTGGGACCGCGACTGGGCCGTGCGGAGCTGGCGGGACAGGGCTGGGTGCCCATCACCACCACCGCTGCCGCGACAGTGGGTACGGTGCTCGCCGGAACGCCCTCTGCCGCAGGCGTAGTCGAGGGTCTGGCGGTGGTCGTGGACGAACCGCGCGATGTGGCGGGTGGCATTCTGGTCGCCTATCGCACCGATCCGGGCTGGGTGGCGGCTCTGCCGTCGGCCACCGCGCTGGTCATCGAGCGGGGCAGCCCGCTGACCCATGTGGCTATTGTGGCGCGTGAACTGGGCGTGCCGACCGTGGTCCAGGTCAAGGACGCTGCCACGCGATTGCGTACGGGTATGCGCATTCGCGTGGATGGGGTCAATGGCACGGTCACGGTACTCGCCGAAGGAGTTCAGCTCGATGAAGCTCTCTGAAGATTGTGCGGCCGTACGGGATTGGCTCGCCCACCCGTCGGAGACCGCCGGTATCCACCTGGCTGACGAGGACGACGGCTGGGAGTACCGCAGCTACCGCGAACTAGCCGATCAAACGTGGTCGATCGCCGCGCTCATGCGTGTGCACGGACTCGGCGACGGCGACGGCGCCTGCGTCATCATGCCGACCGGATTCCCCTGTGTCGCCGCCTTTTACGCGGTGTGGGCGTGCGGTGGCGTGTTCACGCCGGTGGCCCCGCCCATGTTCGGCGACCTCGAACAGATCATCGCCCATATCGCGGCCATTCTGGAGCAGGCCACTCCACGCCTGGTGGTGACCTCGCCGGAGTTCGAAACCTTCGTGCGTCAGGCCGCCGAACGCGCGGGCTACGGCGAGGCCGTGCTGGTGATCGATACCGCGACCCTCGAACCTGCTGGTGAGGCACGGGAATTCGGTGCGCCAGACGAAGTAGCGCTGCTGCAGTTCACCTCCGGTTCGACCGGGACGCCCCGTGGCGTGCAGGTGAGCTGGCCGAACCTGACGAACAATATCGCCATGATCACCCGACTGTTGGAATGGCAGCCGGGTGAAGTGATGGTGTCGTGGCTGCCGCTCTACCACGATATGGGTCTGGTCGGCGCGCTCCTCGCCACGGTGACCAACCAGGGCGGGCTCTACCTCATGCGCCCCGACCAGTTCGTGCGCGAGCCTGCCCGCTGGCTGCGGACCATGACGCACGCCCAACACTCACTCTCGCCGTCGTTCGCGCTCGGCTATGTGGCGCACCGGGTTCGGCCCGAGGAGATCGCGGACCTGGACCTGTCCGGCTGGCGGACCCTGGCGATCGGTTCCGAACCGGTCGAGGTATCGGACCTGATGTCGTTCGCGAATCTCACCGGGCCGCAAGGCTTTTCCATGGGCTCTTACACGCTGGCCTACGGCCTCGCCGAGGCGACGCTCATGGTGACCTCCTCACCCACCCGTCGGCCGATCACCGCTTTGCGCATCGACAACCCGAATCTGCGTTTCGGACAGCGGGTTCCGGTGCTGGAGGAGGCGCTCATCGATGACGCCCGCCGGGTCGAGGGCGCGGGCTGGATCACCGGCCTCGGCTACTCCACCCCCGAATCGACGGTGACCGTTGTCGACGACGAGGGCCACGAACTCCCCGACGGCGTACTCGGTGAGATGGTGGTGACCGGCGGTTCGGTGGCACTCGGCTACGCCGGTTCCGCCGGTGCGGGCTCGTCGACGCATATCAGCGACGGCAAGCTGTACTCGGGCGACGCCGGATTCCGCTATCGCGATGAGGTTTTCGTACTCGGCCGGATGGGTTCGAGCCTGAAGGTGCGCGGACGCCCGGTGTTCATGGAGGACATCGAATCCCGGATCGCACAGGACACCGGCATCACCAAGGGAAAACTCGCCGCCGTCGGCATCACCGACGCGGGGGAGCGGGGTATCGCCCTGTTCGCCGAGACCACCGCCGGTGACTGGATCACCGAGGCGCGCAAGATCATTCGTGGTCATCTCGGACCCGCGCACACCATCAGCATCGTCACAGGCCCGCGCGGGCTCATCAGGCGCACGTCCAGCGGCAAGCCGCGTCGCCGCCACATGTGGCAGCTGCTGCGCGACGGCGCGCTCGACGGGGCGGTGGTGCACGATGCCGAGACTGCCCAGCCGGGTCTGCCCGAGCAGCGGGTCCGGCGGTTGCTCGACGCCGCGCTGGAAGCCGTCGCGGTGCCCGCCGATGCGGCCGTGCTCTTCGAAGGCTCACTGGCCGAGGGGTTCGGCAACGAGGGCTCTGATGTCGACTTCCTCGTCGTCGCCGAGGGCTCCGAAGAGCTGCCCACCCTGCCGACCGTGCTGTTCCTCGACGGCAGGCGGGTAGAAGTGCGCACCCGATCAGTGGCGCAACTGCGACGCCAGCTCGAGCAGGTCGCGGCCGCACCGAGCGAGGATCTGCTCAATCGCTGCCAGCGCTTCCTGCGGGCCACGGTGCTGCGCGCGGGGACGGTCGATCTCGACGCATTGCGCTCGATCATCACCTACCCCGACTTCAGTGCGGTGACAGCCGACTGGTGGGCCGCACGCGCCACCCAGGCCCTGCGTTTCGCTGTCGCCCTGCGCGCCTTCGGTGCTCGAGCCGAGGCCGACGAATGGGCCGCCGACGGTCTGCTCCAAGCTGTGAAGAGCTGGGCAGCCCGCCGCGGTGAGACCTATGTCGAAACCAAATGGCTGCCCACGCAGCTCGATCGCCTCGGTTCGCACGCGCTGATCGACCGGTATCGGGCACTGACCGATCCGGCGGCCGATCGTGGCGAGCGAACTCACTGGGAACAGCTGCTGACTCTGGCAACCGAACTCGGCATCACCGACATCGCCGACGACCCGCACCGCATCATCTTCGCGCGCAGACCGCAGGTCACGACCTGGTCCATCGGCTCCCGCGTGCACGTGCTGCGCGCGGACAACGAGGTCTTCGCCCTCGCCGATGACGCCGCGATCGCCTGGCGTTCGGTGGTGTTCCGGCATTCGGTGCGCGATGTACTGGCCCGTGCACGCCATGACATCGGCGGGTCACTGGCCGAGTTCGTCCGGCTGGGTCTGGTCGGATTGCAGTGGCGCGGAGGTGACGTCATCGAACCCGCGCTGGCGATGTGTAAACCGGTGCAGCCCTATACCCCGGTGCCGAGTACGGCCGCGCCCGCGTTGGGGTTGTCCGGAGCCGCATCCGCGAGCGAAATCGCTTCCCTCGTACCGCTTTCCGCCGCCAAGTTCACCGAATGTGGACTGAACCTGGTGTTCTCCAATGTGGTGCTGGAAAATGCCCGTGAAGACCTCGTCGGAGCCATCAAGAGCGCGCAGGGTGCGGTCGCCGACATCTCGGGACATCGACTCACCGCCATGGGTGTGCGGGTGATGCTGTCCGCGTTCGGAATCCAGCCTCTGCCCGCCGATGTCGCCCCCGTCGACACCGTGCGCCGATTGGTTCCTCCGCACGCACCACAGCGCGAGGAGTTGCTCGCCAAGCTGGAAGCGGCACGGCAGGTGCGGTTCTCGACAATCATCGCGACCGGCGGTGACCCCCTCGAAGGCCTCGCGGTCCTCGACGACTTCGTCTCCCTGGCGCGTCGCGTCGCCGGAGAACCCGACTCCGTTAACGGTTTCCCTGCCTCGTTCGATTCTCGCGAGCAATGGCAGCGCACCCTCGCCATCGGATACGACTGGTTGCGGATAGCGGGTTACCTGAAGACCGAACTGCCCCTGGACGAAATGCGCGACCTCCTCGCCAGCGGCGGGCAGCAGCCGCACCTGCGTGAAAGCGAGCACTCATGAGCACCGATCCCGCCGCCCGCGTTCGCGACATCGTCGGCGCCATGGCGCCGCAGCCGCCCGTGGAACTGGCCGACACCCACAGGCTCATAGAGGATCTCGGCTACGACTCCCTGCGTCTTATGGAGCTCACGCTGGTGCTGGAACGCACCTTCGGGCTGCCTCGATACCGCCCTGAGGACCTCATCGGCGTGTTGCGGGTGGATCAGGTCATCGAGCTGGTGGCCCGAACGGTGGCCGCATGAGTGCGCGGGACCTGGTGCTGGTCACCGGCGCCAGCGGCCTGGTCGGTGCCGAGGTGGTGGCGCGATTCAATGCCGCCGGTCTGCCGGTAGCCGCTGTGCTGCACAGCAATTCGTCGATCATCCGCAATGACGGCTCAACCGCCGAGGCTCAGCTTCGGGTCGCGGGTGATATCCGCACGCCGGGGTTCGGGTTCCTGCCGAAGGACAAAGCCGAACTCGCCGGACGCGTGGGCATGATCGTGCACTCCGCGGCGACCACCGCCTTCGACGCCACCGACGTCGCCTACGAAGAACTGAATGTGCGCGGCACGGCCAACGCGATCGAATTGGCTCTCGAATGGGGCGTGCCGCTCGTGCACGTGAGCACCGCCTACGTCTGTGGCATGCGCGGCGGCACTGTTCCCGAGGAGGAACTGCCCGCCGGGCACGCCTTCGGAAATGGCTACGAGGAGAGCAAGTTCCGCGCCGAAGCACTGGTCCGCGCGGCGGGCGAGCGCGGCCTGCGCTGGGCCATCGTGCGGCCGGGCATCGTCACCGGTGACAGCACGACGGGGGTGATTCGCGAGTACAAGAACCTCTACACCGTCGTCAAGCTCATGGTCGAAGGCAAGCTGCGCACCCTGCCTGGCCGCTACGACGCGACGCTGTCCCTCGCGCCGGTCGATCACGTGGCCGATGTGATCGCCGCCGCTGCACTGGAGTTCGACGCCGCCGAAGGGCGCACCCTGCACGCACTCGGTCGCGACACACTGTCCCTTCGCGAGGTCTCCGACGTACTCGCGGAGTACCCGTCCTTCGAGGTGGCCACTTTCGTCCCCGAAACCACCTTCCGCGCCGACGATCTCGATGCCATCGAACGCGAGTACTACCTGCGCATCGGCTCGCTCTACACCAGCTATTTCAAACGCCGCATGGTGTTCGACACCGCCGCGGCCGATGCGGTTCTCGGCCGGTCCGCACCGGCCACCGGAAAGGACTATCTACGTATGCTCCTGGACTACTGCTTGGAGTCGGGCTACCTGGGCACGCCGCTGGTGTCTGTCGCGGAGATGCTGGCGCGCATCGAGATCGGCGGTCGAGCATGACTGTGGAACCCCTCCGCGAACTCCTCGCGGAACTGACACCGTCCGAGCCGAAAGTCGACGCCTACGTCGGAGACACCTATGTGCTCGAGACCGTCGAGCAACTCGAGCGAATGGGGATCGATGCGGCGACCTTCGCCAGGGAGCATTCGCTGCTGCTGCTCAAACCCGACGCGATAGTCGCGCGTGCCGTCGAGCCCACCCTGCAATGGTTGGGCGAGAACGGTTTTCGCGTGGTCGGCGCGCAGCGCGTAGCGGTGGACCGGAATCTGGCGCGCGCCCTGTGGTACTTCGCCTGGAATATCGCCTCACCGCAACGCCGCCGTCTGGCCGATCTGCTGGTGGGCATTTCCGATGTGCTGCTGCTGGTCATCCAGGGCCCGGATACCGAGCCTCCGGTTTCGGTCCGCCTCACCGCGGCCAAGGGGGCGACCGATCCACGCAAGCGGCAACCGGGCGAGCTGCGGTACCTGCTCGGCAGGCACAGCTATCTGCTCAATCTCGTGCATTCGCCGGATGATCCCGCCGATGTCCTGCGCGAACTCGCCATCTACTTCGATGAGCGGACCAGATCCAGGGTGCTCACCCAAGCGCTCACGGGCACAGACCAGACGGCGACGGCGACGGCGCTCGCACACGAGCTCTATGCCGAAGCCCCAGCCCGCAGTTTCGACCGCGCGGAGGCGCTCACCCGGGTGTGCGCTGAGCTCGAGCGGCCGGAGCCGGAGTCCGAGGCGGACTGCGCCGAGCTGCTGGAGGCGGCGTGGGCCGCAGGCCGGGACCTGGATCCCTGGTCGGTCATCGTGCTCGGGTCCTACGTTCTTCCCATGCGCGTCGGGTCGCAGCCCCAAACCTTGCTGCCGGTCAGCGTCGACGATTGGCTGGAGGCACGACCGTGACCCATACCCGAGCCGTGACGGCCGCCCATATCCGCACCGTGCCCCGGGCGCTCGCACACCGGCAAGCTGTCGCCGAAGTGTTCGTGACCTCCCTGGACGCGGTCGCACCCGACACCTTCGTGGTCGGCGCCCAATTGCCGCGTATGCACGCCCATTACGGCGATCACGTCGGTGCGCTGAGCCTGCGCCATGATCTGGTAATGGTCATGGAGGCGGCCCGACAGGCCTCCATCGCGGTGACCCACGAGTTCTACGACATCCCCACCGATCGGGCGTTCCTGGTCCGCACTTTCAACGGCACCGGGCCCGACACCACCGCCTGGGATATCGGCACCGCACCGGCGGATCTGGTCATGCAGGTGCGGGCATTGCGCACGCACTATCGGGGCGATGACCTCGAGGGCTTGGACCTGGTGCTCGACATCAGCTGCGCGGGTGTGCCCATGACGACCGTGGACGGATCGTTCTCCTGGGTTTCGCCGAGCCGATGGGCGGGAATTCGGTCGGGCTTCCGGAAACAGCTGGGGCTCGGTGTGTTTCAGAGCGCCGCACCGGTGGGTGAGCGCGCGCCCGCGGCCCTCGTCGGCCGGGAGAACTCGCGCAATGTGGTGATCGGACCGCCGACGTCGAGTGACGGCATCACCCGCGCGGCACTGGTCGCCGATACCTCGCATCCGATTCTGTTCGACCACGAGCTCGACCACGTTCCCGGCAATCTGCTCATCGAAGCGTGCAGGCAGATCGCACTGGCCGCGCTGCAACCCGAACTGCGCAGATTGATCAGTGTGACAAGCACTTTCAGCTCGTTCGTCGAGCTGGATCTGCCTGCGGAATGTGTCGCCGAAATCGTCGACGTCGGCGTCGACTCCACGGTGGTGCGCTGTGAGATCAAACAGCAGGGCGCGGTGGCGGCTCGCATCGATCTCGAATTCGCCGGGGGCGCGGACGTGTCAGGGGCCGACCGTTGATGGGCGTGGAGCTGCTGACCACCACGCGAGCGTTCCGGCGCCGATTGGATCTGCACCGCGAGGTCACCCGAGAGGATCTGCTGGCCTGCCTCGACATCGCGGTGCACGCCCCCAGCGGCACCAATCGGCAGCCGTGGCGCTTCGTGGTGGTGCAGGATCCGGAGCTGAAACGACAGGTAGCCGAGTACTACCGAAAAGGCTTCGCCGCCTATCTGTCGGCGCGCACGCCGCGACCGGATCAGCTCGCCGACCTGGCTTCCGGCAGATATCTGGCCGAGCATCTGCACGAGGTCCCCGCGCTGGTGGTGGTCTGTGCCCTCGGTCGCCCGCCCGCAGAGCCCTCCGCGCTGCGGTTGGCCAGCTTCTACGGGTCGATCTATCCAGCGGTGTGGAACTTCATGCTGGCCCTGCGCGAACGCGGTCTCGGATCCACCATGACCACCGCGCATCTGGTCTATGAGCGTGAAGTCGCCGAGCTGCTCGGCATTCCCGATGACGTCACCCAGGTGTCGCTGCTGCCGGTGGCGCACCTGCTGCCAGGCACGGACAAACCCGCGCCGCGTCGCACGCCAGCGGTCGAGGTCACCGGGTGGGATGGCTGGGACGGGCCGATGCCGGGAGAGCGGCGGACGTGACCGCCGAAACCTCGGCCCGCCCGAACGTTGTCGTATCCATCGGGCGGATCGTGCGATTCACCCGGGTGATGTACAAACCGCACTACCTGCTCTACGGGGTGCTGTGGGTACTCGCACTGGAGGGCACGGCGGCCCTTGTCTCACAACCGGATAAGGCGTGGAACCCGACCGGTGCGACAGCGGCGCGCATTGCGATAGTGGCCGTCGTACTGCTCTATCTCCGCATGGTCGACGAACAGAAGGACCTGGAGTACGACCGCATTCACAATCCCGATCGTCCCTTGGTCACCGGGGCGGTCAGCGCGGTCGAATTACGCTGCGCCATGGGCGTTATCGCGTTCGTTTCGATCGTCGGCAGCCTGGCGCTGTCGGTGACCTCAGCGGTCATGATCGCCGCCGTGCTCGTGTACGGGCTGCTGCTGTGGGGGTTGGAGCGGCTGTCGGAGACCGTACGCACGAACATTCTGCTGAATCTCGTTGTGACGTACCCGGTGCAGCTGATCGTGACCGGGTACGTGGTGCTGTCGGCCGTGGACACCGGGGAGGTCGGGTCGAGTGGGCACGTAGCGGTCATCGCGGTCGTATTCGCGGGTGCGTTCTTGCAGTTCGAGTTCGCCCGTAAGACCTCACGGATCAACAGGCCAGGGGAACTGCTGTACTCGAACGCGTTGGGCACATCCGGCAGCGTGGTGCTCTCGCTGCTGCTCGCACTGGTGGCGGTGGTGTGCGAAATCGCGGTAGTGCGGCCTTGGGACCACAGGGGTCCCGCCGTCCTGATCGGCTGGATCCCCGTGGCGCTACTGCTGATTCCCGCCGCCGGAGCCTGGAAATTCCATCGATCGGACGAGCCGGACTACCCGGCGGTGCCCGCGGTCCTTTTCATCCTGGCCCTGTACCTCACGCTCATCGTCCAAGCGTTCGTCCTGACCTGATCAGCGGTGCGCCAGCCGCCCGTAAACGGTTGCGGCACCGGCGAATCCCATCCCCGCGAGCACCACGCACCACACCACCGCCACACCCCACTGCCCAGCACCTGTCGCGTCCAACTGCCCACGCACCGTGTCCACGATCGGCGTCGCGGGCTGGTGTTCGGCGAAGCCCTGCATCCAGCTCGGCATGGTGGTGGTTCGCACGAACGCGCTGCTGACATAAGGAATGAAGGTGATCGCGTAGGTGAGCCCGCCCGCCGCCTCCGGGTTGTCCACGGCCATCCCGAGTGCGACGGCAATCCAGGTAACGGCCACCACGAACAGCGTGATGAGCGCGAGTGCCCCGAGCCAGCCGAGTGGACCCGCGGCCGGGCGATACCCGAGCGCCACCGCCACACCGACCGCGATACCGATGGCCGCCACGGTCCGAACCACGCCCTCGACGACATGTCCGGCGATCAGGGCATGCCGGAACATGGGCAGGGTCCGGAAGCGATCGATACTGCCCTTCGTCATGTCGGCGCACACCGCGGTGGCGGTGATCGACGCGCCGAATCCGGTGCAGAGCAGCATGATTCCCGGCACCACGTAATCCAGATACGGCCCACCTACATCGATGGCACCGCCGAACACGTAGGTGAACAACAGCATGACCAGAATCGGCATGGTCAGCGAGATGATCAGCGTGTCCGTGCTGCGCAGCGTCCGTCGCGCACAGCGCCGGAACATGACGAACGTATCGGCGAGGACCACAGGCGTCGTCACTTCGCGGCAGCCTCGACGAGGTCGGCGGCATACTCGGTCGTGCCCTCGGTGCGCAGCGTGCGCGCGAATTCCGCCACCCGAGCGCGCCGCTCGGCGGTGAGCAGCGGGGCCAGCTTCTGCTCCAGCCGCGCCGCCGTGAGTTTCGTGAACGGTAGATGCGCGCCGAGCCCGAGCCGTTCGACCTGCCCGCCCCACAGGGGCTGCTCGAACGATACCGAGCACACCAGCGTCGGCAATCCGGCGCGCAGGCTCTCGAACAGGGTGCCGATACCGCCGTGATGTACCGCGGCGGCGCAGCGCGGGAACACGGCGTCGTGGGCGAACTCGCCGACGATCTTGACCTGTGCGCCGTGGCGAGCCGCCCCGGTGTCCAGATCACTCCAGCCCGCACTCACCAGCGCGCGCACGCCCAGCCGGGCGGAGACCTCGTCGACCATGGCCAGCACGGCGCCCGCATCGCGAATCGGCATGCTGCCGAAGCCGAAGAAGACCGGCGGATCACCCTCGTCGATCCAGGAGAGAATGCCGTCGTGATCGCCCGCCAGATCGCCGACCGCCACCCGGGTGTCGTGATCGAGGGTCAGAAAGCCCGTGAAGGGCCTGCGCTCGTCCCACTGCTCGGGCAGGCCCGGCACCAAGGCGGGATCGTAGATCTGGATTTCGGTGACATCGGCGCGAGCAAGGGTGGCGGCCGGGCCCGCGAACGACTTCTTCAGGCCCAGCATGTCCCGCAGATCATTGAGGTAGCGCGCGAACACCACGCGGCGCAGGTTCTCCGCGAGCGTCCACGTGGCCCGATTGATCGCGGCCGGTGGATTCCACTGCGGAGGCAGTGCGCCGGGGAACGGGTAGGCGCTGTTGGCTCTGATCGGGAAGTAGTGCACGACGACCAACGGCACACCCATGGCCTCGGCCACCGAACTCGCGCGATCCTCGGTCACCGTGCTCGCGACGATCAGGTCGGCGCCCGCGCACACGTCGATGACCTCGCGATTCATCTGCTGGGCGTACCCCGACATCTGTTTCGCGACCAACTGCATCAACCGCAGGGTGTTGCCCGCCGCCAGCGCTCGCTGACCCTCGTCGGAGCTGTAGAGCTGCTGAACATCGGGCCCGCACGCGCGGGCCTCGAGCCCGGCAGCGGTGACGAACTCGACCAGGTTCGGCGGGGCTCCGATCAGCACATCATGACCACGCCGTCGCAGCTCCACTCCCAGCGCCACAATGGGGTGCACGTCGCCACGGGTTCCGGTGAGCGGTATCGCTATGCGCAAGGTGCTTCTTTCGGCGTCGGAGTGGGGCCCATCGACAGTGTGTGCTGCTCGGTACACCGTCCAGACCAAGGAAATATGGGCATTTCAGACAGCGTCCGACATCCGTACAATGGCATCGGTGCATATCGCGATGTTCGTGGATTATCACCCGGCCACCCTCGGTGGTGTCCAGACCGCGGTCGACGCCCTGCGTCGCGGGCTCGAGCGGGCCGGTCACCGCGTCACGCTGTTCGTCGCGCCATCGCCCGGGCTGACGTCCGACGACCCGAATGTCGTGGAGTTGCAGCCACTTTCGGGCCTGGCGATGAACGGCTTCGCGGTGGTGGCGCCCACCGGGCGTAACGACACGCTGATCGACTCGGTGTTCGCCGCGCGCGGACCGGTCGATGTCGTGCACACCCACACAACATACGGCGTTTCGATCGCGGGCATGAAAGCCGCCCGGCGGCACCGGATTCCGCTGGTCCACTCCGCACAGAGCCGCGACGACGCGTTCATCGAGCACAATTCGCCCGCTCCGTATCCGGCGGCATTGGTCCTGCGCGCGCTGCACGGGCGTTTCGTACCGCACAGCCATCACATGCCCCGACGGTCGGAGAGCCGGGCCGCCCGCCACGCGTGGTGGACCATCGTGGCACAGGGCCAAGCGGCCGATCAGGTGATAACCCCGACCCGCCACTTCGCCGACCTCCTGGTCGAGCACGGGCTCACCCGGCCGATTCGAGTGATCTCCAATGGTGTCGACGACACACTGCTCGACAGCATTTCCGTGCCGGAGCCCGCGACGGACGGTCCGCTGCGACTGGTCTGGTGCGGGCGGCTCTCCGCCGAGAAACGCCTCCTCGAATCGATCGAGGCGGTGCGCCACACCAGCAACTGCACGCTCGACATCTACGGGGAGGGCGATCTGCGCGGCCCTGCGGAGCGCCTCATCGCAACGTATCGCCTGGCAGATCGAATCCGACTGCACGGAAGAGCGACTCAGGGCCGATGCCTGGAGGCGATGGCCGCGGCCGACGCACTGCTGTTTCCGTCCCATGGTTTCGACACCCAGGGCATGGTGTTGCTCGAAGCACTGGCGGTTGGCCTGCCGATCGTCTACTGCGATCCCGCACTGGACGAGACGGTTCCCGAGGGCGGCGGCGTTCGTTCGGCGAACCCGTCCCGCGAAGCGCTCACCGAGACCCTGGTGAAGCTGGCCGCCGATCGATCGGTGCTCGCGGAGATGCGAAAGATCGTGGGGGAGCTGACCGATTCGGTGCGCCAGTCCCGCCAGATCGAATCGGTTCTCGAGATCTACCGCCGCGCCGGCGAAACACATGCCGAGCACGCGGAACAGCCACTGCCGCGCACCCTCGCCGAGGTCCCCACCGCTCCTGGCGAGCTGCCGGTGCTGGGACACAGTCTGCGCGCCCTCACCGACGCCCCCGGCTTCGTGACCTCACTCTCCACCCTGGGCCCCATCGTCCGAATCCGCTTCGGCAACAAGACCGGCTACCTCCTCACCACTGCGGAACTGGTCCGCGAAGTAGCCCTGAGCACAACCGAATTCGACCGAGAAGACCTCCGTGAGGCCATCGAGGACGTAGCAGGCGGCTCGGTCAATGTCCTGCGCGGTGAAGAGCACAAACTCCGCCGCAGAATGATCTCGCCCGCGCTGCGACAAACGCGCCTGGCCGAATACGCCCACACCGCGGCCGATATCGCCAACACCTGGGCCGCCGGACTCCCCGCGGGCACACGCGTGAACCTCATGGACGAAGCCCACGGCCTCGTCCTCGACACCGTCTCGGCCACCTTGTTCACTGCGGACTTCGGCGCCACCGCCCGCCGCGAAATCCGCGACAATGTCCCCTGGCTGCTGAGCCAGGTGATCATGCGCACCGCCCTGCCCCCGCAGCTGCGCCGCCTGCGCGTCATCGCCAACTACCGCTGGCGAACCAAGGCCCGCCACCTGCGCACCGCCGTCGGCGCGATCATCACCGAATACCGCCGCCGCGACGAAGATTTCAACGACGTGGTCTCCGCGCTCATCCGCCACACCGACAGCGAAACCGGCGCGACCCTGTCCGACGACCACATCATCGACGAGGCGATCCTCATGCTCGCCGGTGGCGTGGGTTCGATGGCCTCCCTGGCGGGCTGGCTCTGGCACGAGGTCATGCGTCATCCCGACGTAGCCGACCGCCTCTACGCCGAACTCGACACGGTGATCGGTTCCGACCCGGTGACTCCCGAACACCTTCCCGACCTGCCCTACCTCAAACAGGTGGTAGCGGAAACCATCCGCTTCTGGGGCCCGTGGATCAGCGCCGCCAACGCCACCGAAGACATCCACCTGGGCACCCTGACGATCCCTGCGGGTTCCCCGATCATGTTCAGCCCCTACATGGTTCAGCACGACCCCCGCTACTTCCCGAACCCGGAATCCTTCGATCCCGCACGCTGGGACCCCGACCGCTCCGATGACGCCGCCAAGGTGGCCAGCCTCTCCTTCGGCGTAGGCCGTCGGCGCTGTCTGGGCGATCACTTCGCCATGCTCGAAATCGCCCTGGCCACCGCGGCCCTCCTGACTCGCTGGCGGCCTACCCCCACTCCCAAGCCCGGAGTCCGAGCATCGAACCGGGACTTCGTCCTCTCACCCTCCGCCCTGCCGGTGGTCCTGCATCCTCGAAAGCTTGCGGGATCATTGCGAGGCTGAGACATGGCGATCGAATAGGTCACGTTTCGTACACGATCGATTGCTAACAGCCCCAGTTGGATTGGGGAATTGCCGCGCCATGCCGGTGGACCGAAGGTCGGTTAGCTGAAGGTGTGCTGAGTGTATTCTTTGCGCGTCCTGGTCGACAGAGACGAGCGGATGTCCGTTCGCCTCATGAGCGTCGGAGGTTTGCGCACACATGGTTCGGCATCGCTCGGATCCGCGTCCGGCGGTACTCACGCCCGACGCGGCAACATCGCATTTCCGCCCAGTGCTGCTCGATGCATCGAGTCCGGACGGATTGCGTGACCTGGAGGCGCTGGCAGCGTCGAGTTCTGTGACTGCAGTGCACGACACGATCGACGATCAGCTCGACGAATTGATCCGCTGCGAAGACCCTGCTGTCGAGCATTCGGCGGACTCGCTGGCGGCGTCGCGTCGTCGGATCTGTGGTGAGACACCGCTGTGGCGGTGGGGAACATGGGTGTTCTATCCGTGGAACGGCCGGTTGGTACATGTGTTGGGGCGCAACGATTTTCAGCGGTTGCGCACCGATCGCAATCGCAGCAAGATCGACCGGGCGCAGCAGCGCGACCTGCGTGCGCGGCGGATCGGTGTGGTCGGGCTGTCGGTGGGCAACAGTGCGGCGGTGACGCTGGCGATGGAAGGGGTCGGCGGATCGTTCCGATTGGCCGACTTCGACACCCTCGGGCTGTCGAACCTGAACCGGCTGCGGGCCGGGCTGGGTGATCTCGGGGTTTCCAAGGCGGTGCTGGCGGCGCGTCAGATGTTCGAGATCGACCCCTACCTCGACATCGAGGTGTTCACCGACGGGCTGACCGAGGAGTCGATCGGGGAGTTCTTCGATGGATCCGGCGGCGCGCTGGATTTGCTGGTGGAGGAATGCGACACCGTCTGGGCGAAAGTCGCTGCCCGTGAGTACGCGCGGCGCCGCGGGATCCCGGTCCTGATGGACGCCAACGATCGCGGCCTCCTGGATGTGGAGCGTTTCGATCTCGAACCCCATCGCCCGCTGTTCCACGGCCGCACCGGCGAGGCGACCTCGTCCGATGTCGCGAGGATGAACCGGGACGAACTGCTGTCGTTCCTGCTGACGGTGGTCGATGAGTCGCGGCTCAGTCCGGCGATGCGTGGGGCTGTCGGAGAGATCGGCCGGAGCCTGTCCAGTTGGCCGCAACTCGCCTCCGGGGTGATGCTCGGCGGCGCCCTGGTGGCGGACACGGCCCGCCGGATCCTGCTCGGCGAGCTGATCGAGTCGGGGCGAACCTATATCGACCTCGACGAACTCATCCCCGCTGTCGACGAATTCGCGCGGGTACTGGAGGAAGTCCGTTGACGATCGACCTGGGCAACGTGGAACTGGTCGGCGCGCGGCTGCGGTTGCGTGAGCTGCGCGCCGGTGATCTGGGCGTCTACCAGCGGATCTTCACCGACCCGCAGTTGACCCGATACATGGGCACCGACAGCCTGGGCGTCCAGGCGGCCGCGTCGTCGTTCGAAGCCGCCGTGGGCTCCCGCGCTGAGAGTCCGCGGCGCAAGTACACGCTGGCGATCACGGCCTCGGATGCCGACACCATGGTCGGGACCATCGGCCTGCTGGTCGAGGATTTCGGCAGCAACGCGATGATCGGCGGTCTGGTCGTGGTTCCGGAAGGAACGCTGCGCGCGGGTGGTATCGAGGCGGGGCGACTCATCGCGGCATTCGCCTTCGGGCCGCTCGGGATTCACCGGGTATGGGCGGGGCACCGGCAGGATCATCCGGTGATGGACACGGTGATGTCGGGAGTGGGCTTGACGCCGGAGGCACGGTTGCGGCAGCTGTACCGAACCCAGGGCCGGTGGCGCGATGTGTGCACCTACGCGGCTGTGCGACCGGAATGGGCTGCGACGGCGACACCGGCCGAACGTCGAATCCTGGCGATGCGGCCCAGCGCGGCAAAGGAACACGCCACCGCGGGTCGGTGAAGTCGGTACGCGAACCCTGCCGAATCGGGCTCAGGACGTCCCCCAGCGCGATAACATCGCCGACTACAGGCCGATGCAGTCACCTTTGCCCGGCGATGGGGGACTCCACCGCCGCGAGAATCCGAAGTAGAGATCACAATGGCAGTGTTGATCGACTCCGATTACTTCACACCGGCGGACCGGCCCGAGGCGGTCACCGCGATCCTGCAGGAAGCCGATATCGGGGCGAACCTGCGGATGTGGGATTCGCCGGCCGAAGTGGTCAGCCGACACCAGGCCTGGATGCTTGGCCCGATCGCGCTCACCCGCTCGGAGGTATCCGGTCACCAGGTCTGCCGAACCAGTCGGCACGAGCGATCGACGCCGAGCGACACCCTGACGGTCACCGTGCAGACCGGACAGGTACGCAGGCACGAACAGTTCGGCGCGCAAACGCTGATCGAACCCGGCTCCTGCGAAGTGATCGACTTGGCCCCCACCTTCGCTTCCGGCTGGCACGGTCTCGGCGGAACGCTGTGCCTGCAGTTGTCGAGGGAGCGTCTCGGCATCTCCGCCGAAACAGTCGTCGCAGCGCACGGGCACCTGGCGGCCTCGCCGCTGTACCCGATGGTCACGGCGCAGATCCAGCATCTCGTCGCGATCGCCGACCAGCTCGAAGCCGATCCGGCCTCCGCCTCGGTGGGTGAGTCGTGCCTGGAAATGGTTCGGGCGCTCCTGATTTCGGCGGCCGGTCGCGGACCGGGTGACGGCGGCGCGATTCCGGATCAGCTGCTGATCGAGCAGATCCTCGGGTATGTGCGCACACACCTGTCCGATTCGACCTTGAAGATCCCGAAAATCGCCGCCGCCAACAACATCTCCATTCGGCACCTGTACAAGGTATGCGCGCAGTCGGGTATCAGCCTCGAGCAGTGGATCATCGAACAACGCCTGGTCAGGGCCCGTGACATGCTGATCGACATCGGCTACGCGCACCGGTCCATCGCGTCGGTGGCCGGTGCCGTGGGTTTCCGCGACGCCGCCCACTTCGCCCGCCGGTTCCGCGAAGCATTCGGCATGACACCACGTGACTGGCGCCGCAGCAACACTGATGCGGACAGCACACCGAAGTAGCGATGAGTGCACGCACGTTTGTGCGTGCACAGTCAGTTGCCGTGCAGTCACAGCCTCCATCGCGGGCCGATTCACCGATATCTTTCGAATGTGGCTGCGCGAGACCGCATCACGAGTACGAGTGTTCGCCGATGGGCACCCGCACTGATGCAGTCCGCGCCGAGGCGTCGAGAGAGAGGGGAGACCATGTCCACGAGGATCGGCAAAGCTATTCGTGCGGCGAGGATGGCCTCCGGATTCACCCAGGCGGAGTTGGCCGACTGGATCGGAATCGCGGACGGAAACCAGATCAGCCGTTGGGAACGCGATGTGGTGAGACCCAGCGCCGACAGTGTCGGCGAGTTGTCGAGAGTCCTGGGGGTGCGTCTCGACAACTCGGTAGGAGACGCGGTGTCGTGCTGATCTGAATGTCGTGGCGTCGGCTCGATCCAGTGCGAGCCGGCGTCACCCAGGTGCCGCAGAATGGACGGATGTTCATCCGAATCGTGGGGACGCAGCTGCCCGGGTCGTCGTGTCGGCCGGCGGGGATCGACATGGCGTATCCGAACATCCACGTCGGTGTGCAGCGGAGGAGTCGTCCGCAAGAATTGCTCGACCTTCAGCGCGGCGACGCGGAAACCGTCACGTGGACGGTGGAGTGCACTGTTGTCGACGCGGATGTTCGTGGGCCTTATATCCAGGGTCGTCCGGGAGAGCGGTTCCTCTACCTCAGTTGGGTCGCCGTGGATGATGCCGGAACGGCCACCATGTTTCGACGGGCCAAACTGATGCTCGCCGACGTCTCCACCGAGACCCTGGCCGCCGCGGCGGAATCAGGTGTACTGGAAGCTCGACTCGGCCTGACCGATGCAACCGGAAACCCGTTGTGCGCCAGGGTGAAACCACCCATGATCCGCTGGACTGCCACCAGCTGACCGCGTGCCGGCCTCGGCCGAGACCAGTGCTCGTCGATCGAATCCGGCGAGGGCGCGGCCACCTGTAGCTCCTGTGCCACGTCGAGCCCGATCGTCACCTGGCAATGGTGCGACGATCTCGCCCTCGGCGCCCTCGCCTTCGACTTCTGGGGCTGGCCGCCACTCGCCGACGAATTCGTCGCCCAGTTCACCGCCGAACTGGGCCACCGAACCGAGCACCTCACCGGCAAGTTCTGAATCGGCGGGAGTCCGTCAGGGGAGATGTCGGGGCGGGTGTCGGTGCGACGCCGATCTCACCGGTGGGGAGTGGCCCACGGTGAAAAATTCCGTGCTCACTAGCATCGATGCAGCGGAAATATCGTTGAAACCAGAGGACGTGTGTTGACTACCGAACAACTTGATCGCTGGAACGCTCAGGAAGCTGCGGCGGAGGCGATGATTCCGATCATCGGGACGTTGTATCGCAGCAAGGGTGTGACGATTCTGCTGCACAGCCGGTCGCTGGTGAACAAGTCGGTGATCAGCATTCTGCGCACGCACCGGTTCGCGCGCCAGATCGGCGGCGAAGAGCTGTCGGTGGACGAGACCCTGCCGTTTCTGCAGGTGATCAGCCGGTTGGATCTGGGGCCGTGCAAGATCGATCTGGGTCAGCTCGTGATGGCCTATCACGCCGACGCGCGTGGGCTGTCGGTCGAGGAATACACCTCCTCGGTGCTGGCCGAGGTGAGCGACGGCAACAAAGCGGTGTCGCAGGGGCCGCGTGATGTGGTGCTCTACGGGTTCGGGCGGATCGGGCGGCTGGTCACCCGGCTGCTGATCGAGAAGGCCGGGTCGGGCAACGGGCTGAGCCTGCGCGCGGTGGTCGTGCGCCGGGGTGGCGACGACGATCTGGCGAAGCGGGCCTCGCTGCTGCGCCGGGATTCGGTGCATGGGCACTTCAACGGCACGATCAAGGTCGACGTCGAGAACGAGACGATCACCGCGAACGGCAACGTCATCAAGTTCATCTACAGCGATGACCCGACGACGATCGACTACACCGCCTACGGCATCGACAACGCGATCCTGATCGACAACACCGGCCGCTGGCGTGACCGCGAGGGCCTGGAGCAGCACCTGCGCCCCGGCATCGCCAAGGTCGTGCTCACCGCGCCGGGCAAGGGCGACGTGCCCAACATCGTGCACGGCGTCAACCACCGCGACCTCGACCTGTCGCAGCAGATCTTCTCCTGCGCCTCCTGCACCACCAACGCGATCGTGCCGCCGCTCAAGGCCATCGACGACGAATTCGGCATCGTGCGTGGACATGTCGAGACGGTGCACTCGTTCACCAACGACCAGAACCTCCTGGACAACTACCACAAGGCCGACCGTCGCGGCCGCTCCGCGCCGTTCAACCTGGTGCTCACCGAAACCGGTGCGGCGGAGGCCGTCGCGAAGGCGATGCCGGACTTCAAGGCCAAGATCACCGGCAACTCGATCCGCGTGCCAACCCCGGACGTCTCCGTCGCGATCCTGAACCTGCAGCTGACGCAGGACACGACCAAGGAAGACGTGCTCGCCTACCTGCGTCAGGTCTCCCTCGCGGGCCCGCTGAGCCGCAACCTCGACTACACCGCCGCCACCGACGCGGTGTCGAGCGACTTCATCGGCTCGCGCGCGGCCTCGATCATCGACGCCAACGCCACCATCGTCGAGGGCGACACCGCGATTCTCTACGTCTGGTACGACAACGAGTTCGGCTACTCGTGCCAGGTGGTGCGGACCGTGCAGTACATCTCGGGCATCGAGTACCCGACGTATCCGCAGTTGGGTGCGCAGGCCGACACGCGCGAACTGACCGACGCTCGGTAGCTCGCCCGCCTCGTGTGCGCGAAGGTCCTCTGCCCCGACGGGTAGGGGACCTTCGTCGTATCGACCGGGAAACATCGCGTGTGGGCGGTGGCTGCAAATCTGGACGACTGACTGAGATGTGTTGTCGGACAGTGAGTTCCCGTCGGCGCCGACGATGGTAGATCGCCGGATCGCTCGCGCGCAACGTATTCGTTTTCGCGCATGGGACCGGCATGTCGGCATGCCGGAAGGGATTGCCAGACAGTCGCTCTCGTGGTTTCCTTGTAGGGGGAGAGCGGCGTTCGTGGCTCGAGTCTGATGAGCCCGAAGTGGTTGTGTCACAGTTCAATCCACCCCTCTCCCTTCTGTCGATGACGACAACCCGTGCTGAAATATCCGTTTGTCATGTCATCGACAATCTGAAATAGCTTGTGCTACCAGGCGATTGCTTCGAATCGCCGCCGCTTCGCTGCTCGTGATCTTCACCCCGTATGGCTCGTGCTCGTCCACATGCACTGCGACAAAAGGGATTTCACATGACAGAGTTGGCCGAACCCTTCGCCCCCGCTGCGTCCACACAGCAAAGTCTCAGCACCGCCGCCGCGCGCAATCTGGCCACCACCACCAAGTCGGTGCCCCAGATGCAGGGCAAGACCTCGCGCTGGCTGCTGAAACTGCTGCCGTGGGTGCAGGCCGACGGCGGCGTCTACCGCGTCAACCGGCGACTGACCTACACCGTCGGCGACGGCCGGATCACCTTCGTCACCACCGGTGCGAACGTGCGGGTGATCCCCGCGGAGCTGCGCGAGTTGGGCTATCTGCGCGATTACCCCGACGACGGCGCACTGGACACCCTCGCCGGCCGCTTCGTGCAGCGTGAGTACGCCGCCGGGGAAAACCTCGTGACTCTCGGCAGCCCGGCCGAGGAGCTGGTGTTGATCGCGCACGGCAAGACGAACAAGGTCGGCGCCGGCGAATACGGGGAGAGCACTGTCCTCGCCACCCTGGCCGACGGCGCGTTCTTCGGCGAAGAGGCGCTCACCGGCCAGGATTCGACCTGGGGCTACAGCGTCAAAGCCCTCACCCCGGTGACCGCGCTCGTCCTGGACCGGACGGCGCTGGACGAACTCGACCGCACGATCCCCTCGTTGCGCGCCCATCTCGACGCGGTCGCCGCCGATGCCGAACGGCTCGCCCAGCAAGCCAACGATCACGGCGAGGCGCGCATCGAACTGGCCTCCGGCCATGTCGGCGAACCGGTGCTGCCCGGCACCTTCGTCGACTACGAAACCTCCCCGCGCGAATACGAATTGAGCATCGCCCAGGCCGTGCTGCGCGTGCACAGCCGCGTCGCCGATCTCTACAACAAGCCGATGGACCAGACCGAGCAGCAGTTGCGGCTCACCATCGAAGCCCTGCGCGAGCGCCAGGAAGACGAACTGGTCAACAACCCCGACTTCGGTCTGCTGCACAACGCCGACCTCGACCAGCGCATCTCCACCCAGTCCGGCCCGCCGACGCCCGACGACCTGGACAACCTGCTGGCGCTGGTCTGGAAGGACCCGTCGTTCTTCCTGGCGCACCCGCGCGCGATCGCCGCGTTCGGCGCCGAATGCAACCGCCGCGGCCTCTACCCGACCAGCATCGACTTCGGCGGCCACAAGGTGCCTGCCTGGCGCGGCATTCCGATCCTGCCGTGCAACAAGATCGGCGTCTCGGCCACCAACACCACCGCGATCATGCTGATGCGCACCGGCGAGGAAGACCAGGGCGTGATCGGCCTGCGTCAGACCGGCATCCCCGACGAATACGAGCCCGGCCTGAACGTGCGATTCATGAACATCGACGAGAAGGCCATCATCTCCTACCTGGTCAGCGCGTACTACTCGGCGGCGGTGCTCGTGCCCGACGCACTGGCGATCCTGGAGAACGTCGAAATCGGTCGCGAAGGCTGACGGCGGTGCAGCCCTTCCAACTGCCCGAGTTCTACATCGCCCATCCACCGAGACTCAACCCGAACGTCGAAACCGCTCGCGCGCATACGAAGTCGTGGGCTCACGACATGGGCATGCTCGGACCGACGGTCGGTGGTGACGTGGTCTGGGACGAGCCGACCTTCGACGGGATGGACTACGCGGGCCTGTGCGCCTACACCCATCCCGACGCCGACGCCGAGGTCCTCAACACCGTCACCGACTGGTACACCTGGGTCTTCTACTTCGACGATCACTTCCTCGACGCCTTCAAGCGCACCGGCGATCTCGACGGCGCGCGCGAATACCTCGACCGCCTGGCCACTTTCATGCCGGTCGACCCGGCCGCGATGCCGGAACCGACCAATCCCGACGAGGCCGGGCTGGGGGATCTGTGGGCGCGCACCGTACCGGTGATGTCGTCGGCCTGGCGGGAGCGGTTCGCCGAGAGCACCCGCAATCTGCTGCTGGACTGCGTGTGGGAGATCCGCAACATCAACGGCGCGCGCGTGCCGAATCCGATCGACTACATCGAGATGCGGCGCAAGGTCGGCGGCGCGCCCTGGTCGGCGGACCTGGTCGAATACGCGCGCGGGATCGAAGTGCCGGAGGCGCTGGTCGGATCGCGACCGCTGCGGGTGCTGAAGGACACCTTCTCCGACGCGGTGCACCTGCGCAACGACATCTTCTCGTATCAGCGCGAAACCGAACAGGAGGGTGAGGTCAACAACGGCGTGCTGGTGGTCGAGCACTTTCTCGGCTGCTCGCCGCAGGAGGCGGCGGATCGGGTCAACGATCAGCTCACCTCGCGCATGCATCAATTCGAGAACACCGTGCTCACCGAGCTGGGACCGCTGTTCGACGAGCACGCGATCGACCCGGCCGGGCGGGCGTCGACGTTGTCGTATGTGCAGGGCCTGCAGGATTGGCAGTCCGGTGGGCACGAATGGCATCTGCGGTCCAACCGATACATGAACGAGTCGGCCGGGGCGCGTCAGGTGCCGGTGCTCGGTGGACCGAAAGGTCTTGGAACATCGGGGCTTTCCGGGTTGGCTCGTGGGTTGGCGGCCCCCGGTGGGTTGCGTAATCACAGTCGGGGCCTGAGCGCACCGGTCGGCCAGTTGCCGTTGCCCGAGTTCGACTTACCTTTCGAGGTGAGTGTGTGCGCGCACCTGCCGACGGCCCGCCGCGAGAGCCTCGACTGGTCCGACCGGGTCGGTTTTCACGATCCGGTGCCCGAACTGGGCGGGCGTCAGCTGTGGACCAGACAGGACAACGCGGGATTCGACTTCGCTTTGTGCTCAGCGGGTTTGGATCCTGACGCCACCGCGGAGGCGCTCACCCTGTCGGCCTGCTGGCTGACCTGGGGCACCTGGGCCGACGACTACTACCCGGCCCTGTTCAACCCGACCGGTGCGATGGCCGCGGCCAAAGCGGCCAACGCGCGCCTGTCGATGTTCATGCCGGTGGACCTCGGTGCGGTACCGGAACCACTGAATCCGCTCGAGCGCGGCCTGGCCGATCTGTGGCCGCGCACCGTCGCCACGATGGCGCCGGGCGCGCGGGAGACGTTCAAGTCCTCGGTCGAGCGGATGGTCGAGAGCTGGCTGTGGGAACTGGCCAACCACATCCAGCACCGGGTGCCCGATCCGGTGGACTACCTCGAAATGCGCAGGCTCACTTTCGGTTCCGACCTCACCATCGGTCTGTCCAAGATCGGCCGCGGTGGCCTCGTGCCCGACGCGGTGTTCCAGACCAGCACCATGCGGGGCATCGAACAGTCCGCGATGGACTACGCCGCCCTGATCAACGACCTGTTCTCGTATCAGAAGGAAATCGACTACGAGGGCGAGCTGCACAACATGGTGCTCGTGGTCGAGACCTTCCTCGCCTGCGATCGGGACCGTGCCGTCGCGATCGTGGCCGATCTCATGCGGGCCAGGATGCGGCAGTTCCAGCGACTCGTGCTCGAAGAGCTGCCGGTGCTGTTCGAACACCACCGGCTCGACACCGCCGCGCGCCGAGCGCTGACCGACTACGTGGGCGAACTGCAGGACTGGATCGCGGGCGTGCTGCTCTGGCACCGCGACACCAGCCGGTACGTGCCCGAAAACCTACGCTACCCACCGGCACTCGGTGTCGTCACGGCGGTGCCGAGGTTCGCTCCGCACGGGCTCGGTACCTCGGCCGCTCGACACTTTGTGCGCACCCCTTCCCCTCGAACGGTCAGGAGTAGCTCGTGACTTCAGCAGAACTCACCGCCCTCGGCGTCCCCGCGGCGCGGGCGCTGTCCACCACCACGAAATCCGTTCCACAGAACCAAGAACGCACCCCGCTGTGGTTGCTGCGCGAACTGCCATGGGTGGAGGTCGACGGCGGCACCTATCGGGTCAACCGGCGGCTCACCTACACCGTCGGCGACGGCTACATCACCTGCACACTGTCGGGCGGGAACTACCAGGTCATCGCGCCGGAACTGCGGGAACTGCGCGCCTTGAGCGGTGTCGACGACGAGGACGTCCTGCGCGAACTCGCCTCGGCGTTCGTCCAGGAGGAGTTCGGCCCGGGGGAGACCCTGTGCGAATTCGGCAGCCCGATCGATCGGCTCTTCGTGATCGCGCACGGGCAGGCGGTCACCAATCGCACGGGCGAGTACGGGGACCGGGTGGTGCTCGATGTCGTCGGCGACGGCGGCGAACTGGGCAGCGAGGTGCTCCTCGACGAGTCGGCCATCTGGGAATTCACCGCCACCGCCGAGACCAGCTGCACGGTGCTCAGCCTGGCCAGGAACGACCTCGAGCGCATCCTCGACCGCAGTCCCGCACTGGCGCAGCATCTTTCGGCCGTCCGCGAGGCCGACCGGCAGGCCAGGGGCAAATACAACAAGCGCGGCGAGGCGTCGATCGACCTGGCGTCGGGGCACGTCGGTGAGCCGGTGTTGCCGGGCACGTTCGTCGACTACGACGCGAGCCCGCGCGAATACGAACTGAGTGTGGCGCAGACCGTGCTGCGGGTCCACACCCGCGTCACCGACCTGTACAACAAGCCGATGAATCAGCTCGACCAGCAGGTGCGGTTGGCGGTCGAGGCCCTGCGGGAGCGCCAGGAATCCGACCTGCTCACCAATCCCGACTACGGGCTGCTCAACAATGTCGACCCGACGCAGCGGTTGCGTTCGGTGAGCGGCAAGCCCACCCCGGACGATCTGGATCGGCTGCTCGCCCGCCGCCGCAAAACCGCGTTCTTCCTGGCCCACCCGCGCACGATCGCGCGCTTCGGGCACGAATGCAGTGCGCGCGGTATCTATCCGAGCACGACCGAACTGCACGGCAAGCCGGTGCGGGCCTGGCGGGACGTGCCCCTGCTGCCGTCGAACAAGATCCCGATCAGTGACTCGGGGGCCAGCACCATCCTCGCGATGCGTGTCGGTGCCGACGACGAAGGGGTGGTCGGGCTGCGCAGCACCGACCTGCCTGACGAGTACGCGCCGGGAATCACCGTGCGGTTCAACGGAATCGACGATCAGGCGGTCGCTTCCTATCTGATCAGCGCCTACCACAGTGCGGCTGTGCTCGTCCCGGATGCGCTCGGGGCGCTGACCACCGCTGTGTAGGCGATCGGCTCCATGGAAAGGAACTGCGCATGACGATCAGTACCACTGGCATCGCGGTAGAGCAGGCCCCTGCTGTCGACGGTCGCGAGCCGTTCCGGACGGCGCTGCGAACCGCGGTCGAATCGCTGCCCGAATCGATCCGCCACATTGCCGGTTACCACTTCGGCTGGTGGGATCCCGACGGCAACCCCGAACACGCCGACGGCGGAAAGTCGTTGCGGCCCAATCTCGTTCTGCTGGCCGGTAGAGCGGTCGGGGCCGACCTCTCGCAGGCGATGCCCGCGGCGCTCGCGGTCGAGCTCGTCCACAATTTCTCCTTGCTGCACGACGACGTGATGGACCGCGACACCACCCGCAGACACCGCGCGACCGCCTGGCACGTCTTCGGGATCGGGCCCGCCATCCTCGCCGGCGACGCACTGGTCACCCTGGCCTTCGACGGACTGGCCCGCACCGGCGCGCGCACTGCCGAGTCGGCGACCCGGGTGCTCAGCGCGGCGGTGCTGAACCTGGTGGAAGGTCAGACCGCCGACATGGCTTTCGAGCGACGGTCCGACGTGAGCGTGCCCGAATGCGTCGCCATGGTCGACCGCAAAACCGGGGCCCTGTTCGGGTGTTCCGGTGCGCTGGGTGCGCTGGCGGGTGACGCCGGACCCGGCGCCATCGCCGGCTTGCAGGGATTCGGCAACGCGCTGGGCCGCGCGTTCCAGCATGCCGACGACCTGCTCGGCATCTGGGGAGACCCCGCTGTCACGGGCAAGCCCGCGCACTCGGACCTGCGCAATCGCAAGAAGTCGCTGCCGGTGGTGTGGGCGCTGAACTCGGCGACACCGGAGGCGCGGGCGCTGGCGGAGCTGTACGGCCGCGATGCCGAACTCGACGACGACGATCTGGTGCGCGCGGCCGAGTTGGTCGAGTCGGCGGGTGGGCGGGACTGGAGCCGCAGCCAGATCGACCAGCTCTTCTCCAGCGCCATGCTGGCCCTGTCGGGCGTGCGGGGTGAGGAAGGCGCGGTCGCCGAGCTGCGGAATCTGGCTGCGTCGGCGGCCCGACGCGACAGCTGATCACAGCGGGCGGGCACCCGGCCGGTGCCCGCCCGCGCTTGTCGGGTCGTGGGTTGTTGTGCATACTGGGCTCATGACATCCAGTCGAAAGGGCGTCCTGCGCCCGGGCCGTTGAGCCCCTCGCCGGTCATCGCACCGGCTCCACTCCCGCTCGATCGCGGGGTAATCACCGAAAATCCGCCGGGCTTCCGTGCGTCCTATGACGATGCGCGCCTTGGTCTTTGGGTTCGGGTTCGCGAACTCGCCGTGCCGCCCGCGATGATCGAGGTCACCACTGCCCGGCGGCTCGTCGGCGACTGGTCCGGGGCATGCGCCGCGGCACATGTCGATGTCGAGGTGGATCTGCGGGCGTTGGCACGGACACACGGGCGGGGACTCGCCGCCCGCGTGCGGGCCGACCTGCGATACCTGGCGCCGGATCTGCTGCGCTGGCATCTACCCAGAATCGCGCCGGACGGATTGGTGCGGCCCGGGTTGACGATGGTGCTGGCTCGCTACGACACCGAGGACATCGGAATACGTTGGCCCAGTGCAGGTTCCGTGCATCTGGTGGTGCGGACGCCGCCCGCCTGGGCGGCCGCCGGTCAGCGGTTCAGCCTCGCGCTGTGGGACTCGGACAGTCCGGCAACCGCCGCGCGCCTGCACCCACACCCCCGCCCCAACAGCCGCTACCGGCTCGACCTGCACCGCCACCTCTGGGATTCGCGCCGAGCCGCAGAACTGGGAACCCGCGCTGGAGCAAGCCCGATCACGCAGGTCGACCGGGACTATGCCGGGCGGACCGGATCGGTGCCGCAAGGTTGTGCTGTCGATCGTTGGGCGGACGAAGCGGGAGTTCTGCTGAGAGCCGAGGGGCTTCGGTCCGGGCTCGTGCTGGTGCGGTGTGGTGCGCGAAAACGAGTAGTGCTGGATGTGGACGCGAATAACCCGGCAGCCATGCGGATTTCGGGGGAATGCCCCCGTGGCGGAATCTCCGCCCTTCCGGTCCTGCCGGACGCGGCCACCTGGGTGCTTCCGGATCTGGAATTGCTCGGTGCCGGCGTGATCTCCGTCGATCGACTGCATCCGCTCGTCGCGTCGGCACTCGGCTACGACGGCGCGCAGACCGATGCCTCCGGGGTCAGTGCTGGTCATCGGATCGTGGAGTGTCGAGGCGAACGCCACCGGATCGGACTGGTGGACGGGGTGCTCGCCGCCCTGGACCATGATCCCGCCGAAATCCGCCGCGAAGAACTCCTCGCAGCCCTGACCGGCACCCCGATGCCCTGTCTGCAAGCCATCGATCGGTCACTGCGCCAACCGGATTGGCTCATCGGCGTCTGCGATCGCCTGGACCATGGCGATATCGACGGTGCCCTCACCATCGTCGAAGCCCGGATCGGTGCAGACGCGGTGCTCCGCGACGGACCACTCCGCGACGCATTGGAAATGGCTGTGCGGCAACGGATTACCTACGGCCTGTTCCGAGCCGGTCTGCCTGCGCCAGGTCGCGGCAACGCACCTCCCTGCCGGAAAGACCGCAAGGGGCGTCGCGCGCGTCCGAGGCACGCCGTCTTGTACTGAGTCGCCGACAGGGTCACGCCCTGTCGCATCGACCTCGTGTGTTGGTCGCCCGGCCCAGCGCCAGTCGACTGATCGGTGCCTGGCCGCAATGGACCGGTAGAGGCCCGCGCCGTAGGCCTCGGCGACGGCGGCCTGATCGGTGCCTGGCCGCAATGGTCGGCCGATCTGCGTGTCGCGGAACCTCGCATCAACCGGCCGACTCGTGCGTTCGCGCCGGGTGCCACTCACAATCCTCGGCCGCGCCCGACCCTTACTGATCCATCCAATTCTTCTGAACCCAAAGGTGATTCACACATGACTGTGCACACTCTCTGCCCGCCTCCCGCCGACACCCAGCTCGACGTCGCAGGCGAACTGCTTTCCTTGCTCGGCGAGGTGAAGACAGAGCCGCGTCGCAATACCCAACTCGAAGCGCTGACCTTGGCGGTGGCCGCCGACCTGCCGGTGCTCCTGTGGGGTGAGCCGGGTATCGGCAAGACCGCTGCTCTGACCCAGCTCGCGGAATCGCTGGACCTGCCGCTGACCACGGTGATCGCGAGTGTCCATGAACCATCGGACTTCTCGGGCCTGCCCATCGTGGGCGACGACCCCGCGACCCAGGGTGTGCCGATGGCGCCGCCGGATTGGGCCGTGCGGCTCGTGCGCGCCGGTCGCGGCTTGCTGTTCCTCGACGAACTGTCCACCGCACCGCCCGCCGTACAGGCCGCGCTGTTGCGGGTCGTTCTCGAAAGACGCGTCGGCGCACTGGAACTGCCGCCGGGTGTGCGCATCGTCGCCGCCGCCAATCCTCGCTCGTCGGCCGCCGACGGCTGGGAGCTGAGCCCGCCGCTGGCGAACCGTTTCGTGCACCTGCAGTGGACCCACGAGCACGACGTGGTCGTCCGCGGCCTCGGCGGAACATGGCCGCGCGCGACCCTGCCTCGGCTCGCGCCCGAAAGATTCGCGGAGGCTGTGGGTTTCGCTCGTCGCGCGGTGTGCACGCTGCTCGCGGCAAGGCCGAAACTCGTGCATCAGATGCCGACCACCGAAACCCGGCGGGGCGGTCCGTGGCCGTCACCGCGCAGCTGGGAGATGACCCTGCGGCTGATCGCCTTCGCGACCGCGGCCGATGCGAGTCGCGATGTGCTGTCGCAGTTGATCCGCGGCACGGTCGGCGACGGCGCCGGTTTCGAATTGCTGACCAGCATCGATCGGATGGATCTCCCGGACCCGGAGATGCTCCTGGCCGACCCGGACGCGGCCGAGCTGCCGACGCGGGGCGACCTGCGCCAGGCCGCCCTCGACGGCGTCGTGGCCGCGGTCCGCAAACGACCGGAGCAGGCGCGCTGGGACGCGGCATGGGCACTGCTGGTCAAGGCCGTGGAAACCGGGGCACCCGACCTGGTGGTTGTTCCGGCGACCACCCTCGCCACGCTGCGCCGCGACAACTGGGAGGTGCCCGCGGCCATCGAACAGCTCACCGCGGTGGTGTCGGTGTCGCAGAGTGCCGCGCGCGCCGCGGATCGCGTGGCTGTCAAGGCGGGCCGATGAGGGTGGATATCGCCGGGCTGGATTTCGACAAGCTGTATGCCGCACGGCTGCACGCGGTTTCGGCCTGTCCCTATCTGGCGACCGCGCTGTACGCACTGCACATCGTCGAGTCGCCGACCGCGCCGACAATGGCTGTGGACAAATACTGGCGGTGTTATGTGTCGCCCAGGTTTGTCGACTGCACGCCCGTGGAAGACCTGGCTTCGATCCTGGTGCACGAGGTGTCGCACCTGCTGCGCGAACACCACGCGCGCAGCGACCGCTACGCCCACGTCCACGACCTGACGGGCCCGGGGGAACGATTGCGCATGAACATCGCCGCGGATGCCGAGATCAACGACGACGCGTTCGGTGACGGCTTGGTCCAGCCCGAGGGCGCCGTGCTGCCCAGCACACTGGGGCTCGATCCAGGCCAACTCATGGAGGACTACCTGGGCCGATTCCGCCTCGGACGCCTGACCGAAGACATGGCGTGGCTCGACTGCGGTAGCGGCGCGGACGGATCGGACCGCGAGTGGGAGTGGGGCCCCGACGGTGCGGACGGCCTCAGTGAACAGCAGCGCGCCGGCGTCCGATTCCTCGTGGCGCAGGGCATCGTCGGCCGCCCCGGCGACGCACCACAGGGCTGGCGACGCTGGGCCAACGAGGCCTTGCACCCGTCACAACCCTGGCGCGACCTGCTCGGCGCGGCCCTGCGCGCGGCCGCCTCGGCCCCCGGCGTCGGTGAGGACTACACCTACCGACGCCCGGCCAGACGCTCGACAGCTCTCCCGGGGATCGTGCTGCCCAGCCTGCGCCGCACCCCACCCAAGGTCAGCGTGGTCATCGACACCTCGGGCTCGGTCAGCGACGACGAACTCGGCAGCGCCCTCCTCGAAGTCGCCGCCATCACCCGCGCCGTCGGCGGCCGCCGCGACCTGGTCACCGTCTTCTCCTGCGACGCCGCCGCCCGCATCGCCCACCCCCTGTGCCAGGCCGAGGGCATGACACTCGTCGGCGGTGGCGGCACCGACCTGCGAACCGGCTTCACCAAGGCCCTGCGCACCCGCCCCGACGTACTCGTGGCCCTGACCGACGGCCAAACACCGTGGCCCTCCCGACAACCCGCCTGCCGAACCGTCGTCGGCCTGTTCCACCGCGACCGCCAATGGCGACACGACGACCCGGACTACATCCCCGACAGACCACCCGAGTGGGCGCGCGTGGTCGAGATCGGCTGATGCCGACCTACCGGCTACGCCGCGCCCCGCACCAGCCGCGCGGGATTTCGGCCCGCTGCTGCGATGCCTACCGCATCGTACGAACGGATCCGTCGATCGCAGTTGCTGATCGGCGACGTCGTGCGCGCTCGAAGGGAGGAGTATCGACCCAACTGACGAGATCGGATTGCGATGACCAACGGTGAGACTTCCTCGGTGGAACGGAAATTGCCGCTGCGCGGTGCGGTGAACGCGCGGGATCTGGGTGGGTTGCGCACCCTGGACGGGCGGCAGGTGCGCCGGTTGCGGGTGTTGCGGTCGGATCTGCTCACCGGGCTCGATGCCGGCGATGTGTCGTTCCTGCTGGGCGAGTGTGGCCTTCGCACCATCGTCGACCTGCGTGCACCGGGCGAAACCGTCACGGACGGAACGGGTTCCGTCGTCGAGGCGGTCGCGACCTACCGGAACCTGCACGTCTACGGCGCGAGCCGGGTGCGGCTCGACCTCACCGAAGTCGCACCCGACGGCAGCATGTTCGATCGGTACTGCGAATACCTCGAGCACAGCAGCGAGAACATCGCCGCCGTGCTGCGCCTGCTCGCCACCCCGGGGCAGATGCCCGCGCTGATCCACTGCGCCGCGGGCAAGGATCGCACCGGCGTGGTGATCGCCCTGCTGCTCGCGGTCGCCGGGGTGCGCGCGGACGACATCATCGCCGACTACGCCGCCACCACCCCGAACCTCGCGGCGCTGCGGGCCCGCGGTCCGCGGCCGGATGACCGGGTCCCCGCCTGGGTTTTCGCCGCCGACGCGGCCACCATGCGCCAGTTCCTGACTTACCTGGATATCGAGCACGGCGGCCCCGCGGCCTGGGCGATGAGCGCCGGTCTCGACCAGGCGATGCAACGGCAGCTGGCGGAGAACCTGCTATGTGACTGATGTCACAAATCGGCCGCGATTGATCACAATCTCGCCGAAAGGCTTTCCTAGCGCTTGAGGAGTTCTTTACTATTGTCGCGGTCTTCGCGTTTTGAGTCCGAGCTCCACGAAGCCGTTCGCCTCTCTTGCCAGTGCATGTTCGACCGATGAACCGCCGAGCCCCGCTCGCGGCGAAGGAGAATGATGGCTACCGACAACGATCAGGGCCCCAGATGGAAAGCTGTTCTGCGACACGATCTTCCCGCGTCCGTGGTGGTGTTCCTGGTGGCGCTACCGCTCTCGATCGGTATTGCCGTGGCCTCGGGCGCGCCGGTGGCCGCCGGGCTGATCGCCGCGGTCGTCGGTGGTGTGGTGGCCGGGTTGCTCGGCGGATCCCCGCTGCAGGTGAGCGGGCCCGCGGCGGGGCTGACCGTGGTGGTCGCCGAGACCATCGCGCAGTTCGGTTGGCGAGCAACCTGTTTCATCGTCGCCGCGGCGGGCGTATTGCAGATCCTGTTCGGGCTGAGCAGGATCGCCCGCGCGGCGCTGGCCGTGGCGCCGGTGGTGGTGCACGCGATGCTCGCCGGTATCGGCATCACCATTGCGCTACAACAACTTCTGGTCCTGCTCGGTGGCGTATCGGGTAGTTCGAGCCTGGCCAACCTGAGCGCGCTGCCCGCCCAGCTGCGTGCCGCGCGCTGGGGTGATGTGGTCGTCGGCACCGCGGTCATGGCGATCCTGCTCGGCTGGAAGTACCTACCGACCAAGGTCCGCCTGGTCCCCGCGCCGCTGGTCGCGATCCTCGCCGGTGCCGGGCTGGCGATGGTGTTGCCCACCGAGATCGAGCGAATCATGTTGAACGCCTCACTGTTCGACTCGATGACGCTGCCGCAGGTTCCGACGGGGGAGTGGTGGCATGTGGCGTTCACAGTGCTCACCATCGCGCTCATCGCCAGCGTCGAGAGCCTGCTCTCGGCGGTGGCGGTCGGCCGGATGCGCGACGGGCAGCGCGCCGACTTCGATCGCGAGTTGCTCGGCCAGGGCTCGGCCAATCTGCTGTCGGGCCTGATCGGCGGGCTGCCGGTCACCGGCGTGATCGTACGCAGCGCCACCAACGTTCGGGCCGGGGCGCGTAGCCGGGCTTCGGCTGTGCTGCACGGCATCTGGATCCTGGTGTTCTCGGTGGCGCTGGTCGGGGTGGTGGAACAGATCCCGAAGGCCGCGCTGGCCGGGCTGCTCATCGTGATCGGGATGCAGCTGGTGAAACTCGCGCACATCAAACGGGCGCTGCGCACCGGCGATCTGCTGGTCTATGTCGTCACCGTCGCCGGGGTCGTCTTCGCGAATCTCCTCGAGGGCGTCGTGATGGGGCTCGCGCTGGCCTTCATGGTCTTGCTGTGGCGGGTGGTCAAGGTGACGATCACCGCCGCCCCGGTGTCGGGATCGCCACGCTGGCTGGTCACCATCGACGGTTCCTGCACCTTCCTCGCGCTTCCGAAGCTCTCGGCGAAACTGTCCGAGGTGCCCGCCGGGGTCGACGTGACGGTGGAGATGACCGTCGATTTTCTCGACCACGCGGCCAGCGAGGCCATCGCCGAATGGGCTGATCAGCGTGAATTCGCCGGTGACACTGTCGATTTCGTCGAGATGGGCACCGCGCGGATGGCGCGCGCCGACGCCGCACCACCCGAACGCGGGCAATCACGCAAGGTGATCGACGAGGCGATCGGACCCTGGCGCCGCACCGGCGGCTCGGGCGACGCCATCACCGCGGGCATCGCCGCCTACCACCGCGGCCCCGCGCACCTGCTGCGCCCACACCTGCACGGCCTGCGTGACCGCCCCGACGCCGACACCTTCTTCCTCACCTGCGCCGACGCCAGGATCGTGCCCAACGTCATCACCAACAGCGGCCCCGGCGACCTGTTCACCGTCCGCAATGTCGGCAATCTGGTCCCGGTGGGCGGCAGTGATGTCTCGGTCGAGGCCGCGCTGATCTACGCGCTCGACAAGCTCGACGTGCGCTCGGTGGTGGTCTGCGGGCACAGCGGCTGCGGTGCGATGGAGGCCCTCTACGGGCAGGTCCAGGCCGGGCCGGGTCTCGACGACTGGCTCGCGCACGCCCAACCGACCCTGGCCGCGTTCCACGCAGGTCATCCCGTCGCGGCGGCGGCCGCCCTCGCGGGCTTCGGCCCGGTCGACCAACTCGGCATGGTCAATGTCGCCCGCCAGGTGCAGACCCTCGTCGACTACCCGGCGATCCGCGCCGGGATGGCCGAACGCGGTGTCGCGGTGACCGGGTTGTTCTTCGACCTGGCGACCGCGCGGGTGATCGAGATCAACGCCGACGGGATCTCGGGGTTCGACGAGGCACGCAGGATCGCCGCCGAACCGGTGTAAACCCAAGTCGTTGTGGGTCACACCACATGCTGCCTGCTGTTATGGCGAGACCCACTGTTTCTGCGGCACACTGGCTTTGCCAATTCTTTACCAATAGGTTGGATCCATCAGCAGCCGGTTCGCCGTCGCACCGGCCTCTTTGCTCGAGCTCCCTTTGCTTCACCACCGTCCTCGTGATGATCGGCCTCGGTCCTGGATTTCTCGAAACCAGTGCCGGGAGTCGGCGAAGGAGATTCATGTCTGTCGAAAACGACCTCGCTCCGCCGTGCGCGGACAACCCGTCGAACACTCCGCCGCGCACCGCGTGGCGACAGACGCTGCTGCGTCACGACCTTCCCGCCTCCATCGTGGTTTTCCTGGTGGCACTGCCCCTGTCGCTCGGGATCGCGGTCGCCTCCGGTGCGCCGATCGCCGCGGGCCTGATCGCCGCCGTGATCGGTGGTGTGGTCGCGGGCCTGCTCGGCGGGTCGGTCCTGCAGGTCAGCGGTCCCGCCGCCGGTCTGACCGTGGTCGTCGCCGAGTCCATCGCCCAATTCGGTTGGCGTGTCACATGTTTCATCGTGGTCGCCGCCGGTGTGCTGCAGATCCTGTTCGGCCTCAGCCGGATCGCCCGGGCAGCACTGGCCGTCGCGCCCGTGGTGGTCCACGCCATGCTCGCCGGAATCGGCATCACCATCGCCCTGCAGCAGATCCACGTGCTGCTCGGCGGTTCCTCGCACAGCACCGCGCTGCGCAATCTGATCGAACTGCCCGGACAGCTGCTGTCGCTGCACGGTGACGACGCGCTCGTCGGGGCCGTGGTGATCGCGGTGATGCTCGGCTGGAAGTACGTCCCACCGAAGCTGCGCGCGGTGCCGGGCCCGCTGGTCGCGGTGCTCGTGGGCACCGTACTCTCGCTCGGCCTGTCCGATGTCGAGCGAATCGCGTTGAGCGGGTCGGTCTTCGACGCGATCGGCCTGCCCGCACTGCCGTCGGGCAACTGGACCGCCGTCGCCATGATGGTGCTGACCATCGCGTTGATCGCCAGCGTGGAGAGCCTGCTCTCGGCCGTGGCCGTCGACAAGATGCACACCGGTCCACGCACCGGTTTCGATCGGGAACTGATCGGCCAGGGCACGGCGAACGTGGTGTCCGGCCTGGTCGGTGGGCTGCCGATCACCGGCGTGATCGTGCGCAGCGCCACCAATGTGCAAGCGGGCGCGCGGACGCGGGCATCGACTGTCCTGCACGGACTCTGGATTCTGTTGTTCTCGGTGGCGCTGGTCGGGCTGGTCGAACAGATTCCCAAGGCCGCGCTGGCGGGCCTGCTGATCGTGATCGGCACGCAGCTGGTGAAACTGGCCCACATCCGGCTCGCGCGACGCACCGGCGACCTGCTGGTCTACGTGGTGACCGTGCTCGGCGTGGTGTTCACCAATCTCCTGGAAGGCGTGGTCATCGGGTTGGCGCTGGCGTTCGGTCTGCTGCTGTGGCGGGTTGTGCGCGTGCGGGTGGAGGCGGCACCGCTGCCCGACGGCAACTGGCAGGTCCACATCGACGGCTCGTGCACCTTCCTCGCACTGCCGAAACTGTCGGGCGAACTGGCGAAGGTGCCCTCGGGTGTCGATGTGCGGGTCGAGATGACCGTCGACTTCCTCGACCATGCCGCGTTCGAGGCGATCGAGGATTGGCAACGTCAGCACGAAAGTACCGGCGGCCACATCGATTTCGTCGAAATCGGGCACGCCAAGATGGCAGGCACCCCGGCCGCGCCACCCACCCGTGGGTTCGCTCGCGCCGCCATCGACGACACGCTCCGCCCGTGGCGGCACCAGAAATCCGGTGGCGCGGCGGTGACCGCGGGCATCGCGGCCTTCCATCGCGGCCACGCCCACGTGGTGCGCCCGCACCTGGACGGGATGCACCAGGATCCGGATTCGTTCTTCCTCACCTGCTCGGATTCGCGGATCGTGCCCAACGTGATCACCAACAGCGGCCCCGGCGACCTGTTCACCGTCCGCAATGTCGGCAATCTGGTGCCCGTCAGCGGTGACGATTCGGTCGAAGCGGCGCTGACGTTCGCGTTGGACTCCCTAGCTGTCCGTTCGGTGGTGGTGTGCGGGCACTCCTCGTGTGGCGCCATGAAAGCGGTTCACTCCGCTGCCGACGCCGACGGTGGGCTGGGTTCCTGGCTGCGCCACGCCGAACCGACGCTGCAGCGATTCCGCGCGGGCCACCCGGTGGCCGCCGCGGCAAGGGCGGCCGGATACAGCGAGGTGGATCAGCTGAGCATGGTCAATGTCGCCGTGCAGCTCGAGACGTTGGGCCGCAATCCCGCAGTGCGGCGTGCCGTCGCCGAGCGCGGGCTGGAGCTGTCGGGGCTGTTCTTCGATATCGCGGGTGCGCGGGTTCTGGCGGTCACCGTCGACGGGGTCGCGGCCATCGACGATCATGCCGCGCTGGCCGTCACCGGATAGCAGCATCGCGCCTGTCGGCGGCCGAACTCGTAGGCTGGAACGATGACCAGCGATCCCACCGCCGCCGACAGCGTCACCGACCGCCCCGATTCCGCGGACTCCGATACCGCCGGATCGGGGCGGTTCGACGCTTTCAAGGAGCGCTGGCGCGCCTTCCGGGAAGGCATCGCGCATCGCCCTACTCTCAACCTCGGCTACCGCATCGCCGTCGGCGTGGTCGGTGGGCTGGTGCTGATCATCGGGATCGTCACGATCCCGTACCCGGGACCCGGCTGGGCGTTGGTGTTCGCGGGATTCGGCATCCTGGCCACCGAGTTCGTCTGGGCGCATCACGCCTTGACCTGGGTGCGCGGCAAATACCGGATCGTCATGGACTGGTACACCTCGCGCGGCTGGTTCATCAAGATACTCGGCGCGGTGGGCACCTTCGCCCTCGTCATGGTGACGTTGTGGCTGCTCGGTACGTTTTCGATGGTCGCAGGGTGGATCGGAGTCGATTGGTCATGGTTACACAGTCCCCTGATGTCGTGAGCACCGCTCCCGGCCACCTACTCTCCGACCCGGACTGGGTCGCCGCCAAGATCGACGCGATGAGCCACACCTGGGGCACCGATGTGCCCCGGGTCGCGGGCACCCTGTGGTGGTGCATGGTCGCCTCGACGTTGGTCGAGCAGATCGCCGTCGCCTACGCGGCGGGCACCCCGGCGCCGGTCGCCGCGCTCGGCGAATTCGACTGTGTGGTCCGCCCGGACGGTGGCGTCGAGCACGCCCGGTTCCACAGGGTGCCGGTCGACGCCAACGGGCGATCGGTGCGCTCGGACGTGGGCGGCGAGACCGGCGCGGCAGCGGCCGAAGAGGTCGCGACCGCCCTGCGTGACACCTTGACCACCGTGATCTCCCAGGTCGCGGCGGTTTCCGGGGCCGGAGCTCCCTCGTTGTGGGCGGTCGTCGCCGACGCCATCGGCAACCGAGCCTTGGACGCGGGCTCCCAGGAAGCGGCGACCCGGCTGGTGGCGGATGTGGGCTCACGCCTGCCGACCCCGCGATTCGTCACCGTCGATGGCCGCACCTTCGTTCGTCGCGCTTCGTGTTGCCTGGTCTACGAGGCGCCCGGTCGGGAGATGTGCACGAGCTGCCCGAAGCGCGCGCCCGCCGATCGCGCCGAACGGCTGGCCGCCGCAGCGCGTTCCCAGCGCTGACGCCGTCCGGTTGATCGACATGCGGGCGTAGGTCCATCGACACGGCCTGTCGGCGCTCCCGATAGCATGGGCGACGCAGGGCAGACCCTGCGCGGATCGGCGGTGCGGGACGAACCCTGCGCCGTGAGCCCGGACGGACCCGGACAACAAGGAGAACAATTCCGTGACCACCTCTGCACCCATCAGTCCAGTCGCTCTCGTTCGGGTGCAGGCGGGGACTACCGCGGGCGCAGCGGTGCGGGAAGCGGGCCTGCCCACCAAGGGTCCCGACACGATCGTGGTCGTGCGCGATGTCGACGGTGCGCTCAAGGATCTGTCCTGGACCCCGGAAGAAGACGTCGACGTCGAACCGGTCGCCGCGAACACCGAGGACGGGCGAAGCGTGATCCGGCACTCGGCCGCACACGTGCTGGCCCAGGCCGTGCAGCAGGAGTTCCCCGACGCGAAGCTGGGCATCGGCCCGCCGATCAAGGACGGCTTCTACTACGACTTCCAGGTCGACAAGCCCTTCACCCCCGAGGATCTGGCCAAGCTGGAATCCCGGATGAAGAAGATCGTCAAAGGCGCGCAACGTTTTTCGCGTCGCGTGGTCGAGGTCGACGACGCCCGCGTCGAACTGGCGAACGAGCCGTTCAAGCTGGAGCTGATCAGCGACAAGTCCGGCATCGACGATCCCGAGATCATGGAGGTCGGCGGCAACGAGCTGACCATCTACGACAACCTCGACCCGCGCACCGGTGAGAAGCTGTGGGGCGACCTGTGCCGCGGTCCGCACATCCCCACCACCAAGTTCATCCCCGCGTTCAAGCTGACCCGCTCCTCGGCCGCCTACTGGCGTGGCGACCAGGACCGCGAGGACCTGCAGCGCGTGTACGGCACCGCGTGGGAATCCACCGAGGCGATGGACGCCTACCTGGAGCTGCTGGCCGAGGCCGAGCGCCGCGACCACCGCAAGCTCGGCCTCGAACTGGACCTGTTCTCCTTCCCTGACGAGCTCGGTTCGGGCCTGCCGGTGTTCCATCCCAAGGGCGGCATCATCCGCAAGGAGATGGAGGAGTACTCGCGCCAGCGCCACATCGAGGCGGGCTACGAGTTCGTCAACACCCCGCACATCACCAAGGGTGCGCTGTTCGAGACCTCCGGGCACCTCGATTGGTACAAGGACGGCATGTTCCCGGCCATGCACCTCGATGCCGAGCTCAACGAAGACGGCACCGTGCGCAAGCCCGGCCAGGACTACTACGTCAAGCCGATGAACTGCCCGATGCACAACCTGATCTTCCGGGCGCGCGGCCGCTCCTACCGCGAATTGCCGTTGCGGATGTTCGAATTCGGTTCGGTGTACCGCTACGAGAAGTCCGGCGTGGTGCACGGCCTGACCCGCGTGCGTGGCATGACCCAGGACGACGCGCACATCTACTGCACCAAAGAGCAGATGCACGCCGAGCTCACCAGCACCCTGCAGTTCGTCCTCGGGCTGCTCAAGGACTACGGCCTCGACGACTTCTACCTCGAGCTGTCCACCAAGGACCCGAAGAAGTACGTGGGTTCGGACGAGCTGTGGGCCGAGGCCACCGAAACCCTCGAAAAGGTCGCCGAGGCTTCAGGTCTGGATCTGGTGCCCGACCCAGGCGGCGCCGCGTTCTACGGCCCGAAGATCTCCGTGCAGGTCAAGGACGCGCTCGGCCGCACCTGGCAGATGTCGACCGTGCAGCTCGACTTCAACCTGCCCGAGCGGTTCGACCTGGAGTACACCTCCTCCGACGGCACCAAGCAGCGTCCGGTGATGATCCACCGCGCCCTGTTCGGCTCGATCGAACGCTTCTTCGGCGTGCTCACCGAGCACTACGCCGGTGCCTTCCCCGCCTGGCTCTCGCCGGTGCAGGTCGTCGGCATCCCGGTCGCGGAAAACTTTGCCCCGCACCTGGATTCGGTGATCGAGCAGCTGCGTGACGCCGGCGTGCGGGCCCAAGTGGACCGCAGCGACGACCGTATGCAGAAGAAGATCTTCAACCAGACCGCCCAGAAGGTGCCGTTCATGCTCCTGGCAGGCGCGCGCGACGTCGAAGCCGACGCGGTGAGCTTCCGGTTCTGCGACGGCACCCAGGTCAACACGGTGCCGGTCGCCGACGCGATCGCCACCATCACCGCCTGGGTCCGCAACCGGGAGAACGCCTCGCCCACCGCGGAGGGGTTCGAGATCGTCAAGGCGTCGGCATGAGCGAGCCCATCGCCCCCGGCGCCGGTGAGATCGTCGACGCCGGCGCGGGGCAGCCCGATCGCCTGCAGCGGCTGTGGACGCCGTACCGGATGTCCTACATCACCGGTGAGGTCAAACCCAAGGACGCGACCGGGCATCCGTTCACCGATATCCCCAAGATGTCGGACGAAGACGGCCTGATCATCGCCCGCGGCGAGAATGTTTACGCCGTGCTCAACTTGTACCCGTACAACCCAGGGCACATGATGGTGGTGCCGTACCGCCGGGTAGCCGACCTGGAGGACCTCACGCCCGCCGAGAGCGCGGAACTGATGGCCTTCACGCAGCGGGCCATTCGGGTGATGAAGCAGGTCTCGCGGCCTGCCGGATTCAACGTGGGTCTCAATCTCGGTGGGGTGGCCGGTGGGTCGCTGGCCGACCACCTGCACCAGCACATCGTGCCGCGCTGGGGCGGGGATGCGAACTTCATCACCGTGGTCGGCGGGGTGAAGGTGATGCCTCAGTTGTTGCGCGAAACGCGGCAGCTGCTGGCGGAGGCGTGGGAGGAATAAAGACCGTGCTCAGCTTCTTCGGCCGCCAGACGTTTGCGAAAGCGACTGCGCCGCTGGGCAAAGCGCTCGTCGGGACGGGGCTCACCCCGGACGCGATGACACTGATCGGCACCACCGCGACGATCGCCGCCGCGGTGACCCTGTTCCCCTCCGGGCACCTGTTCTGGGGAACGCTGGTCATCTGGCTGTTCGTCATGTTCGACATGCTCGACGGGGCGATGGCGCGCGCCCGCGGCGGCGGCACCAAGTACGGCGCGGTCCTCGACGCCACCTGCGACCGGGTGGCCGACGGCGCGATCTTCGGTGGACTCGCCTGGTGGGCGGTCTATCACGAGCACAGCAGGGAACTGTTCGCGGTCACCCTGGTCGTGCTGGTGACCTCGCAGGTGATCTCGTATGCCAAGGCTCGCGCCGAGGCGAGCGGACTGTCAGCGGACGGCGGGCTGATCGAACGCCCGGATCGCCTGGTTCTCGTGCTGCTCGGCACCGGGCTCACCGGTATCGGCGGGCACTGGGGGATCGAGTGGCTGACCTGGGCCGTGTACGTGGCGATGTGGGTGCTGGCGGTGCTGAGCATCGTGACGGTGTTCCAGCGAGTCCTGGCAGTGCGTAATTCGCCGGGTGCGCGGGTTGTCATTCCGCCCGCACCGCAGCAGGAGGCATCATGAGTCTCAAAGATCAGCTGAGCGACTGGGCCTATGCTGCGGGCTGGCGCCTGGTGCGGGCGGCGCCGGAAGGGTTGGCGCGCAAGGCATTCGACCTCGGCGCCGATCGTGCGGTGAAGGACGGCGGACCACAACAGTTGCGCCGCAACCTCTCGCGAGTCCTCGGCGTGCCCGCCGATCAGGTGCCCGACGAGCTGATGCGAGCGAGCATGCGCTCCTATGCTCGGTACTGGCGTGAAGCGTTCCGGCTGCCGTCGATGGACCCCACCCAGATCGACTACTACGTCGGCGGTCTGGAGAATGTCGACGCCGCGCTGGAGGCAGGACGCGGGCTGATTCTGGTGCTCCCGCATTCGGGCAACTGGGATATGGCCGGTGTCTGGCTGGTGCAGCACTACGACAACTTCACCACCGTTCAGGAACGATTGAAACCCGAATCGCTGTTCGAGCGGTTCGTCGCCTATCGCGAGAGCCTCGGTTTCGAGGTCTTTCCGCTGACCGGTGGTGAGCAACCGCCGTTCGCCGCGCTCACCGAACGCCTGCGCCAGAACCGGATCGTCTGCCTGCTGGGCGAACGTGACCTCACCGGAAAAGGTGTGCCCGTCGACTTCCTCGGTGAACGCACGTGGATGCCAGCAGGCCCCGCCAAATTGGCGATCGAGACCGGTGCGGCGCTGGTGCCCGTACACGGCTGGTTCACCGTCGACGACGACGACGGCACCGAAGGTTGGGGGCTGAAAGCCGAACCGGCGCTGGATGTTTCGGGTGGGATCGAGGGGGCCACGCAGTTGCTGGCCGACCGCTTCGCCGCCAATATCACCGAGCACCCGGCCGACTGGCACATGCTGCAGCCGATGTGGGAAGGCGATTTGTCGCCCGCACGGCTGTCGCGGATCGCCGCTGGGGGCCAGCGGTGAAGATCGGGATGATCTGCCCGTATTCGTTCGATGTCCCCGGCGGCGTGCAGGCGCATGTGGTCGAGCTGGCCCGGGTGTTCATCGAACGCGGGCACAAGGTGAGCGTGCTCGCCCCGGCCTCCGACGACACACCGCTGCCGGACTTCGTCGTCTCGGCGGGTCGCGCGGTCGCGATTCCCTACAACGGGTCGGTGGCGCGACTGTCGTTCGGCCCGATGGCCTACACGCGGATTCGCCGCTGGATCGACAGCAACGACTTCGACGTGCTCCACATCCACGAACCCAACGCCCCCAGTCTGTCGATGCTGGCGCTCAAGATCGCCGAAGGTCCGATCGTGGCCACCTTCCATACTTCGACCACGAAGTCGTTGGTGCTCAGCACCTTTCAAGGTGTGCTCCGCCCATATCACGAGAAGATCAGCGGGCGGATCGCAGTGTCCGAGCTGGCCAGGCGCTGGCAGGTCGAAGCGCTCGGCTCCGACGCGGTGGAGATCCCCAACGGTGTCGACGTGTCGGCGTTCGCGCGCGGTGAGCCACTGGACGGATATCCGCGCGCGGGCCGTACGGTGCTGTTCCTCGGCCGCTACGACGAACCGCGCAAGGGCATGGACGTGCTGCTCGGCGCGCTGCCCGCGCTCATCGAACACCACCCCGACGTGGAGATCCTCATCGTCGGGCGCGGTGACGAGGAGCGGCTGCGACGCGAGGCAGGCGAGCACGCGGGGCACCTGCGGTTCCTCGGACAGGTCTCCGACGAAGAGAAAGCTGCCGCGCTGCGCAGTGCCGATGTGTACGTCGCGCCGAATCTGGGTGGCGAGAGTTTCGGCATCATCCTGATCGAGGCGATGGCGGCGGGCACTCCCGTGGTCGCGAGCGAACTCGATGCGTTCCGGCGCGTGTTGCGCGACGGGACAGCGGGCATGCTCACCCCGATCGGCGACTCCGACGCGCTGGCCACTGCGATCGACACGCTGTTGACCGACGACGAGACGCGGATGCGTCTCGTGAGCACCGCTACCCAGGTGGTCGCGGGCTACGACTGGCCGGTCGTGGCCGAGCAGATCCTGCGGGTGTACGAGACCGTTACCGTCGGCGACAACCGGGTGCGGGCCGCCGGATGATCACCTTCTCCGCGACCACGGTCCTCGTTCTCGGGCTGATCGCCCTGCTCGTCCTCGCCCTCGGCGTGTGGGCCTACTCCACCGCCAACCGCCTCGACCGGCTGCACGTGCGCTCCGACCAGTCATGGCAGGCACTCGACGCGGCGCTGGCCCGACGTGCGGTGGTGGCACGCGCAGTGGCCATGTCGGAGGCGGGCCCGGTGAGTGCTGATCCGCGTCGCGCCGAACGGGCCGCGCAGCTCGCCGCACTGGCCGACCGTGCCGAGCGCGTCGACCGCAGCGACCGGGAAACGGTCGAAAACCAGCTCTCGGCCGCGCTGTCACTCGTCGACATCGACCACCTGCGACCCCAGTTGGTCGCCGAACTCGCCGACGCCGAGGCCCGCGTGCTGATCGCGCGCCGCTTCCACAACGACGCCGTCCGCGACACCCTCGCCCTGCGCACCCGCAGACCCGTGCGCATCCTGCACCTCGGCGGCACCGCCCCGCTGCCGCACTACTTCGAGATCACCGAACGCGCGACCCCCGCCGCCGCCACCGGCCTCGTCGTCCACACCACCCGCACCTCCGCGCGGGTGGTCCTGCTCGATGAGCAGGACCGCGTGCTGCTGCTGCGCGGCCACGACCCGATGATCCCCGAGGTCGCCTTCTGGTTCACCGTCGGCGGCGGCGTCGAACCGGGGGAGAACCTGCGTGATGCGGCCGTCCGCGAAACCTACGAGGAAACCGGCCAGCGCGTCGACCCCTCGTCATTGCGCGGCCCGCTGTGGCGTCGCGTCGCGGTGTTCCCGTTCAATGGCGAACTCATTCGCTCCGAAGAACTGTTCTTCACCCTGCGCTCCCCGGGTTTCGAATGGCGCCCCGCCGACCTCGACGCTCTGGAACGCCGCACGATCACCGACCACCGCTGGTGCACCGCCGACGACATCCGCGCGCTCGACGCCAAGGGTGAGGCCGTGTACCCCTACCACCTCGACGAGTTGCTCGCCGAAGCCGTGACCGCCGCGGAGGACGACACCGAACACGTGGTCCGCTCGATCCGCTGAGCGGGCAAGGCCAGCTGGCAGCGGGTTCCGCATCGCCGCTGGTCGCAAGAAGGCCAGTGGTGCTCAACTGGCTATGAAGCCCGAATTCGGGCAGCTCTAGAATCGACGGTGAACCCGTACCCGAGCGACTTGATTGGCGCCCATGACACAGGAGACATTCGTGACTACGCCTGAGACCACCAACACCGTCGGCACCGCCCGCGTCAAGCGCGGCATGGCCGAGATGCTCAAGGGTGGCGTGATCATGGATGTGGTCAACGCCGAGCAGGCCAAGATCGCCGAAGACGCTGGCGCGGTGGCCGTGATGGCGCTCGAGCGGGTGCCCGCCGACATCCGTGCCCAGGGCGGCGTGTCCCGGATGAGCGACCCGGACATGATCGACGGCATCATCGCCGCGGTCTCCATCCCCGTGATGGCCAAGGCCCGCATCGGCCACTTCGTCGAGGCGCAGATCCTGCAGAGCCTTGGCGTGGACTACATCGACGAGTCCGAGGTCCTCACCCCCGCCGACTACGCCAACCACATCGACAAGTGGAACTTCACCATCCCCTTCGTCTGTGGTGCCACCAACCTGGGCGAGGCTCTGCGCCGCATCACCGAAGGCGCGGCCATGATCCGCTCCAAGGGTGAAGCCGGCACCGGCGACGTCTCCAACGCCACCACCCACATGCGCACCATCCGCGGCGAGATCCGCCGCCTGACCTCGCTGTCCGAGGACGAACTGTTCGTGGCCGCCAAGGAACTGCAGGCCCCCTACGAACTCGTCCGCGAGGTCGCCCAGACCGGCAAGCTCCCCGTCGTGATGTTCACCGCGGGCGGCATCGCCACCCCCGCCGACGCCGCCATGATGATGCAGCTCGGCGCCGAAGGCGTCTTCGTCGGCTCCGGCATCTTCAAGTCCGGCAACCCCGAACAGCGCGCCGCCGCCATCGTCAAGGCCACCACCTTCTACGACGACCCGGACGTCCTCGCCAAGGTCTCGCGCGGCCTGGGCGAAGCCATGGTCGGCATCAACGTCGAAGAAATCCCCCAGCCCCACCGCCTCGCCGAGCGCGGCTGGTGATTTGTCGCCCGAAGTTGTTCGGGCACTGAGTGATTCGACCGTGGGCTCGTCCGTTTTCGGACGGGCCCACGGTCGTCTACGCCCGCACCTGGCCTGGCGTCTCGGTCGCGCTGCGCGTTCCTGCTCAGGGCAGTCCGCCCGAGGAGGAACGAGAATAGGTTCGTGGTGGAGCGCTGCCGACAGCTGACCTCATTGTGCGAAATCAGCGACCTATCGTGTGCAAAACAGCGACTTGCTCTCGGTGAATCAGCGGGTTTGTGCTTGCAGAACAGCGACTTGTGGGGTTTTCATAGTGCCGTGACCTCGAACGATATCCTCTCGCGCCACGCCCTCCCCTGGGCGAAGGAGCTCGTCGACGCCTTCCCTGTTGTCGTCATCGAGGGCGTTCCTCTCACTGAGTCGGCTGATCTGCTACGGCTCGAACGGACGCCCGACTCGCTCGCGGGCCGAGCCGTCAAACTGCCATCGGGGACCTTGAGCCAGGGCGAGATCAACGGTCGCCTCGATGACTTCGTGACTCGCCTCCTCGCCGGTGTGGATCCCTTCGACGTCCGTTCGTCGGTCTCGCGGGAGGACTACGCGAACCTTCTCGCAGCAGTCGGGGTATCCGGAGGTCTTTCGGCGGTCGCCGCGACTGCGGGCGGCCTGGTTCGACGGATACGTGGACCACATCGTTGAGTGCGATGTCCGCGATATCCGACGTCTGGTCGACGGCAACCGCTTGGCGACCGTCCTGCGTCTGGTCGCGGCCTACCAAGCCGGTGAGGTGGTTCGCGCGCGCCTCTCGCGAGACGCCGACGGCCGCCCGGGCTGCCGCACTTGTCGGCGGTGGCGAGTGTTTTCCACTACCGAGAGTCGTCGGGCATCGAGGTGGACGTTGTCATCGAGCTGGATGACGGTCGGTTTCTCGGCCTTGAAGTGAAGGCAAAGCAGACCTACAAGCCCGAGCATTTCCGTGGCCTGCAGCGGCTAGCGGAGCGTGTGGGTGACAGGTTTCTTGGTGGGGTCGTGCTCGGTACGTCGGACCAGGGCGTGCGGTTCGGCGAGAACCTCGTCGGTTACCCATCGCCTCCTTGTGGGAGCTCTGACTGGATTCCTGAAGCTCAGGAGTTCAGTGGTGAGGGTGTCGAGGAGCTGGGCGGTCGGCGGGGGCGCGCTGCGGGTGGCTAAGCTGATATCAACACGACAAGCTCGCTTCTCGAGATGAGACGCGGGCTTGTTCTCTGTCTCGCCCCTCCTACACAGCGCTCGTCTCAGCGCCGAGGCTCACTTGTCGTTGAATCGACGTCCGTCCTGTCGGTGCCGCGCAGGCTCGTTACGTGCTGGGCCTCTTCGTAGTTCGGTGTGGTGGGATCGTTCGTCGGCGTCGTGGACAGGGGCGTCGCGTGTGGAAGTCCCGCGGTTCTGTCAGGGGACAGCTGTCCGCATCGTGTGCAATCAGCGACCGAGGGCGTCTTCAGAGGATTCCCTGTTCGTGGGCGTAGATGGCGGCTTGGGTGCGGTCTCGGACGCCTAGGCGGTGGAGGATGCTCGAGATGTGGTTCTTGACGGTGCCTTCGCTGAGGTAAAGGGAGCGGGCTATTTCGCGGTTGGCAGCGCCAGTGGCGAGGAGTCGTAGGACGTCGGTTTCGCGGTCGGTGAGGTCGATGGTGGGGCGGGGGATGCGGGAGCGGACCATGGCGGCTAGGCGGGTGGTGACGGCGGCGGAGTACTGGTCGACGCCCGCGTGCGCGAGGCGGATCGCCTGGGCTAGTTCGGTGGCGGGGAGGTCTTTGAGCAGGTAGCCGGATGCGCCCGCGTGCAGGGCCGCGATGATGTAGCCGTCGTGGTCGAAGGTGGTGAGCATCAACACTATTGCCCGGCCGCGCAGTCGGGTGGCCGCCTCGACCCCGTCCATTCCTGGCATGCGCACATCCATCAGGACCACGTCCGGTGTCAATATGGTAGCCAGTTCGACTGCGTCGGAGCCACTTTCGGCCGTGCCCACGACTTCGATGCCGGGTTGTAAAGCGAGCAGCGCGGCGATCCCTTCTCGAACGAGGCGCTCGTCGTCGGTGATCAGCACGCGCACCTTTGGCGCGGCGCGCGGTGCGCCGGGGTCGCGTTGGGTCATCGCGCCGCCGCCGGGATCGTCGCGAGGAGTCGAGTTCCTTTGGGGCTGGTAGTGATTCGGACCTCGCCGCCGAGAATGTCGAGACGTTGGCGCATTCCTGACAACCCCTGACCTTCCACGGTTCCCGGCGCGAAACCCGTTCCATTGTCGGCGATATCGAGTTCGCCGGAGTTGTCGGTGAGGTTGACGCGGACCGCGACGATGGTGGCACCGGAATGGCGGCGTGCGTTGGTGAGACCCTCTTGCGCGGCGAGATAGAGGGCCAGTCGCACGGGTTCTCCGAGGGTGTCCTCAGTGCCGGTGAGGACGAGGAGCACGGCGAAGTCGGGGTCGTCGAGTCGGGCCGCGAGGGCTTTCAGGGAGGTGGCGAGGGTGAACTGGGTGTCGTCGGCGCGCAGGGCACCGACCGCGCGGCGGACCTCGTCGAGCGCCAGGCGCGCGGAATTGCGGCCTTCGGCCAAGGCCCGGTCGGCGGTGTCAGTGTCCAGGGATCGGTAGGCGGCGGATTTCTCCAGCTGGATCGCGGTGACTACGAGATGGTGGCCGACGCTGTCGTGGATATCGCGGGCCACCCGGGTCCGCTCAGCGACGGTGGCCAGGAATATCGCCTGGTCGGCGTACTCGCGCAGGCGGGCGTGGGCGTCGGTCAGTTCGGTGAGCAGTACTTCGGCGCGGTGCCGTCCGGTTTCCTCGCGTTCGGCGATCACCGCGATGGCGAGGGCGAAGACCACGCCGATCGTGAGCATCAGCAGATCCGAGAGGGCTTCGGGGTCCTGACGCGAAGTCGGTTGCCCGATCACGAGAATCCCGGCTGTGATCAGGCCGGTCGCGGCGATCGCGTACGCGACACGATGTCCGACGGTGAAATACGCGGTGAGCGGGAGCAGGACGAACAGGACTTTCGCGTTGCCGCTGGTGTCGAGCACGGTGATCAGCGTGTAGAGGGCGGCGCGGGCGATGAGCCCGGTGATCGCGACGGCTCGCGTGTGCGATGTCGAGTTGGTCGCCGCGACCGGTTGAGAGCTGACCTGTATGAACCGCCATTCGGCGATCTCCAACACCCCGGCGACAACGAGCGCTCCGGCGAAAGCGGTCAACCGGACTGGGTCGACGGGAGCGGTCGAGGCAACGGCGAGCCCGGCGATCAGCACCGAGACGTAGAGAAAGCACGCTACCCAGGTCAGTGCGCGCGGCCGATGCATTTCCCGAGCTTATGGGCGGATTCGTCGCACGACCAGGCTCGATGGCGAATGTAGCCGAAAGTCATGGGTCGCCCGGCACTTACCGCCGTGACCACCGGATTCCTATCGTCGATCTCGACATCGAGAAGGGAATTCGACATGGACACCCGAGCACTACTTCGCCTCGGCAGCATCTCCGGCCTCATCGGCGGCACCACCATCGCACTCGCCGGCACCATCGAACTGATCGCCGACGGGAAAACGCCCCTCACCCAAATCTTCAACGGTGCCGCCGTCCCCTTCGGCATCGGGCTGCTGGTAGCCCTGTACTCCCTCCTGCACCGGCGCCTCGGCCGCTTCGGAGCCCTCGCGTTCTCCGTCCAATTCCTCGGCTTCGGCTATTTCGCCGGCGTCGCCTTCGCCAAGAATTTCGTCCTGGTCTACCTCGACAAACCGGTAGTAGACGAATTACTCACCACCCCAGCCAAATCCGCCTTCCTTGCCACCGCGATCCTCGCCCTGACCGGAACGCTGCTGTTCGGCGCAGCCCTACTCCGCAGCGCGGCAGTCCCACGATTAGCCGCGATCCTCTACACAGCTGGCCTGTCGGTCCTGTGTCTGACATTCCTGCTCCCGGCCCCACTGGTTCGGGTCGGCCATATCGCGGCCGGGGTAGGCATGGTGTGGCTGGCCTGGACCGTGTGGTCAACGGTGACATCGAACCTGACGGCTACCGCGTTCGATCGGGAGCAGTCGGTTCCTGCGTGATAGCGACGCCGAGCACGGCCGTTGAACGGCGGGTCGCTCGGAACTGCGGGAGCCCGCTGTCTAGGGCTGGCCCGCCGCGCCCTCAGTGTCGGTGGTGAGGGCGTCGGCGTAGTTTTCGGCGTAGCCGAGGATGAGGTGGCGTTGGGTGGGGAGTTGGACGGCCAGTTCGTGCCAGGCGATGGCGGTGGGGGAGCCGTAGAGGTGGGTGAGGTCGGTGACCAGGGTGGCGGCTTGTTCGGGGGTGGGGGGTGTGGGGCGGGCGAAGGCGAGCAGGGAGGCGCCGATGGCGAGGTGGCGGTAGCCGTGGGTGGCCATGCGGCGGATGACGGTGTGGTTGTCGTAGGTGGACCAGTCGTCGGCGAAGTAGCCGTTGGGGATGCCTGCGATGGCGAGGTCGTCGCGGTCGACGGGGACGCGCTGGATCAGGACCACATCGTCGACGACACGGTCGGGGGAGCGGTTGGCGGTGACGAGGGCGGTGAGTTCGTCCTCGGACGCGTTGCGGGTGTCGCGCAGGGTTTCCCAGGGGACGCGGGCCGCCGGGTTGTCGAGCAGGGCGGCGATGCGGGTGACCGCGGCGTTGTCGAAGTTGTGCGAGGCGACGGGGTCGTCGTGGTCGGTGTCGTCGTCGTCGACCAAACCGAGGGTGGCGTGCATGCTCGTGTACGCGCACTGGCCGAGGTCGTCGAGCGTGCACAGGATCCTGGCATCGGGATGATCCATGCGGACCAGCTCTGCCGCGTCGAGCAGTTGGGCGAAGGTGGTGACGTCGTCGAGGCGGGCAACGGTGTTGGAGTCCAGCCGGTTACGTCGAACGGGTGGTTCGCCCGGCTCGAAAGTCGTCATCTGCACCCCGCCATCCTGGCACGGCCTTCGGCGCGTCGGAGTGATCCCGGCGCGGGTGGTCCGGTCGGGTCTTGCCCGGAAATTGCTGCCAACTGGGCATACCGTACAGTCGGTCTGTGACCGCGCTCGACTTGTCCTTGCTGGTCGTCGCGGGATTCTTCACCGGCTTGATCGGTTTCGTCACCGGGATGGCCTCGATCGTCTCCTATCCGGCGCTGCTCGCCGCCGGTCTGCCGCCTGTCGCGGCCAATGTCACCAACACCGTCGCCATGGTCGCTGTCGGTGTCGGTGCGACCGCGAATTCCGGACGTGAACTCACAGGGCGCGGGCCCACGCTGGTGCGCTGGGCGATTTTGGCGGCTGTGGGCGGGCTCCTCGGTGCGCTGGCGCTGCTGGTCGCTCCGGATGGGGCATTCGAGGTGGTCGTGCCGTTCCTGGTCGCCATGGCTTCGATCGCGCTACTGGTGCAACCACTGGTTCGACGGCATATCGGCGAACTGAGCGCGCCCTGGATCGTGCCGGTCGGCATCCTGCTCACGTCGGTATACGGCGGCTATTTCGGTGCGGGCGCGGGCGTGATCTACCTGTCGATGATGCTGCTGTGCACCTCCGAATCCCTGTGGAGCGCTTCGGTTCTCAAGAGCTTCCTGCTCGGCATCGCGAACCTGGTCGCCGCGGTCGGGTTCGCGGCCTTCGGGCCGGTGCACTGGGGCGCTGCACTGGCGTTGGGCGCGGGTGCGCTGGCGGGTGGCTGGTGTGGTCCGCCGGTGGTGAAGGTGATCCCGCCGAACGTGTTGCGGGTGGGGGTCGGGATCGGCGGGCTCGGCCTCGCCGTGTACTTGGCCACGTAAGTCCGCGAGTTCTGCTGCCGGTGGGCGACGCGGTCCGTAGCCTGGAGACGGTGCACCACTCGGATAGTGAAATCGCAATCCACGCAACAGAACTCGCTTCGCAAGCGATTCGCTCGGCGTTCGGCGCTCCACTCACTCACTACATCAAACAAGGCGACGATTTCGCCACGCAGGCCGATATCGCGGCGGAAAAAGTCATCCTCGATGTGCTCGCGGCGGCCTGCCCGGGCGACCGATTCGTCGCTGAGGAATCCGGCATCACCGGATCGGCCCGCAGCGAGAGGACCTGGTTCATCGACCCACTCTGCGGCACAAGGAATTTCGCGGTCGAAACCCCGTTGGTCGCGGTCAACGTCGCCCTGCGCGCGGGCGGCACTGTCAAGGCAGCAGCCACCGCCGATCCGTTCGCCGACGAGGTGTTCTGGACGGCCGGCCACGGCGCGTTCCGGCGCACCCACGGCCACGACGAACCCCTGCGCCCACAAGCCTCCAGCCACCTCGTCGACGTCGACCTCGACAACCCGTTCCCCTGGTCCACCCCGGCCCGACTCCTCGACGCCGAAGCCTTCGCGGCCGAATTCCACCCACGAGTCCTCTCCACCTCCCTGGCCCTGGCCTGGGTCGCGGCAGGCCGCCGCGCCGCCTACATCACCGGCGGCGACCTCCGCGACAGCGTCCACTTCACCAGCGCGATCGCGATCTGCCAGGCCGCGGGCTGCGTCGTCACCGGCCTCGCCGGACAACCCCTACACACCGCACCCCACGGCCTGATCGCCGCAGCAGACGCGCACACCCACGCCCGACTCGTCGACGCGATCGCCGGTCTGCGCTCTGACGTGGCGTAGCGATGGGGAGTCATGCTGGGATGCACCACAATCCGATGCATCTCACAGACCCACGTTGTCTGTGTCTCAGGGTTTCCTCAAAATTGCTGGGTAGCGTCCGGGCCGTGGCATCGAGGCCTGCGCTGTGTGGCGTGGTTCCGGGCCGTCGCCCGACAGGGCGAGATTGTCGACCCGACGTAAGGACGAGTGGATGAAGTTTCGTAGGACCGGACGAGTCGCGATCGCAGGACTGGCTGTGGTCGCTGCCCTCGGGCTGAGCGCGTGCAGTGACGACAAGGGCGGCACCACGTCCAAGACCACTACGAGCGCCAAGACCGCGGCGAACGGCGCGCCCACCGCGGAACTGCCTGCCGTGCCGACCGTCGAGCAGCTCAACGAGCAGCTCACCATGGCGCTGGACCCGTCTATCCCCAACGACCAGAAGCTGGATTTCGTGCAGGGCATCGAAGCCGATCCCGAGCTGCCGAACCGCTTGGCGCAGGCCGTGCAGGACAACAGTGTCCAGATTCAGGTCACCGAGGTGACGTCCTTCGGTGAGAGCGTCAACGCCAAGGCCAACTTCACGCTCAACGGCCAGGTCAATGTCGTCGATGTGCCGTTCGTGGCCGATCAGGGCAAGTGGAAGGTTCAGAAGTCGTGGGCCTGCGGCATGCTGACCAACCTGGGTCAGACCTCGGTCGCCTGCGCCTGATCGTCTGCTCGCTCGAGCCCCGTTCGAAAATTCCGGACGGGGCTTTCGCGTATCCGGAGTATGCCGGGCCGCAACGTTTTTCAGCCGCGCAGTGCTGCTCGATCGGGATGGTCCCAGCGCACGGTCCACGTGGCTTCCTCGGGACTGTCCACCGTGTGATCGCGCACAGCGGGCAACGTCCACTGCTGATCGGCGGGCGTGAGCCGCAGCGCCGCTTGCTCACTCAGCTCCAGACGGACGGTGAGGTCGAAGTCGAGACCGCGCCCCAGCAGCATCGGCCCCGCCAGCACCAATACCAGATCGGCCTGCGCGGTGCGAATCGCCGCCCGCGCCGACCGATCCCGCTGTTCGTCCCACAGCGCGGGCAACCAGCGCCCGTTCTCGGGCATCGCGTCGAGAATCTCGCGCCGCAACGCGTCGTAATCGAACCATGCTGTGCGATAAGACCATTCGTCATCGCGTCCGTATTCCATGCGCAACGACGCGGGCCGCACGAAATCGTGCACCGACACCACCGCGGCCGATCGACCCTGCTCCGTCAGCGTCTCCACGATCCGGCGGCCGAGCTCGACGGGCGCGGCGGCATCGGCACCGTCGATCGCGAGTACCCGCCGTCCCGGCAGCTCGACGAGCCGGTCGGCGACGAGTCGGGCCAGGGCCGTGGGCGAGGTGGGCGTGAACGTCGGCACCCGACCATCACAGCAAATTCCGGACCGTCGTGGGAGAGCCGGACATACCGCCCGGTCGGTGAGGCGATAATCTCGAGCGCATGGCGACAATCGAAGAGGCGCTCGCGATCGAGCGGCTGGAGCGCGACATCTTCCGCGGCGCGTCCACGGAGTCTCAGCTACCGCGCACCTTCGGCGGTCAGGTGGCCGGGCAGGCGCTGGTCTCGGCGGTGCGCACCGTCGACCCCACCTTCCAGGTGCATTCCCTGCACGGCTACTTCCTGCGGCCGGGCAACCCGGAAGAACCCACCGTCTACCTGGTCGAACGCATTCGCGACGGCAGGTCGTTCTGCACCAGGCGCGTCACCGGCGTGCAGGACGGGCAGGCGATCTTCATGATGTCGGCCTCGTTCCATCACGGTGACGAAGGGCCGGAGCACCAGGACGTGATGCCCGCGGTCGAAGGTCCCGACGACCTGCCCGACGCCAGCGTGACCATGACCCCCGAACGACTGTGGGCGATGCGCGAATGGGAGCACTGGGACATCCGCACCGTCCCGCAGGACCAGGTCGTCGCCCGTGACGGTGCCGTTTCCCCGCAGCAGGTGTGGTTCCGGTACCGCCATCCGCTGCCCGACGACCCGATGTTCCACGTCTGCACGCTCGCCTACATGAGCGATATGACGCTGCTCGGTTCGTCGAAGGTGATCCACCCCGACGAACCCACCCAGAACGCCTCGCTCGACCACGCCATGTGGTTCCTTCGCCCGTTCCGCGCCGACGAATGGCTGCTCTACGACCAGTCCTCGCCCTCGGCCGGGTTCGGTCGCGCGCTGACCGGCGGCAAGATCTGGGACCGCGAGGGAAATCTCGTCGCCGCCGTCGTGCAGGAGGGCTTGATCCGCACCCCGCGCCACAAGTAGCCAGGGGAGTCGCGACCGCACCGTGGGAACGCGACGGCACGGCGTGAGCGGGCACACATCGCGCGGGCTCGTAAGCTCGACGGCTGTGAACGCTTCCTCGACTGCTGCCCGCCCGACCATTGGCGTCCTCGCGCTGCAGGGTGACGTGCGCGAACACGTTGCCGCGCTGGAACACTGCGGGGCGAACCCGGTGCTGGTGCGGCGCGAGTCGGAACTGGCGGCCGTCGACGGACTCGTGCTGCCCGGTGGTGAGTCGACCGCGATCTCGAAGCTGCTGCAGGCCTTCGACCTGCTGGAACCGTTGCGGGCGCGGCTGCGCGACGGGCTGCCCGCGTTCGGATCGTGTGCGGGCATGATCCTGCTCGCCTCGGAAGTCCTCGATACTCGCGCCGACGCGCAGCACCTGTCCGGGATCGATATGACGGTGCGGCGCAATGCCTTCGGTCGTCAGGTCGACTCCTTCGAGACCGACCTGGACTTCACCGGCCTCGACACGTCCGTGCGCGCGGTGTTCATTCGCGCCCCGTGGGTGGAGCGGGTCGGTGACGACGTCGAGGTGCTGGCGCGCGTTCCGCACGGGCCCGCGCAGGGGCGCATCGTGGCAGCCAGGCAGGGCAATGTGGTGGCGACCTCGTTCCACCCCGAGGTCACCGGCGATCTGCGGGTGCACGAACTGTTCGTCGACATGGTCCGTCTCGCGCGGTGAAACCCCGCGTCGGCGGGCGCGACGGGGGAGTGAGTAGGCTGGATCGAGCTTGTCCGCCCGGGCAGACGCGCAACCGACTTGAAGGAAGTAGGGCATGAGCGGCCACTCCAAATGGGCCACCACCAAGCACAAGAAGGCGGGAATCGACGCCAAGCGCGGCAAACTCTTCGCCAAGCTGATCAAGAACATCGAGGTGGCGGCCCGCACTGGTGGTAGTGACCCTGCGGGCAATCCGACGCTGTTCGACGCCATCCAGAAGGCGAAGAAGACCTCGGTCCCCATCGACAACATCGAGCGCGCCCGCAAGCGCGGCGGTGGCGAGGAAGTCGGCGGCGCCGACTGGCAGACGATCATGTACGAGGGCTACGGGCCCAACGGCGTGGCCGTGCTGATCGAGTGCCTCACCGACAACCGCAACCGCGCCGCGGGCGAGGTCCGGCTGGCGATGACCCGCAACGGCGGCAACATGGCCGATCCGGGTTCGGTGTCGTACCTGTTCGCGCGCAAGGGTGTGGTGACGCTCGAGAAGAACGGCCTGTCCGAGGACGATGTTCTCGAGACGGTTCTCGACGCGGGCGCCGAAGACGTCAACGATCACGGCGATGTCTTCGAGATCATCACCGAGCCCGGCGATCTGGTCGCGGTGCGGTCGGCCCTGCAGGCCGCCAACATCGACTACGACTCCGCCGAGTCCGGTTTCCAGGCGTCGGTGTCGGTCGCGGTCGACGCCGACGGTGCGCGCAAGGTGTTCAAGCTGGTCGACGCGCTCGAAGACAGCGACGATGTGCAGAACGTGTACACCAATGTCGATATCTCCGACGAGGTCGCCGCGGAACTCGACGACGAGTAGTCAGTTTCTTCCTTGAACCGCCCCGGCCGTGAATTCGGCTGGGGCGGTTCACGTTTCAGGAGGTCTGTTGCTCGTAGTAGCCCGACATCGACGGGTAGTAGTCGGCGAAATCCGGTAGTTCGGTGTGCGTGCACGCGGCGACGAACATGTCGGCGTAGTACTCCCAGCCCGGCCCGATCTGCGGGATCTCCGCCAGCTGGTATTCCGATGTCAGATGGTGGACCAGGCGCAATTCGGTGGCCGCGCCGGTATCGAGCAGGGTCACCTCGAGTCGCCACAGCCCGATCTGGTCGGTCGAGGAGGTCCCCAGGTGCAGCGGCGGCGTGCAGTCATCGATGCGCATATCCGTCCACGGCTCACCCTCCTCGAACCGCATCTGCACCCGAATCGTGTTCCCGGTCCCCGCCTGTCCCTCCCAGGTTCCGTACCACCCCGCCGTCAGGTGTGGGTCGGTCAACCGTGCCCACACCTCCTCGATCGGCAACCCCAACGACCGCGTGATCACCAGATCCCGCCCCTCTGCGGTCGGCACGATGTCACCGGTGGGTATGGCCATGTGTGGTTCTCCTCGCCTCGGACGGACCGACCATGCCGGCTCCCTCGACGGTACCCGTGCTCGCCCTCGTCACCCCGGCACAATGAGGATCATGACGCGAATCGAGACGGTCCGGGGCGACATCACCGAACAGCAGGTGGACGCCGTGGTCAACGCCGCCAACTCCTCCCTGCTCGGCGGCGGTGGCGTCGACGGCGCCATCCACCGCAAAGGCGGCCCCCAGATCCTGTCCGAATGCCGCGACCTACGCGCCTCGCACTACGGCAAAGGCCTGCGCACCGGCCAGGCGGTCGCGACCACCGCGGGCCGTCTGCCCGCACGCTGGGTGATCCACACCGTCGGCCCCGTCTGGTCGGCCACCGAGGACCGCTCCGAACTCCTCGCTTCGTGCTATCGCGAATCCCTGCGCGTAGCAGACGAATTGGGAGCATCGACGGTCGCGTTCCCGGCGATCTCCACCGGCATCTTCGGCTGGCCGATAGACGACGGCGCGCGCATCGCGATCGAGACAGTACGCGCGACCGATACCAACGTGACCCTGGTGCGATTCGTACTGTTCGACGATCGCGCCCGCGAGGTATTCACCGCTGCACTCGGATAAGGCGCGGCGAATGTGTCGTACCCCGGTGGCACACTCGCGGGCATGACGGAAACTGGTGTGCCGTTTCGGGTTCGGATCCCGGTTCGGGTGTCCGATCTCGATGCTCAATTGCACGTCACCGGCGCGGCCTACCAGCAGTACGCCGACCATGCGCGGTTCGCGTGTGTGGGGGCCGCGGGGGTTTCGGTGCCGGAATTGCTGGCGGCGGGGTTCGGGCCGGTGAATCTCGAGTTGAATGTGCGGTATCTGCGCGAGCTGCGGGCCGATGACACGGTCGAGATCGACTGCCGGTGGGAATGGGGCCACGGCAAGACGTATCGGGTGGAGCACACGTTGACCAGAGGCGATGGGGAGGTCGCCGCGACGGTGTCGTATGTGGCCGGGATGCTCGATCTGCGGGCTCGCAAGCTCGCTGCGGATCCGGCGGGGATCTGGGCTCGGCATGCGCGAGATCCCGCCCTGCTCGGACTGTTGCCGCGACCCGCGTGAGGTCGTGTCGTTGGTCGGCGCGGAGTTCGGAATGCTCTAGACTTTCGAACAACTGTTCGTGTCTTCGAAGGGGTGCCGGTGCGGGTGATGGGCGTCGATCCCGGGCTCACCCGGTGCGGGCTCAGCATGGTCGACAGTGGGCCCGGCCGGAAGGTGGTCGCCCTCGATGTGGGGGTGGTGCGGACGCCGCCGGATGCCGAGTTGGCCTTGCGATTGATGGCTGTGGCGGATGCCGCCGAGGAGTGGATGGATACCCACAAGCCGGAGGCGGTCGCGATCGAGCGGGTGTTCGCGCAGCACAATGTGCGGACCGCGATGGGGACCGCGCAGGCCGGGGGGGTGATCGCGTTGGCGGCGGCTCGGCGGGGGATTCGGGTGGCGTTTCATACGCCCAGTGAGGTGAAAGCTGCTGTCACCGGGAACGGTACGGCGGACAAAGCGCAGGTCACCGCGATGGTGACGCGGATTCTCGGACTGCAGGTTGCCCCGAAACCGGCCGATGCCGCCGACGCGCTCGCACTGGCGATCTGTCATTGTTGGCGGGCGCCGCTGATGGACAGGATGGCGGCCGCGCAGGCGCAGGCCGACGAGGTCCGCCGCCGCTACGAACAAAAGCTCGCCGAACAACGGAAGGTGGTGCGCGGGTGATCGCGTCGGTACGCGGAGAGGTACTCGAGATCGCGCTCGATCATGTCGTGATCGAAGCGGCGGGCATCGGCTACCGGCTCAATGCCACCCCGGCCACCCTCGCCGGGCTCACTCGCGGCGAACAGACCCGCCTCTACACGACCATGATCGTGCGCGAGGACTCGATGACCCTGTTCGGCTTCACCGACACCGAAGCCCGCGAACTGTTCGCACTGCTGCAGACCGTCACCGGAGTCGGCCCGCGCCTGGCGATGGCGGTGCTGGCCGTACTCGAGCCCGAAGCACTGCGAAAAGCGCTGGCCGAGAGCAACGTTGCCGCGCTGACCCGGGTCCCCGGGATCGGCAAACGCGGTGCCGAGCGGATGGTCGTCGAACTGCGCGACAAGGTGAACCAGGTGGCGGTGCCGACCGGCCCGCCCGGCTCTCAAACGCCGAGTACCCCTGTGCGCGAACAGGTTTCCGAGGCGCTCATCGGTCTCGGCTTCCCCGCGAAGCAGGCCGAACAGGCCGTCGACGCCGTCCTCGCTGACCAACCGGCCGCCACCACCTCGGTGGCCTTGCGCGCGGCGCTCGGCCTGCTCGGTAAGAACAGGTAGACCGTGGACGACGACTTCGACAGCTTCGACGAATCCGACGAATCCGACCTCACCGCCCGCTATCTCAGCACCGACGGCGAAGCCGAAACCGGGCTGCGCCCCACCTCGCTCGACACCTTCATCGGCCAGCCCCGCGTGCGCGAACAACTCGCACTGGTCCTGCGTGGTGCTCGCCAGCGCGGCGCCACCCCCGACCACGTGCTGCTGTCGGGACCGCCCGGCCTCGGCAAGACCAGCATGGCGATGATCATCGCGGGCGAACTCGGCACCGCCCTGCGCATCACCTCCGGCCCTGCCCTGGAACGCGCGGGCGACCTAGCCGCCATGCTGTCGAACCTGGTCGAGGGCGATGTCCTGTTCATCGACGAGATCCACCGCATGGCCCGCCCGGCCGAGGAAATGCTGTACCTGGCGATGGAGGACTTCCGCGTCGACGTGGTGGTCGGTAAGGGTCCCGGCGCGACCTCGATTCCCCTCGACATCGCCCCGTTCACCCTGGTCGGGGCCACCACCCGCTCGGGTGCGCTCACCGGCCCGCTGCGCGACCGCTTCGGCTTCACCGGGCACATGGACTTCTACGACCCGGCCGAACTGCTGCAGATCCTCACCCGCTCGGCCCGCATCCTCGGTGTGCAGATCGACCCCGATGCCGCCGCCGAAGTGGCCGGACGCTCGCGTGGCACCCCGCGTATCGCCAACCGGCTGCTGCGCCGGGTTCGCGACTACGCCGAGGTCAGGGCGGACGGGTTCATCACCCATCCCATCGCGATGGCGGCGCTCGAGGTCTACGACGTCGACGCGCTCGGCCTCGACCGACTCGACCGCGCGGTACTCGGCGCGCTCGTGCGTGGTTTCGGTGGGGGACCGGTGGGCGTCTCCACCCTGGCGGTCGCCGTCGGCGAGGAAGCGGCCACCGTGGAAGAGGTCTGCGAACCGTTCCTGGTGCGCGCCGGACTCGTCGCCCGCACACCGCGCGGCCGGGTCGCGACCGCGGGCGCCTGGGAACATCTGGGGTTGGTGCCGCCCCCCGATCTGGTCATCGGCGCCATCGAAGTGCGTGGGCGCGAACCACAGCCGATCACCGACCGCTACGAGTAACAGCCCCGCTCCGGGCGGGCGTGGCACCGCAACGTCGTCTACTGTCGATTCAGTGGCAGTCCTAGAGGTGGTGCAGCGGTTCCCTGAGCCGTTGCGTTCCCTGCTCCTGAAGCATCGGGAACTACTGAAATTCGCCGTCGTCGGCGCGATGACCTGGTTCATCGACACGGGTGTGGTGTACGCGGTGAAACTGACGGTGCTCGGCGACAAGCCGCTGACCGCGCGCCTGCTCGGCGCGCTGATCGCGACCATCGCCTCCTACATCCTCAACCGCGAGTGGTCCTTCCGCGCCCGCGGCGGCAGGCAGCGCAGTCACGAGGCCGCCCTGTTCTTCGCGGTCAGCGCACTGGGCATCGCGGTCACAATGATCCCGCAGGCGATCTCGCTCTACGCGCTGAATCTGCGTGTGCCGCACGTGGATCCGACCGTGCAGATGGTCGCCAACTTCATCTCGGGCCAGATCCTCGGCGTCCTGCTGGCCATGGCCTTCCGCTTCTGGGCCTTCCGCCGCTACGTCTTCCCTGACGACCTCCGCGAAGCCGAACTCCACAGCATTCAAGGATAGGGGCAGATTGCTGGTTTTCGGCCGCCGAAATTACCGCCGTTCGGCGTTCTCGAGGGCGGTGATCACCAGGTCGATGAAGGCGTCTACTTCTTCACGGGCGTAGCCGCGGGTGCCGAGGCGGGTGTCGGTGAAGCGGACGCCACGCACATCGGAGGTGGTGAGGCTGCCGGGGCCGTTGTGGGCCAGGGTGGCCGCGACCAGGTCGAGAAAGGCGTCGACCTCTTCCTCGTGGTAGCCGCGCCTGCCGACCGCGGACTGGGTGAAGCGCATGCGGTGCACGTCGTCGGGGGTGAGCATCTCGGCGACATCGTCGCCCAGCCGCGCCGCCGGAACGGGAGCCCCGCCCTTCTGCCGGTGTTCGAGCTCGGTCCGGACCCGGTCGAGGAAGTCGTCGACCTGGTCGGCCTGATACCCGCGGCCGCCGAAACGCGGTGCGCCGAAATGCACGTGGCGGATGTCGTCGGCGGTGAGTCCACCCTGCCCGTCGAGCGTGGCCGAGACCTTCTCCATGAAGGCATCGACCTCGTCTGCGTGGTAGCCGCGATGCCCCAGATTCGGCATGGCGAAGTGGGTGCGGCTCACATCGTCGGGCGTCACAGCGGTCATTGTCTCAGGATTGCCCTTCTATCCCACGGCTTTTCATTATCGGGCAGCGGCGCGCACGCCATCGATGAACAGCCGCCGCACGGCGTGACTGTACACCGACATCGCGGCCGGATCAGGGGTTCGGATGCCCGCGACGAGCCCGGCGACGATCATGCCCAGCGCTGCCTTGGCGGTGTTGGCGGTGTCGATATCGGCGCGCAGGTACCCGACGCGAACACCGTGGTCGAGGTAGCGGGTCATGAGGACCTCGGTGGCGTCGACCAGGCCGTACACCCGTTCGGTGAGTTCGTCGTCGATGCCGGTGGCGTGGAACAGCAGCAGGTGCGCCGGGCGCGGATCGTCGAGCAGGACGTGGGTGAGCGAGTCGCCGATCCGGTCGAGCAGTTCGGCGTACTCGTCGATGGTGGCGGCGCTTTCGGGTTCCGAGTCGTTGTCGAGCGCGCCGAAGATGCGCCCGCTCACCTCATCGATGACATGGTCGATGATGTCGCGCTTGTTCGCGAAGTACCGGTAGAAGGTGCCGTGACCGATGCGAAGGCGCGTGGCGATGTCGGCGATTCCGGTGGCGTGATAGCCCTTTTCGGCGAAGCAGTCGAACGCGGTATCGATGATGTCCCTGCGCAATTCGGCTTTGCGTAGGTCGATGCGCGAGGGTGGCTTCGTCACATTGACGATGTTACATTCGATGTAATCAGAATGACATGTCATTCTGGAGGTTCAGCATTCGGCAGCGGTGTGGAGGTTCGCCCGTGGTACCTCAATTGGACGCGGTCGTGGTCGGGGCGGGTTTCGGTGGCATCGGCGCCGGTATCGAACTCGACCGGCTCGGATTGCGCGATTTCGTCATCCTGGAACGGGAGGACGATCTGGGCGGCACCTGGCATGTGAACAGGTATCCGGGTCTGGCCGTCGACATCGCGTCGGTGACCTACTCCTATTCCTTCGAGCCGAACCCGTATTGGACCAGGCTGTTCGCGCCCGGCGCCGAGCTGAAGAAATACGCCGAGCACGTCGCCGACAAATACGATCTGCGCGGGCGGATGCGTTTCGGGACCGTCGTCGACGGTGCGCGCTGGGACGCGGAGAACCAACAGTGGGTGGTGACGATCGCCGGGGGTGAGACGCTCACCGCGCGCTATCTGCTCGCGGCGACGGGCTTCCTGTCCCAGCCCTACACGCCGCCGTTCCCCGGCATCGAGTCCTTCGCGGGCAAGATCATCCACACCACCGACTGGGACGCCGACTACGACCTGACCGGTCGCAAGGCAGCCGTCATCGGTACCGGCGCCACGGCCGTGCAGTTGGTGCCAGAGGTCGCGAAGCTGGTCGACGAACTGACCGTGTTCCAGCGGACCCCGATCTGGGTGGTGCCCAAGGTCGACGCCCCGATTCCGGGGATGGTGCAGGGTCTGTTCGACAAGGTTCCGCTCACCCAGAAGGCGGCACGGCTGGTCAATACCGGCATGCTCGAGGCGCTGATGGTCGTGGGCGTGCTGCACTACAAGCAGGCGAAACCGTTGAATCAGGCGGCCGCGCTGCTGGCCAAGGCGCACCTGTTCGCGCAGGTGCGTGATCCGGAGACCAGGGCGAAGCTCACCCCGCACTACGACTTCGGCTGCAAGCGGCCGACGTTCTCCAACGACTACTTCAAGACCTTCAACCAACCGCACGTGCGACTGGAAACGAACTCGATCGACCATGTGGAACCCGACGGCATCGTCACCGCCGACGGCCACAAAACCGAGATCGACACCCTGTTGCTCGCCACCGGATTCAACCTGTGGGACGTGAACTTCCCGGCCATCGAGATCGTCGGCCGCGACGGGGTGAACCTCGGAAAGTTCTGGCGCGACAACCGTTTTCAGGCCTACGAGGGCATCACCGTGCCCAAGTTCCCCAACTTCCTGAGCCTCAACAGCCCCTACTCCTACAGCGGGCTGTCGTACTTCACCACCATCGAAGCCCAGATGAAGCACATGGGCCGGTTGTTCACCGAACTGTTCCGGCGCGGGGAGCAGACCTTCGAGGTCACCGAAGCGGCCAATGCGCAGTTCCTCGACCGGATGACCGAGAAGCTGGGTTCGTCGGTGTTCTACGGCGGCGACTGCGCCACCGCGCGCAGTTATTACTTCAACCAGCATGGTGAAGCGGCGCTGCTGCGCCCGACCAGCACCGCCGCCGCGCACCGCGAAGCGGTCACCTTCCCGCTCGACGATTACACCTACGGTCGGGCCGTCTGAGTAGCCGGAATCACACGCGCGTCGGTGTCCGGTGTGTCGCCGCGGTGGGGAACTGGCAGACTGTCAGGCGTACTTGCACGTCCACCACTGACTAGGGACTGACTTCGACGATGGACTTCCTCTTTCCGCTGCTGATCCTGGCCCTGCTCGTGCCGATGTTCTTCGGTATCCGCAAACAGAAGCGGGAGGCCGAGAAGGTCTCGAACCTGCAGGAGAGCCTGAAGGTCGGTGACCGGGTGATCACCACCTCGGGTCTGTACGGCACCATCGTCGACACCGACGAGACCACCGTCGACCTGGAGATCGCCGAAGAGGTCGTGACCACCTGGCTGCGTCAGGCGATCCGCGAGGTGCGCGTCGAAGAGGCCACGGCCGAGGAGACCGCCGTCGACGGGGCTCACGAAGCCATCGACGCCCCTGTTGCCGAGGAAGCCGTGGAACAGACCGAGACCCGGCTGACCAAGGACTGACCAGTCCCTTTTCCCGCCCGTGCGCACTGGCGTCGCGGGCCGGGCACCGTTGTGCCCACCGATCCAGCCTCGACTTCCGCCTAGGAGATGACCTGCTGTGCCACCTTCCCAAGGATCGGCGCATCCGTTCCGGTTGCTCGGCGTCTACGCCGCGCTACTGGCCGTGATCTACGCGCTGGTGTTCTTCACCGGTGACCATTCCCCGTCGGCCAAGCTCGGCATCGACCTGCAAGGTGGTACCCGCGTCACGTTGACCGCGCGGACCCCCGATGGCAACAAGCCGAGCCAGGACAGCCTGAAGAAGGCCCAGGAGATCATCGACGCCCGCGTCAACGGTCTTGGCGTCGCCGGCTCCGAGGTGGTCATCGACGGTGACAACCTGGTCATCACGGTGCCCGGTGACGACAGCCAGCAGGCACGCGCGCTGGCCACCACCGCCAAGCTCTACATCCGCCCGGTGCTCTTCGCCACCCAGCCGCAGGCAGGCGGGGCTGCTCCGCCCGCGACCGGCACCGCACCGCCGGGTGGCACCGCACCGCCGGGTGGCACCGCACCTCCCGCGACCGACGCACCGGTGCCCGCGCCGGGTGAAGAGAGCCAGCCGGGTGGGGCGACGCCGCCCGCCGACGCGCCGACCACCCCGGCACCGCAGTCACGGGTGTTCCCCGCCCAGGCACCGCCGACGCCGACACCGCCGCCCGGTGGACTCACCACCGCGCAGCAGCAGGCCAAGGAGATCGCCCAGGCCAAGGAACTGCGTCAGAGCACCGATCAGACGATGCAGCAGCTCGCCATGACGAGCATGGACTGCACCAAGCCCGACCCGCTGACCGGTAACGACGACCCGGCCCTGCCGCTGGTCACCTGCTCGCAGGACGGCACCGAGGTGTTCCTGCTCGGCCCCAGCCGCATCGACGGCCAGGAGATCGCCGACGCGACCTCCCAGCTGAACTCGCAGCAGGCCCGCCACGAGGTGAACCTCGAGTTCAAGTCGGCCGGCGCCGATGCGTGGTCCGCGCTGACCGGTGAGTACGTCAACAAGCGGGTCGCGTTCGTGCTCGACACGAAGGTCGTCAGCGCGCCGCAGGTGCAGCAGGGTCCGCAGCTGGGTGGTCGCACCTCCATCTCGGGCAGCTTCAACGCCGACAGCGCGAGCGAGCTGGCCAACACCCTGAAGTACGGTTCGCTGCCGCTGTCGTTCCAGACCTCGGAAGCCGAAACCGTCTCGGCGACGCTGGGTCTGTCCTCGCTGAAGGCGGGTCTGCTCGCCGGTCTCGTCGGCCTGATCGCGGTGCTGCTGTACTGCCTGCTCGTGTACCGGATGCTCGGCCTGCTGGCCGGGTTCTCGCTGATCGCGGCCGGTGTCGCGGTCTACGGCATCATCGTGCTGCTCGGGCGCTGGATCGGCTTCACCCTCGACCTCGCGGGTATCGCCGGTCTGATCATCGGTATCGGTTTGACGGCCGACTCGTTCGTGGTGTTCTTCGAACGCATCAAGGACGAGATGCGCGAAGGCCGCAGCTTCCGCTCGGCGGTGCCGCGCGGTTGGCAGCGCGCCCAGCGCACCAACCTGTCCGGTAAGACGGTCAGCTTGATCGCCTCGGTCGTGCTGTATCTGCTCGCCGCCGGTCAGGTGAAGGGCTTCGCCTTCACCCTCGGTGTCACCACCGTGCTCGACGTGATCGTGCTGTACCTGGTCACCGCACCGCTGCTGATGCTCGCCTCGCGCTCGCCGTTCTGGGCCAAGCCCTCGGTGAACGGCCTCGGCTCGGTTCAGCAGATCGCCAGGGAACGCGGCCAGGCCAGGTCGAAGGAGATGTCACGATGAGCAACGACAAACCCACCGAGGAATCGGTGAACCTGGACAAGTACGAGCCCACACAGGGCCCGAAGCACGGATTCTTCGAACGGCTCTACACCGGCACCGGCGGCTTCCCCATCGTCAGCCGGCGCAAGTTCTTCTACACGATGTCGGCGGTGCTGCTGCTGATCTCGCTGCTGAGCATCGCGGTGCGCGGCTTCACCCTCGGTATCGACTTCGAGGGTGGCTCGCGCATCCAGATCCCCGCGGCGGATATCAGTACCCAGCAGGTGGAAGACGTCTACGCCCAGGCGCTCGGTCATGGACCGGTCGCGGTACAGCGGGTCGGTTCCGGTGACTCGGCCACCATCCAGGTGCGCTCGGAAACCCTCGACCTGGCTCAGACCGAACAGGTCCAGTCGGCGCTGTTCGACGAGTTCCAGCCCAAGGACTCCGCCGGGCAGGTGAGTCGCAACGCCATCAGCATCGCCGAGATCAGCGAGACCTGGGGCGGCGAGATCACCAAGAAGGCGCTGATCGCGCTGGCGGTGTTCGTGGCGTTGACGATGATCTACATCGCCATCCGCTTCGAACGGGACATGTCGATCGCGGCGATCGTTTCGCTGTTCTTCAACCTGTTCGTGACGGCGGGTGTCTACTCGCTGGTCGGGTTCGAGGTGACACCGGCCGCGGTGATCGGTCTGCTCACGATTCTGGGTTACGTGCTCTACGACAACGTGGTGGTCTTCGACAAGGTCGAGGAGAACACCCGTGGCGTGCTGCATCTGAACAAACGCACCTACGCCGAACAGGCCAACCTGGCCGCCAACCAGACCCTGATGCGCTCGATCAGCACCACCGTCATCGGCATCCTGCCGATCATCGGCATGCTGGTGATCGCGGTGTGGCTGCTCGGTGTCGGCACGCTCAAGGACCTCGCGCTGGTGCAGTTGGTCGGCATGATCGTCGGCGCCTACTCCTCGATCTTCCTCGCCGTGCCGGTGCTGGTCTCGATCAAGGAACGCTGGGGTCCGGTGGCCGCGCACACCAAGAAGGTCCTGGACAAGCGTGCCGGTGTCGGCGCGGCCCCTCGGGTTCCGGTGGGTGCCGGTTCGCGTGGTTCGCGTCCGGTCGGTACCGGGGCGCCGCGCCCTGGTTCGCGTCCGACCGGGAAGCGTCAACAGAGAAGGCACTGACAACCAGGAGGGGGTCTCATCATGCGACGCAGCACGATTCGACTGATCACCGTGCTCGCTACGGCGGGTGTGACCACCTCCGTGGTGGCCGGGTGCTCGACCAAGAACCAGGTGCCTTCCATCGGTTACGCGGTCGACGCCGCGGTGGCCAGCTACAACGGCGCGAGCACGCTCGGCGCCAGTAGTGGCGCCGCCGCGGTGTTCGGCCGCGTGCTGACCGGGTTCTTCTACACCGGACCCGATGGTCAGCAGGTGGCCGACACCGACTTCGGGACGGCCAAGGAAGTACCGGGCGAAACGCAGACGGTGCAGTACCGGCTCAACCCCGACGGGGTGTACTCCGACGGGGTGAAGACCTCCTGCGACGACCTGGTGCTGGCATGGTCGGCGCGTTCGGGCAAGTTCACCCGCCCGGGCGACCGCGGGCCCGTCTCGCTGTTCGACGCGGCGAGCACCGTGGGCTACGACGAGATCGAACGCATCGACTGCCAGCCCGGATCCAAGGACGCCACCGTGGTGTTCCGGCCGGGCAAGCACTACCTGCCGTGGCGGACGCTGTTCACCGCGGCCGAGGTGATGCCCGCGCATGTGGTGGCACAGGCGGTCGGCGTGCCGAACGTGGTGAACGCCCTGCAGACCGGCGACGGTGCGGTGATCGGCCGGATCGCCGATTTCTGGAACAGCGGCTGGACGGTGAAGTCCGGGTCGCTGGACCTGACCAAGTTCCCCTCGTCGGGTCCGTACCGGATCGAATCCTTCAGTGCGAAGGACGGTTTGGTGCTGGTCGCCAACGAGAAATGGTGGGGCGACGCACCCGAGACGAAGCGAATCGTGGTGTGGCCCAAGGGCACCGACTACGCCGCCAAAGCGAAGGAGAACGCGCTCGGGGTCGTCGACCTCGGGGCAGGGTCGGTCGCGGATCTGAAGCTCGACGGATTCGACGAGCAGACCATGGCCAGTCGCAGTGCCGAACAGTTGGTGCTCGCCACCGGCGGGGTGTTCTCGCGGCTGGAGGTGCGCCGGGCGTTCGCGCAGTGTGTGCCGCGGCAGGCGCTGTTCGACACCCTGGGTAAGGCGGGGGAGTCTGCCGAGCGCGGTCTCGGTGCGGGTGTGCTGAATGCCCATGTGGTGCAGCAGGATTCGCTGTACTATCCGGCGGTGGTCGGCGGAGCCGAGCGGTATCTCGGCGCGGATATTCCGGCAGCCACCGCGACGCTGGCGTCCTCCGGCACGAAGCAGCCGACCGTGCGAATCGGTTATCAGGGTCCGGATGCGCGTCGTGCGCAGACCGTGGCGATGATCGCCGAATCCTGTCGGGGAGCGGGCATTACGGTGGTCGACGCGGGTGCGCCCGACTTCACGCCGGTGAAACTACCGGAAGGCGCGGTCGACGCGGTGCTCGGCGGAACCGGCGCGGTGCCGGGGCCTGCCGGGTCGAGTGCGGGTGTGGTTGCGTTCGCCGCGTTGCGGGCCGGTAGCGGACTCGATTTCGGTGGCTTTGCTAACGGTCGCTACGATGCGATCACCGATCAGCTTGCGGGCGAGACGAATTCGACCGCGACGCTGAACCTGCTGACCGAAGCCGAGAACCTGCTGTGGGCGCAGCTACCGAGCATTCCGTTGTTCGCGACGCCGCGCACCATCGCGTTCGGCACCGGCATGCAGAACGGTATCGCCGGGCCGACACAGGCCGGTACCGGGTGGAACATGGATCGCTGGGTGTTGCAGCGATGAATGGTGACGAAAGAGGGTTGATGAGCAAGCACGCGGTGGTCGAGTCCGACGACCTGGCCAGTGAGCGGACCGCCGAGGCGGCCTCTGCGGTCGAACGACTGACCCGCTGGCACGACGACTTCCCCACGCCCGGTGTGCGTTTCGCCGATCTCACCCCCGTCTTCGCCGACGCCGTCGGCTTCCGTGCGGTCATCGACTGCTTCGCCGCTATCGCCCCCGAGGCCGACCTCGTCGCCGGTGTCGACGCGCGTGGCTTCCTGCTCGGTGCGGGTGTCGCCGCGACGCTGGGTACCGGCGTGCTCGCCATCCGCAAGGGCGGCAAGCTCCCGCCGCCGGTCGTCTCGCGCGAGTACAAGCTCGAATACGGTTCCGCCGCACTGGAAATCCCGGCCGACGGCGTCGAACTCGAGGGCAAGCGGATTCTGCTGCTCGACGACGTCCTTGCCACCGGCGGCACCCTCGCCGCCGCGGCCGCCCTGTTCAAGGAGGTCGGCGCCGAGGTGGTCGCCGCCGCCGTGGTGCTCGAACTCGAATTCCTGAAGGGGCGCGAGCACCAGGGTGATTACCCGGTGACCTCGATCGTCAAGCTCTGAGTCAGCGCGGCGCCCGCTGCATCAGCCAGATCGGCGGGCCGCCGGGGAGTTGCAGTTCGCGCGTCACCGCGAAGCCGAAGCGTTCGTAGTACGGCACGTTGACCGGGTTGCTGGATTCGAGATAGGCGAGGCCGCCCTCGGCATCGATGTGCGCGAGCCGCGAGCTCAACAGTGCGCTGCCGTAGCCTGCCCCTCTCGCGGCGGTGGCGGTGCCGATCATGCCGAGGTACCAGTGCGGTTCGGCGGGGTGGTTCTTCTTCAGCAGGTCACCGAGCTTTTTGCCCACCAGGATGCGGCGGCCGAACGCACGCCAGATGCCGGGCATCATGCGAAGTTCGGCGATCGTCGAGGCGTGCGCATTCGGCGGGGTCCAGAGGGCGGCGCCGCCCACGGAGCCGTCCGGGCCGAGCGCCAGGTCCGACACGCCGTCCGGCACGAAGACGTGGCGCGCGACGGCGGCGAAGAAGCGGGGCAGACCGACCGCTCGTCGCTGGGGGTCCGGCAGGATCCAGCTCATCACCGGGTCGTCCTGGAAGGCTTCGCCCAGTGTTCGCGCGGCCGCCTCGACATCGTCTTGACCGGCCGTTCGAACCAGAATCGTCTTCTTCATCGCGCTCCTTCGCTGGCGGGCGGTGCTCGTCCCCAACCCAGGTTAGCGTCAGCATGAGTGGGCTCACAGGTCGAAAAATGGGGTGGCGCGGTAGGGCCTCGGGGTGTTATCAATAGAGGGTCTTGTTCCCGGCGATCGGAGCCACGCGTTGATTTCTTGAGGTAGCGCTCTCGGACGGTCCGCATTCTGCGCACCGTGTTTCTGTCGCACCTCAAGGGGATCCGCATGGCCTCTCTTTCTTTTTCCGATCTCACTTTTCACTGGCCGGATGGCACCGCTGTCTTCGACGGGCTCGATGCTGTCGTCGGGCCCGGGCAGATCGGCCTCGTCGGTGCCAACGGCGCCGGAAAATCCACCTTGTTGCGGCTGGTTGCCGGTGAGTTGAAGCCTGTGCGCGGGTCGATCTCGGTGCCGGGCAGCCTCGGGTACCTGCGCCAGGACCTCGGTATGCAGACCGGCCAGCGGGTCGACGCCGTGCTCGGCATCGATGTGGTGCGTCGCGCGCTGCACCGCATCGAAAGCGGCACCGGCGAGCCCGCCGACTTCGACACCGTCGGCACGGCTTGGCAAGTCGAGGACGAGGCTGTCGCACTGCTCGGCAAGCTCGGGCTCGACTACGTGGCGGGCTCGGTCGACGACCTCGACCGCCCCCTGGACACCCTTTCCGGCGGCGAAACCGTGCTGCTCGGCCTGGTCGCCGAACTGCTGCGCGAACCCGATGTCCTGCTGCTCGACGAACCGACCAACAACCTCGACGCGGTCGCTCGCGGGCGGCTCTACGAGGTGATCCGGCAGTTCGCGGGCACGGTGATCGTGGTCAGCCACGACCGCGAACTGCTCGACCGGATGGACGGCATCGCCGAACTGCGAGTCGGCGAAATCCGTTCCTTCGGTGGTGGATTCAGCGAATACGAGCGGATCATCGAGGCCGAGCAGGACGCTGCCCGCGCCGCCGTGCGTGATGCGCGCAGTGATGTGCGCAAGCAGGCACGCGAACTCGTTGACGCGCGCACGAAACTGGACCGGCGGGCCCGCTTCGCCCAGAAGATGCAGGACAACAAGCGCGTTCCGAAAATCATTGCGGGACTGCGCAAGAACGCCGCTGAGGTGTCTGCGGGCAAACTGCGCAACGCCCATATCGACAAACTCGACACCGCTCGCGAAACCCTCGACCACGCCGAGGAATTGGTGCGCGCCGATCGCGAGATCAGGATCGAACTCCCCGGCACCCGGCTGTATCCGGGTCAGGACGTGCTCGACCTGCAGAAGGTCGAACTCGCCAACGGACCGGTGGTCGACCTGCGCGTGAGCGGGCCGGAACGGATCGCGCTGACCGGGCGTAACGGGGCAGGAAAGACAACGCTGCTACGCAGGATCGTCGCCGAGGAACCGAAGGTCGCCTGGCGACTCTTGCCGCAACGCCTCGACGTATTCGATGAAACGCGAACAGTTTTCGAGAACGTCGCCGACGCCGCACCCCACGCATCGGCCGAACGGATCCGAGGACAGCTGGCCCGCTTCCTGTTCCGCGGCACCGACGCCGACATCCCCGCCTCGGCCCTCTCCGGCGGCGAACGCCTCCGAGCAGCCCTCGCCACCCTGCTCCTGGCCGACCCCGCCCCGAAACTGCTGATGCTCGACGAGCCCACCAACAACCTCGACCTCCCCAGCCTGGCCCACCTCACCCAAGCCCTGGCAAGCTTCGAAGGTGCTTTGATCGTGGTCAGCCACGACGACCGCTTCCTCGCCGACATCGGCATCACCCGCAGACTCGAACTCACCCCCGACGGACTGGTCGAGTAGCGCGTGGTCGGGCTCGGCGCTAGCGGTGCGGTCCTGCCGCTCGGCGGATGGCTCCGGGGTAGCGGAGGAGGTTGGGGCCGAGGTAGATGGCTACTGCGGTGAGGGCCAGCCAGGGGCGGAGGTGAGGGCTGAGGCGGTGGATTCGGCCGTTGGGGGTGAGGGTGAGGACCATGGCTTCGGTCAGGGGGAAGGGGCCGGCTTTGGCTTCGCCCAACAGGACTCGGGTGTTGCCGGTGCCCAGCGTGTCGGTCCAGCGTAGGTGGCTGCGGGGGCGGTAGATGAGGGTGAGCAGGGGTGTGAGGTCGGCGTGGCCTCGGAAGACGAGGCGTCCTGACAGGGGGGAGACGAGTTCGGCGTCTTCGGTCAAGGTGTCGAGGATGGCGGGGATGTCGCTGGCGGTGGTGGCGCGGCGGAATCGGGCGACGGTGTCGGTGGCTACCTGATCTGCGAGTGTGTCGGACATGGGCCGTACACCTTCCTTCGTGACTGATCGTTCACGGATATTTCGACCGTAACCAGCTAGCTTGCAAAAAGCAATGGACTACGCTTGCCGCTATGGTCAAAACGGATCTCGCTGATATCGTGTGCTCGATCGCGCGCACCGTGGGCATCGTGGGGGAGCGGTGGACGCCGCTGATCCTGCGTGACCTGTTCCTCGGCATCACCCGCTTCGAGGATCTGCGTCGTGATCTCGGCATCGCCTCCAATGTGCTGGCCGAGCGCCTGCGCACCCTGGTCGAGCACGAGATCGTGGAAACCCGTGTGTATCAAGAGAATCCGACTCGCACCGAGTATGTGCTCACCGAGCGTGGTCGTGATCTCTATCCGGTGCTGACGATGCTGCTGGCCTGGGGTGACCGGTGGCTGGCCGGCGACGACGGGCCGCCGCTGTCGGTGGTTCACCGCGATTGCGGTCGGGTGACCGAAGGTGTTGTCGTCTGCGGGGAGTGCGCCGCCCCGGTCACTGCGGACAATGTCACGTGGCATCCCGGGCCTGGCGGCAGGTCGGGGCCCGGGGTTGCGCTCGTCGGCACCCGTCTGACCCGGCTGCCGGAGGGTCTACCTCCGGCCGAGTGAACTCCCGGGAATCAGCCGTTCCCTCTTGACGATCGTTGTTTTGGTTGCATAGACTAAAACAACGATTCGAGAGGGAGTGGTTCGGATGGGATATGGAAATTGGGATGACACCGCCTACCGTGCGGGCAAGACGTACCGGGCTCGGCAGGGGCTGGACGACTTCGGGTACACCGCTGAGATGCGGGCGAAGCCGTATGACACCTGGAGCGCGCACCCGTTGCTCGATCCGTTCGGGGTCGACAAGCGTGAGTGCCGGGATTCGGCCGAGCACGGCAACTCGCTGCCGGTGGCGGTGCTGTTCGACGTGACCGGGTCGATGGGCCGAGTACCGCGGATCATGCAGGACAAGCTCGGGAAACTGCACGGGCTGCTGAAGAACAAGGGGTACGCGCAGGATCCGCAGGTCCTGTTCGGCGCGATCGGCGACGCCGACACCGACCGGGTGCCGTTGCAGGTCGGGCAGTTCGAATCCGACAACCGGATGGACGAGCAGCTGCGGGCGATCCTCCTGGAGGGCGGCGGTGGCGGACAGAAGTCCGAAAGCTATGAACTAGCCGCCTATTTCATGGCCGAGCATGTCGCGACCGACGCGTGGGACAAACGCGGTAAGAAGGGCTACCTGTTCCTGATCGGCGACGAGTTGAACAAGTCGCGCCTGGCCGCCCGCCACATTCGCGCGGTGGTCGGTGATCACGTGCGCCGCGATGTGTCGGTCGAGTCGATCTATCGCGAACTCGAGCAGCGCTGGCACGTGTACTACATACTGCCGAATCAGTCCTCGTATTACCGGGATCCGGAGATCGCCGAACACTGGCGGACGCTGCTCGGGCAGAACTTCCTGAAGCTCGACGACCCCGGCGCGGTCTGCGAATTGATCGCGCTCACCATCGGATTGGGCGAGGACCGGGTCGACCTCGACACCGGGCTGGCCGATCTGCGCGATGTCGGGTCGGGCGACGAAGCCGACGCGGTCGGACGGGCGCTGGGCTCCAAGCCCGGACGGACCATGCGCGCACTGCCGCCCGGTCGCTGAGATCGAAAAAGAAAGGGGCACTGCGATGTTCGGTGCGGATCACCTCGTCGTCGTCGTCGATCTGGGATTCGGCGACGCGGGCAAGGGCGCGACGGTCGACTGGCTGTGCGCGGCCGAGGTTGATCTCGGGGTGGCGGCCGTGGTGCGGTTCAACGGCGGTGCGCAGGCCGCGCACAACGTCGTGGCCGACGGTCGCCACCACACGTTCGCGCAGTTCGGGTCCGGAACGTTCTCGGGCGTCCCGACGTGGCTGTCGCGGCACATGCTGGTCGAGCCGATCGCGCTCGCCGCCGAATCCGAACAGCTGGCCGCGCTCGGTATCCGCGACCCGCTCGGCCTGCTCGCCGTCGACGAGCGCGCCCTGCTGACCACACCGATCCACATCGCCGCGAACCGTGCGCGCGAGGACGCGAGGGGTTCCTCGCGGCACGGTTCCTGCGGGCGCGGAATCGGCGAAACGGCCTGGTACGCACTGGAACACGACGCGCCGACCGTGGCCGACTGTCGGACGCCGACTGTGTTGCGCGCCAAGCTGGATCGGCTGGCCGCGCACTACGAGCGACTCATCGGGCCCAGCGTGCACGGTTACGAATCGATCGACGCGATGGTGGCGATGTACGGCGACTTCGCGCGCGCCGTCCGCATCACCGGCGGCGAGGAACTAGCGCGAGTCGCACAAGTCGGACGATTGGTGTTCGAAGGTGCACAAGGCGTGCTGCTCGACGAGTGGCGTGGCCTGCATCCACACACCACCTGGTCAACGGTCGAACCTCGCAACGCGCGCGCCATGATCCGTGAAATCGGGGGCACCGCCACGGTTCTCGGCGTCACCCGTACCTATATGACCCGCCACGGCGCGGGTCCGCTGCCGACCGAGGCGCCGCTGCGAATTCCCGAGCCGCACAACGACACCGGGCATTACCAGGGCGCGTTCCGTCAGGGTCACCTCGATCCGATCCTGTTGCGCTACGCCGTCGACGTGTGCGGCGGAATCGACGGGTTGGTCGTCAACCACCTCGACGTGCCCGGAACACTCTGTGCTGCAAAGGCTTACGACACACTCTCGGGCAGGTTGACCGAGCTCACCCCCGGTCGTTGGCGTGATCTTGATCACCAGCAGCAGCTCACCGACCAACTTGCCTGTGCGACACCGGTTCTCACCCCGATAGACGGCGACCCGGCGACGTGGCTGGCCGAATGCCTGCAGGTGCCGGTGGCGATAACCGGTCACGGTCCGGATCGTCGCGACCGCACAGCCGAGACCGAGTCGTGGGCGAACGGAGGGGGCGGCCCGCTGGACTCGTCGAGGAGGGCACAATCGGGGGCGCACGTATCGTGAACTGCGGTTGCGGTCAGCAACAACGCACTGTGGTCCGGTCGCCGTGTTCGAGGACAGCGCAATGTCCTCGAACCGGCGCGAGGCGCTCGAGGCAGGATGGGATGACGTGGAGCAATCCGTTGTGTCGATCGATGTGGTGACCCTGCGGTGCTGGGACGCCGACAGTGGCGTTCGCATCGGCATCGCCCCGCGCGAATTCGAGCCGTTCACCGGCGAACTCGCGCTGCCCGGCGTCCTGCTGGGCCGTGGCGAACGCCTCGCCGAAGCCGCCCGCCGCGCTGTCCACACCAAACTCGGCGTTCCCACCGAGGCGATCGGCGCCGTCGGCCAGCTCGTCACCTTCGACGAACCCCACCGCGACCCCCGCGGCCCGACCCTGGCCATCGCCATGTGGGCGGTCGTCGCCGAACACGAAGGCCCCGCCGAGTGGGTGGATTTCGACAACGTCCCCCCACTGGCCTTCGACCACAACCTCATCGTCGACACGAGCCGCGCGCTGCTGGCCGGCCTGCTCTGGAAGGACGCCGCCCTCACCCGAGCCCTGGCAGGCACCGAATTCCCCGCCACCCGCGCGGTCGACCTCAGCACGTCCCTCCACGGCGCCCGCCCCGACCCGGCCAACCTCAACCGCACCCTCGCCGCGATTCCCGGACTGGAACGCACCGGCGAACGTCGGCGGGTCAAGGCGACGGGCAGGCCTGCGGTCGTGTGGGCGTTCGACGCCGGCGACAACTGACCGGGTGCGTCGAGGGGGTCGCCGTGCGTTGGGGCGACCGGGGCTTCGCTTTCCGAGGCCAGGCGCGGCCACGAGGCCAGGCGATGTGAGGCCCGGTCAAGTCAGGTGAGGCCAAGTCAGGTGAGGTCAGTCAGGTGGGGTGAGGCCAGGTGGGGTGAGGCCCGGTCGGGTGAGGCGAGCGCGGCACGGGCGCCGGCAAGGTGTGGTTCGCGCGGTGTTCAGCGGGGCGTCCAGGGTGTGCGTTGTCGATGAAACGTCGATGAATTGCGTGGTGGCGGGCTCGCCGAGGGGGATGCGGTCCCTCATCGTGGGGGTATGCGCGAGATGTCGGCTCCGGCGAAAGTGCTTGTTGCGCTGGTCACCTCGTTGGTGACGATTCCGCTCGTGGGGTCGGCGGCCGGGTCGGTGGCGGCGTTCGACGATACGGGGGCGACGGTCGATGCGGCGGCCGCGTTCGGGGCTCCGCGACGCGGGGTGGGGGAAGCGGTGAACAAGGTCGTCGTCATCGGGATCGATGGGTTGATGTTCGACAAGGCCGATGCGGTCCAGGCGCCGCGGTTGCGGCATCTCGCCGCGCAGGGAGTGTTGTCGCAGGGAAACATCGCCGGGCACATCACGATTTCCGGGCCGTCGTGGGCGAGCGTGCTGACGGGGGTGTGGGATACCGAGCACGGGATCACCGACAACGAATTCGACGGGAGTCCGTTCCTGGCGCATCCGAGCGTGTTCACCCGGATCGAACGGGCGAACCCCGCGCGGCACACAGTATCGATCGGCACCTGGCACCAGATCGCGACGATCGCTGCCACGGGTGACCGGCGCGCCGACCTCGCCCTCACCACCACACCGGTCGCCGACGATCCCGACGAGTCGGCCACCGATGCCGCCACCGCGACCGAGGTGGTGTCGTCGATCGAGCGTTCCGGGCCCGATTTGGTCTTCACCCACCTCGACCAGATCGACCTCGCGGGCCACCAGCACGGCGGTGCCTCCCGTGCCTACCTGTCCGCGATCCGCCGAGTCGACGCGCTGGTCGGCGACATCGTCGCGGCAGTCGACCGCCGCGCGGAAGCCAACCCGCGTGAACAGTGGACCGTCCTGGTCACCACCGACCACGGCCACCTCCCGACCGGCGGCCACGGCGGCCAGACCCCCGTCGAAACCGCCAACTTCGTCATCGCCCGTGGCCCCGACTTCACCCCGAGCACCACCACCGCCCACACCCTGATCGACATCACCCCCACGATCCTCGACCTGCTCGCCGCCCCACCGGGACGCCTCGACGGCCACAGCATCCGCACCCGACGACCCGCGGCTGACGGGCGTTGACGTCCGAAAGCCCGCCGCACCGGCGAAACCTGTCTGTTCGCTGTGAAACGCCGCCTCGCCCGAGCCTGATCGGGGACCGGGCCGCGATCGCGGGCACTCGGCATCTGCCCACGTCGACCCGCCCTTTTCGGCGCGAAACTGTGGTCGATCTATAGCGAAAGAGTGCCGCATTGATCTCGAAGTACTACCGTCGCAGGCCTGTGACCCCGGTGACTCGAACACCAGGTCGGTGCGGGGACTAAAGTTGGTGGTCTTGGCGGTTGCAGCACTCGGCCGACAGGTCCGAATGCAGCGTGAGAGGTGGTGGCATGACTCGACATCTGGGCGAGGCGAAGGTCGGGCAGGAATCCACCGGTGCCACGTCAGGTCAGGGCACGCCCGCGAAGACCCCGGAACCACCGGCCAAGCAGTCTCCGACAGCCTCGGTGCCCAGTTCGGCGTCGCGGCGGGTGCGGGCGCGGTTGGCTCGGCGGATGACCGGGCAGCGTGGGATCGCGGCGGTCAAGCCGGTTCTCGAACCCTTGGCTACTGTCCATCGTGAGCTGTATCCGAAGGCGAATCTGGCGCTGCTTCAGCGCGCTTTCGATGTCGCCGACGAACGCCACGCCAAGCAGTTCCGCAAGTCCGGCGACCCCTACATCACCCACCCCCTCGCCGTCGCCAACATCCTCGCCGAACTCGGCATGGACACCACGACGCTGGTTGCGGCGCTGCTGCACGACACCGTCGAGGACACCGGCTACTCCCTCGAGCAGCTCAAGGAAGAGTTCGGGCAGGAAGTCGCCCATCTCGTCGACGGCGTCACCAAACTCGACAAGGTCAACCTGGGCGCGGCCGCCGAAGCCGAGACCATCCGCAAGATGATCATCGCCATGGCGCGCGACCCCCGGGTGCTGGTGATCAAGGTCGCCGACCGGTTGCACAACATGCGCACCATGCGTTTCCTCCCGCCGGAGAAGCAGGCCAAGAAGGCCAAGGAAACCCTCGAGGTGATCGCGCCGCTCGCGCATCGCCTCGGCATGGCCACCGTCAAATGGGAGCTCGAGGACCTCGCGTTCGCGATCCTGCACCCCAAGAAATACGACGAGATCGTGCGCCTGGTCGCCGACCGCGCACCTTCGCGTGACACCTATCTGGCGAAGGTGCGCGCCGAGATCACCAACACCCTCGCCGCCTCGCGGATCAACGCGATCGTCGAAGGCAGGCCCAAGCACTACTGGTCGATCTATCAGAAGATGATCGTCAAGGGCAAAGACTTCGACGACATCCATGACCTGGTCGGCATGCGCATCCTGTGCGAGGAAGTGCGTGACTGCTACGCCGCGGTCGGTGTGGTGCACTCGCTGTGGCAGCCGATGGCGGGCCGGTTCAAGGACTACATCGCCCAGCCGCGTTACGGCGTCTACCAGTCGCTGCACACCACTGTGGTCGGCCCCGATGGCAAGCCACTGGAAGTGCAGATCCGCACCCAGGACATGCACCGGACCGCCGAGTTCGGCATCGCCGCGCACTGGCGGTACAAGGAGACCAAGGGCAAGCACTCCGGTGACGCCGCCGAAGTCGACGACATGGCGTGGATGCGTCAGCTGCTCGACTGGCAGCGAGAAGCCGCCGACCCCGCGGAATTCCTCGAATCGCTGCGCTTCGACCTGAAGTCGCCGGAGATCTTCGTGTTCACGCCCAAGGGCGACGTGATCACGCTGCCGCAGAAGTCCACCCCGGTCGACTTCGCCTACGCGGTGCACACCGAGGTCGGGCACAAGTGCATCGGCGCGCGCGTGAACGGTCGCCTGGTGGCGCTGGAACGGCAGCTGGAAAACGGCGAAGTCATCGAGGTGTTCACCTCCAAGGCGCAGAACGCCGGACCCAGCCGCGACTGGCAGAAGTTCGTGGTCTCCCCGCGCGCGAAAGCCAAGATTCGCCAGTGGTTTGCCAAGGAGCGGCGCGAGGAAGCCCTCGAGAGCGGCAAGGAGCAGATCTCCAAGGAAGTCCGCCGGGTCGGGCTGCCGCTGCAGCGGTTGATGAGCGTCGAGGCGATGACCGCGGTCGCCCACGAACTGCACTACAGCGACATCTCCACGCTCTACACCGCCGTCGGCGAACACCAGGTGTCGGCGCACCACGTGGTGCAACGGCTCATGGCCCAGCTCGGCGGCATCGGCGATGTCGAGAACGAGCTGGCCGAGCGGTCGACACCGTCGACCACGCCTGCCCGTCAGCGCGTCACCGGTGACGCGGGCGTGCTCATCCCCGGTGCGCCGGGCACGGTCGCGAAGCTGGCCAAGTGCTGCACGCCGGTGCCGGGCGACGAGATCATGGGCTTCGTGACCCGCGGTGGCGCGGTGAGCGTGCACCGCACCGACTGCACCAATGCCGATTCGTTGCAGACACAGTCGGAACGGATCATCGACGTCGAATGGGCGCCGTCGCCCTCGTCGGTGTTCCTGGTCGCCATCCAGATCGAGGCACTCGACCGCACCCGGCTGCTCTCCGACGTGACCAAGGTGCTGGCCGACGAGAAGGTCAACATCCTGTCCGCCTCGGTCGCCACGCACGGCGACCGCGTCGCGATCAGCAAGTTCACCTTCGAGATGGGCGACCCCAAGCACCTGGGCCACCTGCTCAATGTGGTGCGCAACGTCGAAGGCGTCTACGACGTGTACCGGGTGACCTCCGCCGCCTGACCCACGACCACGGCCCGGGCACTCTCCTCGCGAGGGTGCCCGGGCCGCTGTCTGCGCAGGTGATCGCCGAAAGGTTGCTGTCCGCATCGGGTTTGCCGGTGGCAGTGAAAGGGCCGATTAGGGCAGGGGTTCGGATACCCGGAATCTGTTACGGTTTAGTGCGTTTCAACGCTCCACTGGTCAGCGGAAACGGACTGTGATGCGGATCGAATTTGCTCGGTACACGACACAACTCGCGGGGACGCTCATGGCGTTCACCGTTGCTTCGCTATCGGTTACGGCGGGGGTGGCGGGTGCGCAAGACGGTACACCCACCGCGCCGTCCACGCAGGTAACCATCGCCGCGTGTCCTGCGTTGTATGCCTTGGGGATTCAGGGGACGGGCGAGTCGTCACCCGACGCGGCGCCGAGTACGGACACCGGAATGCTCTCGACGGTGTTCCGTCCGATGATGGCCCGCGCGTCGGAGCCCGGACTGGTCGATCGTGCGTACGTCGCGTATGAGGCGGCGTTCGGCGGTGCGGTGCCGGGTGGCGCGGTGCCGTACACGGAATCCGTCGTCGGCGGTTTGGAGCGACTTCGCTCGATGGCGACCCAAGTGACACAGCGTTGCCCGAATACCCGGATCGCAGTGGTCGGGTATTCCCAAGGCGCCCATGTGGCCTCGCTGTTCGCGCAGGAAGTCGGCGCGGGCACTGGTGTGCTGTCCGCGGACAAGGTCGCCGCGGTCGCGTTGTTCGCCGACCCGACCCGCGCCGAGAACGCGCCACTGTTCCCCGGCGCACCCGACCGGACCGCGCCGCTGGCAGCACCGGGAACCGCTGGCGTTGCCCTGGCGGCGATCGGTGAGGTGCGCCAAGGCATCGCCCCCGGGGGTGGACTCGCACCGCAGAGCGACCAAGCCGACGCCTTCGGCAAACTCACCGGCCGCGTCGCAAGCTTCTGTGCCACAGGCGATCTCGCGTGCGACGCACCACAGGGCGCACCGATCGTGCGTGCCGTCACCAACCTTATGAGCCAGTCGAAACTCTCCGGCGGCGACCCGATCGGATCCCTGACCTCGATCGCCGAGGCGCTGGCGTTCACCTCCATCAAGACCGCCACCGCCCTGGTCGAGGAGGACATCTCCGGGAGCACCCTCGCCGATGTTTCGCTCGCGCCGAATAAGTCGATCTCGCAGCGCATCTCCGACGCCTCGGACCCGAACAACACGCTCGACGTGAACGCCGCGTACCGAGCGCTGCTGAAGGTCGGCATGATCGGTCTCAATGCCGTTGCCACCGTGGTGAAAACGGTGATCAGCCCGGCCGCCATCAGCGAATTGGCAACGGCCACACTGTCGAATCCACTGGCCGGGCTGACATTGCTCGGAACGAAACTGGCAGGCGCGGTCCCGCAACTCGTGCCACCGACCACCGGGGTGCGCCTGGTCAACGAAGCGTTCACGGCGGTCCAGCAGAACGTGACCGACAACGCCGAACTCCTCGACGTGACCACCTGGGTGCGCTACTGGAACACGACGCAGCGCCATGACGCCTACTCGCGCATGGGCGTCGGCGCGAACGGGTCGACGCCGACGCAGTACGTCGGCGAGTGGTTCGCCGCGCTAGCCCGTGATGCGGCCGGTGTTTCGGGGAAGGGAACCGTACCGGTCGGCGGGTCCGACTCGCGCGGTATGGGAATTTTCCCGAGCCCGACCGGCGCGTCTACGACATCCAAACCCTCCGGTGGGGGACAATTTCCCTTCGGGACAGGAGCCGATGGCGCCTCATCCGGCGGCGCGACGACTCCGCCTGCCGCGACACCCGTAACCACCGCACCCACCACCCGTCCGTTCTCTGTGAACTGATCACCGAGAGGTCTTCGATGCGAACTGTGCCCGGCGCCGTGGAAAGGGGGAAATGTTGAAGTCGTACAACGAATTGTCGCGCTGGTACTCGGCGCTGGAACCCGAGACCGATGCCGGTGCCCCCGCACGCCCGGACACCACCGAACCGGTGGCGGGCGACGACGACAGCATCGACCGATATTCGAAGAGTCCCGACCCTGCGCCGATGCCGGACACCGGCACGGCAGGGGAGCGTCCCCCTGAACCGTTCAGCCTCGACCTCGACGATCGGCCGACCGTCACCGACGACTCGCACGCCATACGCATCGATCCCGCGAAAGTTGTCGGCGACCGACATGGCTGGAATGTCGACACCGATCCGAAGGTCGGCGGCCGAAACGACTGGGACATCGGGTCTCAGGCGGACCCTGTCGGCGGACAGGACGGCAGGGACGTCTGGTCTCAGCCGAACGTCGTCGGCGACCCGGGCCTTCGACCCATCGAGCACCCGTCGAGCGCGAAGGTCGATCCGTTCGTTCGGTCCGCCGAGTTCGATGACGCGACAACTGAATCCGTCGACGTGCCCGAGCCCGCTCCGACGCCCCTCGCGCAATTGGCTGGACGCCGCAGCGACTTCACCGGCGGCTGGTCGGACTGGGTCGCCGATCCGGCACCCGGCCCCGACGACGACTTCGACGCCGAACTCGTCCAGTTCCCCTGGCCCGATGCCGCCGCCGACGAATACGACGACGCCCGCGTGCTCGAACCCTCCGGCGCCCTGCGCGCGAACCGGAAACGCCAGCGCGCCTGGGTGGTCCTCGCGGTCTCGGTGCTCGTTCTGGTGATCGCCGCGACCGGAGTGTTCTTCCTGCTGTTCGGTCGCGGCGGCGACAACACTGCCCGCCAAGCCGCCTCGCCCCTGCACTTCACCGCGGGTAACCTGACCGCCGACACCGCGGGCTCGTGCCCGACCGAACGCACCGACATCGTGGTGCGCAGCGCCGAAGCAGGCGGCACAGGGTCGGGCCCCGACGCCATCCTCGCCTTCCAATACGCCTACTACGTGAGCCGATCGGGGGAGCAGGCCAGAGCGGTGGTCGCCCCGGGCGCGGAGATCTCACCGGCCGCCGTGATCCAGCGCGGTATCGACACCATCCCGGTGGGGACCACCCACTGCGTGCGGATCACCACTGTCGCGGCCGACCGGTTCACGGTGGAGGTCACCGAGTTCCGGCCCGCGGGGGCACCGGCCACCTACACCAAGCAATCGGTGCGCACAGAGCTGGTCGGCGATCGCACGCTCATCACGGGCATCGCGGCAGGGTAAGGAGAAGCGATGACAGACGACTGGAGCCGTTGGCTCGACGAGGCGCCCGAGGGTGACCCGTCCGATGACCTGGCGCGTGATCCGGCTCCGGTGGTGCGGTTGCGGCGTCGCAACGGCGAGCGCGGCGACGGTACCCGCAGGCCGATCCTGGTGGTCGGCGGCTGCGGCGGTGCGGGCACGACGACCACCGCGCTCGGCCTGGCGGCGGAACTGGTCACCGCGGGTGCGACGACCGTGGCGGTCGACGCGACCGCGGCGGGCAGCGATATCGCCCTGCGCGGCGCCGACAAACACCTGCACCCGGTGAACCTGCAGTCCTGGGTCTACGGCCGCGGCGACGACGAACCGGCGCCGCTGGAAGACTGCCTTTCCCGCTCCACCTCCGGTTTCGGCCTGCTCTGGCGCGACGCGACCCCGCTGCGGCGGCGCGCGACATTCCTCACTGTCGCGCGTGCGCTCGACACCGGTGGGTACACCGCGGTCTACGACGGCGGCAACCCGATTGCCGGACGGCAACTGCGACCCCTGCTCGACGACGCCGATATCGCCCTGGTGCTTGCCATTCCGGCCCGGGTCGACGCGGCCAACCGGCTGCGGGTGACCCTGGAATGGCTCGACGACCACTACGGTGACGACGGGGCCGGCGTGGTCGCCGACACCACCATCGTTGTCTCGCACCAGTATTCGCACGACGACTCACGCGTAGCGGAGCATTTGCGTGAACACCTGTCGGGCTGGGTGCGTGAGGTCGTCGAGATCCCCTACGACCCGCATCTGGCGCGCGGGGAACTCGTCCGTCACGCCGAGCTGGCCGAGGCCACGCGTTCGGCGTATGCGAGCTTGCTCGCCGGGGTGGCATCATGACGGCAGCCATGAATCTTCGTCGTCGTCGTGAACCGGACGCCCCCGCCGGTGTAGTCGCGCCGCCAGAGTCGCTGCGCGCCAAGATCTGGGAGCGTCCGGTGCCGGGGGTCGGCCGGGCGCCACTGGTGTGGTTGCTCGGCGTCCACGGTGGCGCGGGCGCGACCACGCTCTCCCATGTGCTCGCACCCGCCGCCGACGCGCGCGGGCGCTGGCCCGGTGTGTTCGACCGCGAATCCCCCTATGTCGTGCTGGTCGCCAGGGAAACCATCTCCGGACTCACCCGCGCGCACGATCTGCTGCGCCAGCACCACGCGGGGCTCGCGGGCCCGGCGCTGGTGCTCGGCCTGATCACGGTCGCCGCGCGCCCTGGCCGGATGGCACCGGAGATCCGGCGCTACCGGGAGGTGGTCGGCTCGCTGGCCGGGCACGTCTGGCAGGTGCCGTGGTTCGAGGAATGGACTCTGGTGGAGTCCGACGCGCTTCCGGTGTGGTCGCCGGGCGACGAGGTGACGGTCAAGAAACGCCGTCCCGACCCGCTCGACGAAGTACCGGTGGAGATCGGTGACCTCGGTACCGACGTGGTCGCGGCCATCCGGGCGAGCCTCGGCGCGCCCAGCTGGAACGAGGGCCGATCATGAACGCCGGGCGGGTCGCCGGTCGGTGGTGTACAAACGTGTGTCGTCGTCGAAGTGTTTGTCGCACAACACCTTTACAGTGGGAGAAAGGCACCCGATGAGCATGCTCCTCCTCGCCGTGCAGGACACGTACGGCACCGTGCTGGCCCAGGTCGGTAATCCGACCCCGGAGGCTCCTCCCGGCTCGGAGAAGATCCTGCAGCTCGTGCGTTACCTCACCTGGTTCGTGCTGCTGTCGGGCATCTGCGGCATCACCTACGCGGGCGGCAAGTTCGCGTGGGAGCGCTGGACCGGTGGTGGGCTCGAATCGCCGAAGATGGTGGCGGGCGCGATGATCGGCGGCGTCGTGGCGACCAGCGCCGGCACGATCATGAGTGCGGTCATCGGTTAGTGATCACTGTGCTCGCCTATAAGCAGATCCCGGCCGACGTGTTGGCGCCGATGATGCAGTTGCTCAACTGGCTGCTCTGGTTCGTCCTGCTGTCGTGCCTGGCCTGGATGATCCTGTCGGCGGGTCGATTGTGGATCGCGTTCCGCAGCGACCTGGCGGTCAACGACGCCTCGCACGGTGTCCTGATGAGCTTGATCGGTGCCTCGGTCGCCAGTACGGCGTCCGCGATCGCGCTGGCTTTCCTGCCGGCATGACGTCCACCAAGACACGACCGGTCGCGGTCGGTATCGCCTTGCTCGCGGCAGCCGTCGGCTGCGGCGGTGGCGGCGATGCCGGACTCGATCTCACCGCCGCCCCGACCGGGGTGGGTTGGCAGGACTACCAGGGCATCGCCATGCCGCACACCGACCAGGGCCCGAAAACGGTGGACCAGGGCGCCGCGACGGGTTTCGAGCACTCCCCGCGCGGGGCCGGGCTGGCGGCACTGACTCACACCATCCGGTTGTCGGTGGCGCCCGACAGTCAATGGGCCCAGGTGGTGAACGCCGAACTCGTGCCGGGACCGGCGCGCGACGAGTGGTCGATCAACCGGGTCCAGCTGTCGATCACCGGGCCTGCCACGGCGGAGTACGCGCCGAAATTGTTGGGTTACAAAATTACCGAATATCGTGATGAGGCAACGGCCGTCGACGTCTACACCGAATACTCCGACCGGTCACGGGCGGTGAACCACACCACGGTCAGCTGGTACGGCGGAGACTGGCGACTGCAGTTACCCGATCCGGGCTCGACCGACCGACCGGTCGACCCGATCGACGAATTACCGCAAGACATCGTGACATTGGAGGCACCGCAGTGAGCGAGAAGGAGCCGGGCACGCGCGACCGCGCGTCCTTCGGCATGATCGCCTCCGGTGCCCTGCTCGCCCTGATCATGGTCGTCGGCGCCGTCGTGTACTTCACCCGCGACGGCGACAGCGTCGCCGACAACGCGCCACCGCCCGCCCAGGCCGCGGGCGGAACGGGTTTCGCCGAACCCGATGTCGACCTGCTGGGCAGACGGGTCGACATTCCGAACAACCCGGCGGGCCAGCCGCTGGCGCAGGAACCGGGTACGCAACGTACCCCCGCGGACCCGGATTGGCTGACCGCCGCGCCGGAGGGCACCACGAAACCGCACGGCTGGCAGCGTGTCTACGGTGCGTCGGTGCCGTTCTCCACTTCCGACGGGCCCTCGCGGATCGAGGACGGACTCGCCGTCGGCTACGCGCGCACCCCGCAGGGCGCCGCGCTGGCCGCCGCGCAGATCACCTACCGGCTCAACGCCCGCCCGGCCGACCGCGACCTGTACGTGACGCAATTGCGGGTCAGCACAGCACAGTTGGCCGCTTACGACTCCGCGCTGTCGGGGGACAGGCTGCCGAAACAGCAGCCGGAGCGGGTGACCAAATTCTTCGTGGCCTCCGATGCGTTCAAGATCGACGACTTCGCCGAGGACCTGGCGATCGTGCGACTGGCCTCGCGCGGCCCGGTGATCGACGGCAAGCAGTTATACGCGGCCATGCGGCTGATCCTGGTGTGGGACGCCGGGGACTGGCGGCTCAAGCCGTCGACGAGCGCAAATGCCCAAACCGAGTACGTGGAATCGCTGGCGGGGTGGACGACATGGTGACGATCGAGGACAAGCACAGCCCGGATCGATTCCGCGCCGACCATCGAGGGGTGCCAACAATGCTGAGGCGGATCGTCACCATCTTCGCGGTGATCTTCACCGTCATGCTCGCGACACCGACGGTGGCGATGGGCCAGACCTACGGCTTCGACGAGGCGTGCAACGAACTGCACGACACCCTCGACAGCGTCGCGATCCCCGGCGTCTCGCTCGGTGACGCGGCGTCGGCGGTCTGCAAGGCGGGCAACGCCGGCTCCCATCCCGACCAGGCGGCCAGTGCGATCAAGGACAAGGCCTGGGATTCGACCTTCGGCAAGGTGGTCGACTCGCTGATGAAGGGTCTCGGTGAGGCGCTGATCCTGGCGTTGACCTTCTGGATGAAGGTGCCCAACGAGGCGGTGAGCGACTCGGGGGCACTGTTCACCAAGATCAACGACTACACCTATCAAATTCAGATATTGCTGTTGATCGCCTCGGTGATCATCACCGGCGGCCGATTGGCCGAGGCCAGACGCGGGGCGGCCGTGAGCGAGGCCGCCGAATCGTTCCGGCTGTTCGCCAGGGTGGTGTTCAGTTCGTGGATGCTGGGGGCGGTGATCGTCGCGGGCACACGAGCCTCGGACAAGTTCTCCGAGTGGATCATCACCGACGCCACCGGCGGCAATGCCAAGAACATGGCCGAGCTGATGGTGAAAACCTCGAAACTGCAGGCCTTTTCGCCGGGTCTGGTGTTGATCATCGCCATCGTCGGTCTGCTCGGCGCGCTCGCGCAGATCGTGCTGGCCATCGTGCGACAGGGTCTGCTGGTGGTCGCCGCGGGCGTGCTGCCACTGGCCGCCGCGGCCTCGGCGACCGGGACGGGCAAGCAGTCGTATCAGAAACTGGTCGGCTGGATCATCGCGTTCATGCTGTTCAAACCGGTGGCCGCGATCGTGTACATGATCGCGTTCACCACCGCGGGCCATGTCGACGAGACCACCACGTCGAGCGGATTGCCCAGTGGGGAGGAAGCGCAGCGGATGCTGGTCGCGCTGGTGCTGCTGTGCAGCGTGGCGTTCGTGCTGCCTGCGCTGATGCGGCTGGTCGCGCCCGCGGTCGCCACGGTCGGCACCGGCGGTTCGGGTCTGATGATGGCCGGTGGTGCGGCCGTCGGCGCGATGGCGCTCGGCGCGATCGGTACCAAGGCCGTGGCCACCCGGGCTCCGGCGGCGCCCGGCGCGGCAGGCTACTTCGGTAGTGGCGGCGCGGGCCAGCGACCACCGGGGCCCGGCGGTAACGGCGGCGGTGGTGGGGGCGCGGCGCGGCCGACGCCACCTCCGCGTGGCGGTGGGTCGGCACCACCGCCGACGACGACCAGCTCGGGCTCGGTGCCCGCGGGGGCACGCAATGTGGCGGCCGCGCGACAGGCGGCCAACACCACCGCGCGCGCGGACCAATCAATGGGCGACGTCGCCGGTGACCGCTGGGCGAATCGTTCACCCGACCTCGGCAGGAGCACGATTCCGCGATGACGACCTCGGCGACCGACACCTACGAACGCCGCTCGTACGGACTGTGGCAGAAACCGCGCAGCGCGGGCCTTTTCGGCCTGCGCTGGGAAGAGACCGTGATCGGTTTCGTCGTGGTGATCACGGCACTGATCTGTGCGATGGTCGGTGGATTCAAATGGGGTTTCATCGTCGGCGGGCTCGGCGCGCTGGTGATGGTGCCCCTGGTGTGGCGGACGGGGGGCCGTTCGGGCTATGAGACGGGACTGATGATGTTCAACTGGAGGCGCTCGCGCAACAACGGCGAGCACGTGTACCGCGGTGGCCGGTTCTCCCGGATTCCCGGCGGTGTCACGAAATTGCCGGGGCTGCTCGCCCCGTCGAAGCTCTATGAGGGCATCGACGCCGGTGGCTACCACTTCGGGATGATCCATCTGCCCGCGTTCGCGCAGTACACGGTGGTGTTGCGGGCCTGGCCACAGGGACACGAGGCCGTCGACCAGCCGGTGATCGACCGCTGGGTCGCGGCCTGGGGCACGTTCCTCGCCTCGGTCGGCCAGACCAGTGACATCGTCGCGGTGGTGCCGGTGATCGACACGGTGCCAGAGACCGGAAACCGGTTGCTCAACGAGGTTTCCACGATCACCCGCCCCGAAGCCCCCGACCTGGCCCAGCAGGTGATGTACGAGCTGGCGACCGAATTGCCGCAGGAGCGTGTGCAATTGCTGCCGCGCGTGGCGATCACGTTCAAGGCCACCACCGCCGAGCGGCGCAAGAACCCGGCCGAGGAAGCAGTCGAGATCGGGCGCAGGCTGCCCGGTATCTGCGCGGCGCTGGCCGAGGCGGGCGTGCGCGCACAGCCGATGTCGGCCGAGGAGGTCATCTCCTTCATCCGCCGCAGCTACGACCCGGCCTCGCAGGCCGATCTCGAGGTGGCCGCGGCCGACCCCGGTGGGCACGGCCTCGGCTGGGACGACGCGGGTCCGGTGTCCTACGACGAGAAGTGGGATCACCTGATCCACGACGGCGGCCGCTCGGTGACCTGGGAGATGGACGCAGCGCCCGAGGGCGCGGTGGACGAGCGGGTGCTGCAGCGACTGCTCGCACCCAATCCCGAAGTGCCACGCAAGCGCATCGCGATCGTCTACCGGCCGCACTCGGCCGCCGACGCCGCCGAGATCGTCGACGACGACTTCAAGAACGCCCTCGTAGCGCAGCAGAGCGAACGCGGTGTGGTCTCGGCGGCGGCGACGCTGCGCGTCGGCGCCACCCAGCAGGCCCGTGAGGAACAGGCCCGCGGACACGGCGTGACCCGCTTCGGCGCACTGGTCACCATCACCGAACCGCTGCGCGGCGACCTGCCACGCATCGAAGCCATCACCCGAGACCTGTCCACCCAAGCCCGGCTCAAGATCCGGCGCTGTTACCGCTACCAGTCCGCGGCGTTCGCGGCATCTCTCGGTTGCGGCGTGATCCTGCCCGAACACGCAACCATTCCGAAGGCATTGGCGGGGTGAGGCGATCATGGGACGCGACTACGAACCCCCGGTGCGCGACCGCGACGACGTCGCGTTGCGCCCGGTCCACCGGCCGCCGCGCATCCGCGGCGAACGCGAGCCACGGCCCGCGGGGAGCGCGCCGCGCGTGAGCGATGACGTGCTCGGCCTCGACGAGCGCACCGAACGCGACGAGCGCGAACGCGCGGCGCGGGGCTCACGCACGTCCGAGGAACGTCCGCAGGGCGAGCGTCGGTCGCGTGAGGAACCGGGTTCGGACCGAGGTCGGCCGACGCGACCCCGCGGTGAGGATCCGCGCAGACGAGAGGGCGAGACGCGTCGGCCGCGTGCGGAGGACACGCGCCGCTCGGCCGAGGAAGACCGGCGGTGGTCAGCTGAAGAAGGCGCCCGCGGGCTACCCGACACCGGCCCTGACCGGCCACGCGCTGACGAAATCCGTGGCCGGGGTCCGGAATCGGGGCGCTCGCGAGCGGGTAGCCGCGAAGACGTGGGGGAGCGGCGCACTCGACGGCCGCGTCCCGATGCCGAGCGGGCCGCGAGGGCTCGCGCCGACCGCGGGCTACGCGACGAAGATCATGGGCCACGTCTGGAACACGAACGCCCCCAGGGAGATCCGCGTCGGCGGCCGAAGCAGGCCGAACCGAAGCTGACGAAAAAGAAGAAGCCGCGACCCGCGAAGGCGGTGCGTGCGGTCCGGTCCGACGATGCCGCCGATCGGGCGATGGGTTCGGGGCGGTCCGCGAAATCGACCAAGCCGGAACGACGTTCGCAGGGTCCCAAACTTCTGGACGACGCCACCCGCGCCCGCTACGAGATGATCGCCCGCGAGCAGTCGGGTCTGCGCGCGGCCTGGGCGACGTTCCGTATCCACACCGACGACCTGCGCCGCAACAACGCCCAGGCGCGCACCGAGGCCGTCGTCAAGGACGGATTCGACCGCACCACCGCCGAACTGACCGATCGCGGTTACTCGGGCGCGGGCGGGGGCAAGATGAACGTGGTCGGCCGCCCGGTCGAGTACCGGGCCACCACCGCCCAGGTCGCGGGACTGTGGCCGTGGTCGGTCGGTGCCGGTGCGCCGCTGATCGGCACCCCGCTCGGCTCGCATCTGCACACCGGCGCCCCGGTCTGCTTCGATCCGATGAACTGGTTCATGCGCGGCAGCTTCATCACCGCGCCCAGCCTTTTCGTGTTGGGTCTCAACGGTTTCGGTAAGTCCTCGCTGGTGCGCCGGATCGTGCTCGGCGGCATCGCCCAGGGCATCACCCCGCTGATCCTGGCCGACGTGAAACCCGACTACCGCAAGATGGTCGAACTCGTCGGCGGCCAGGTGATCGACCTCGGCTACGGGCACGGCAAGCTCAATCCCCTCGCAGCGGGCGTGCTCGGCTCGGTGGTGCCGCGCCTGGAGGACAAACCCGCACTGCAACGTCAGGTGCTGCAGGACCTGCGTGCCCGGCAGGTGACGTTGATCGCGGGCTTGGTGGAACTGGTCCGCGGCGCGCGCGTGGCCGACTTCGAGGAAACACTGATCGCCACCGCGCTGCGCATCCTCTACCAGCCCGGCGGCTTCACCCCCGACAAACCGCCGATCATGGAGAACCTGCTCGAGGTGATCGTCAGCGGCGGTGCCGAGATGATGCTCGACGCGGGCGCCGACAACACCGACGAATACCAGAACGCCATCAAGGGCCTGCGCCGCTCACTGCGCGCGCTCACCCAGGGCCCGTTCGGCGCGATCTTCAACGGCCAGACCAGCGTTCCCATCGACACCGGCGCCGTCGCGGTGTGCATCGACGTCTCGCACATCCCCAGCGGCGACAAGAAACTCAAGGCCGCGGTCATGCTGGCCTGCTGGGCCGACGGTTTCGCCTCCGTCGAGGCCGCGCACGTCCTGGCCGACGCCGACCTCGGCCCGCAGCGCTACTTCCAGGTCGTGATGGACGAGCTGTGGCAGGTGCTCGGCCTCGGCGACTTCATGGTCGACCGGGTCGACGAACTGACCCGACTGCAGCGTGGCCTGGCCACCGCCCTGATCATGATCAGCCACACCATCAAGGACCTGCAGGCGCTCGGCTCGGACGCCGCGATCGCCAAGGCCATCGGCTTCCTGGAACGCGCGCGCGCCAAGATCTTCGGCGCACTGCCAGCCGAGGAGATCAGCAGGCTCGACTCCACGGTGCCGTTCACCTCCGCCGAACAGGAGATGGTGACCAGTTGGTCGGCGCCGCAAGCACTGACAGGTGAGGCGCTCAAGCCCGGCCAGCAGCGGCCCTCACCTCCCGGCACCGGCAAGTTCCTGTTGAAGGTCGGCGAGGATCGTCGGCCAGGTATTCCTTTCCACATGGAGTTCACGGTGTCGGAACGAGAAAGCGGAATCCACGACACGAACCAACGCTTCAGCGAGTTCGGCGACAACCCACGTGGCACGCCGGACTATTCGAACGGGAGTGAGTAGGGTAATGATGCCGCACCGGTCCTACCGCCGGGTCTCGCCGGAGGTCCGCAACGCCGCCGTCGCCCAGGTGGTGGCGCTGACCGACAAGTTACGCAGCGAATCCGAGGCGTGCCGGATGGTCGCCGAACAGATCGGCGTGCACGCCAATTCGGTGCGCAACTGGGTCCGCGCGACCCAGGACCCGAGCCTGGACCGGCTCGACGCCACCGCGTTACGCCGCAAAGTGGCGCTGCTGCAACAACAGCTGGCCGCCGCCGCGGAGATGAACCGCACGCTCGCCGACACGCTCAACGAGTCGCGGCGCCGCACATGAACTCCGCCGCGGCGGACGTTGCGCGAATCGGCGCCCGGCGCGGAACGCGGGGAGGCGGCCGGTGAACGTCCGCACGATCATGATGACGGTGATCGGCTCGGTCATCGGGTTGGTGGCACTGGTGCTGGTGATCGTGCTGCCGTCCTCGGACGAGACCTGCGAAACCGGCGATATCCTGGACGGGTCGGCGGTGCCGACGCTGCCGGCACTCGGCGGTGACAATCGCGCGGGGGCGACGAGTTCGGCTGTGCCGTCGGTGAATCCGTCGGTGACCGCGACACCGGTGCTGGCGGCGGGTGTCGGCCCGCTACGGCGCACGCTGCCCCTGGAAACCGGAACCTTCACCATCTCCGACGTCTTCGGTTCGCGCGGCGGCGATCACAAGGGCATCGACATGGCTGCCACCGACGGGACCACGATCTACTCGGTGTCCGACGGCCGGGTCGTCGCCGCCGGTCCCGCCTCGGGTTTCGGCAACTGGATCGTCGTCGATTCCGTCGACACCAACGGTCGCGCCTACTCCGCGGTCTACGGCCACATGTGGGACGCGGGGGTGAAGGTGCGCACCGGTCAGACGGTGACCGCGGGCCAGCCGATCGGGATGGTCGGTTCGGCGGGCGAATCCAGCGGCCCGCACCTGCATTTCGAGATCGTGCCCGGTGGTCGCTTCACCGGTGGCCGCCAGATCGACCCGATGCCGTGGCTCGACGGCGCGCCGACCCCCGATGTCGGTGGCGCACGGGCGTTTTCGAGCGACCCCAACTGTGTGCGCGGATTCGGTAGCGCCGGTGGGGCATTGGCCGACGGGAAGGTGCCCGCCGAACTCGAGATCTGGTACCGCCGCGCGGGGACGGTCTGCCCGGAGATCTCGTCGTCGCTGCTGGCCGCACAGGCCAAGCAGGAGTCGGGATTCCGGCGCGGACTCACCTCGCCCGCGGGCGCCCAGGGCCTTGCCCAGTTCCTGCCGGGTACGGCGGCAGGCATCAATCCCGAGGACGGTCAGCCCTACGTCATCGATGCCGACGGCAACGGGACAGCCAGCGTGTGGGACGACGGCGACGCGATCATCGGCCAAGCCCGCTACATGTGCTCGATCGCCCACAAGATCGCGGGGTGGATGGCGGCGGGCCGCGTTTCGGGCGATCTGACCGCGCTCACCCTGGCCGGCTACAACGCCGGTGAAGGCGCGGTGCTGACCTCGGGGGGCATGCCGAATCAGTACGCGGCGCACTTCTCCGAGACCCGGCCCTACGTCACCAACATCTTGTCGATGGAACCGCAGTACCGTGCGCCGGGCGCGCAGGGACGGTTCACGCCGGGGGAGGGCAGCGACGGTGACCAGATCGTCGAGGCCGCCCACGACTGGCTCGGCACCCCGTACGTGTGGGGTGGCGGTGGCGCGCAGGGACCGAGCAACGGTGGCTTCGACGGTCCGGGATTGACCGCGGCGGCGCTGTTCGCCGCGTCGTCGGGCGCGGTGACGTTGCCGCGCACCGCCGAACAGCAGTGGGAAGCCGGGGTGGAAGTCCCGATCGCCAAGGCAGTGGCGGGTGATCTGGTGTTCAGTGAATTCGGCAGGCGCGGGCCCACCGAGGTGGGGATCTACACCGGCAACGGCCAGATGATCCAGGCGGTTCCACCGACGAGCAACCGCGGTGGCGGGGGCGTCGCCGAGGTGGCGGTGCCCGGCGACGCACGGGCGAGGAGGGTGTTGTGAGCGCACGACCAGCGATAACCTGGTGGGAGAGAACACGAATCCGCACAACCCCGGCGGTGATGCTCGTGGCAGTCCTGCTCTCGGTCCCCGCCTGCGGTGGTGACGCCGAACCGACCCGCCCCGAAACCACTTCCACCACCCGGCTGATCGAAGCCGCCGTCGACCCGACCACACCCGACGGGGTGGCGGTGGTGGCCCTGCGTGAGGTCTACACCTGGAACCCGGCGACCGAACAACCGGGATCTTCGGTCCAGCGCGCGCGGAAATGGCTGGGGCCCAGCATGATACGTATGCTCGACAGTTCCATCGGGGTCACCGACACACCGAAACCGTCGCTGCAGTGGGCGGACTGGGCGAAGGCCGACGCGCACGTCGAAGCCTTCACGTTCGCCTCCGGTGAACCCGCGCCACCCAGCGCGGATCCCACTGTCGCGCAATACAAGATCGGCATCGAACAAACGGTCGTCTACCCCAACGGACGCACCGAAGCACTACCGCCGAGCACGGTCATCGCGACCGTGGTGCAGACGCCGCAAGGCTGGCGTCTCGACGCGTTCCGCTGACCACCACGTCCACACAAGGAGGCACCCGTGGCGAAGAAGAAGGTGACGGATCCGGCCGCGGTCGGACCCGACACGACACTGATCATGATCGTGTTCGGCTTCGCGGCGCTGATCACCCTCGCCGTCGCCCTGCACCTGGGCAACGCGCTGGCGGTGGTGCCGCAGAACATTCCGGCCAACCCGATCGCGGTGGTCGCCGATCTGGCGCGTGGCAAATTGCAGTGGCCGCGGGCGTCGACGGTGATCGTGCTGTTGGTGATCGCTGCGGCCATCGCGTATGTGGTGATCCGTAAGCAGTTGCGCAAGCGCGCGGGTGCGGGGCGGTTGGCGGTGGACGACAAGGCCGACTACATGGGTAGTGGCAGTGCGATCGCGTCGATCACCGAGGCCGGGGTGCGGGAGAAGGCGAAGGATCTCGGTGTGCGGCTCGGCACGGGCGACGCTCCCGGAGTGCCGATCGGCGTTGCAGTCGCCGACGGCACGCCGCTCTACGGCTCCTATGAGGACCTGCACCTCGACATCTGGGGGCCTCGTCAGGGCAAGTCGACCTCGAGGGTGATCCCGGCGATCCTGTCCGCGATCGGGCCGGTGCTGACCACCTCGAACAAGCGTGACGTCGTCGACGCGACGCGCAATGTCCGAGAAGCCAAGGGCAGTGCGACTTTCGTGTTCGACCCGCAGGGCGTCGCCGGTGAACGACCCACGTGGTTCTGGGATCCGCTGGCATGGGTCGACTTCCGCAGGGAAGGCTGCGAGATGCGGGCGGCTCGGTTGGCCGGTCACTTCGCCGACAGCGAATCCGGCGGCGCCGACAACGGCGACAGCTTCTTCGACCCCGAGGCCGAAGACCTCCTCGCCGGTCTCTTCCTGGCCGCCGCCATCGCGGGCAAACCGATCACCCAGGTGTGGGAATGGGTGACCGACTCGCAGAACAGCGAGCCGATCGAGCACCTGCGTCAGTCGGGCCACGACTTCACCGCCGCTGGTCTGGCGATGCAGTACAACGCCGAAGGGCGAACCAAGAGCGGCATTTTCGGCACCGCGAAGAAGATGATCCGGTGCCTACAGTTGTCGAATGTGCACCCATGGATCACCCGTGGCAGCAGCGAACGGCTCCAGTTCGACGAGCTCGAATTCCTCGAACGCAACGGCACGCTCTACTGCTTGTCGCTCGAAGGCCGAGGTTCGGCGGCCCCCCTGGTCAGTGCGCTGACCGAGGCCGTCATCGATGTGGCGATGCGCAAAGCGTCGCAGTCCTCGGGCGGCCGCTTGCCGATCCCGCTGCTCGCGGTCCTCGACGAGGCCGCCAACGTGGTCCGGTGGAAGGATCTGCCCAAGCAGTACAGCCACTTCGGTTCGCGTGGCATCGTCGTGATGACGGTGCTGCAGTCGTGGGCGCAGGGCGCGCGCTGCTGGGGCGACGCCGGGATGAGCGCGCTCTGGTCGGCCGCCAATATCAAGGTGCTCGGCAGCGGTGTCGATGACATGGCGTTCCTGCGTGACCGGTCCGAGGCGATCGGCGAGTACGACTCCATCTCGGCGTCGATGTCGCAGTCGGGCAACAGCAAGAGCTACTCGCGTTCGCTCAGTTCCTCGGTGACCTTCACCGCCCAGGGCCTGGCGACACTGCCCCGTGGCCGGGCCGTGGTGTTCACCTCCGGGCAGCCTGCGGTGCTGGTGCGTACGGTGCCGTGGTGGGAATCCGAGTACGCGGACGCGGTCAAGCGCTCGATCGACGACAACGACCCCACCCGCAAGACTCGCATCGACGATTTGATCACGTCGCCTTCGACGACTCTGTCGAAATCCATTCCGCCGCCGGACGACATCGGTGAAATCGAGGAGGTCAAGCCGCTGTGACTGAAGAAATGCGCGTCGCAAGCCAGGTAGCGAACGGGTACACAGACGTATTCGATTTCGTCGCAAAGTATTTGAGCCGGGTGTACAGCCGACAGGTCACCGATATCAGCGACACCGTCTGGTGCCCGGAGTGGTGGCGTCATCCCGAGGCCATGATCAGGCTCGATGCGGTGTGGCAGACCTGGGAGCATTTCCGCCTCGAGGGCGGTCCAGGCATCAGCGTGTGGTTCCTCGATCACGCCGACAAGCACATGGCTGCCCTGTTCGACCCGAAAGGGCCGTTCAAATACTGCAGTGTGCGCAACGGCCACAAGCCGATGCTCGAGTCGTTGAAGGTCGACGTGCCGACCGGGAACGATCGGCACATGCTCGACGACCCGGAAGATCCGTGGCAGAAGACCGTGGAAACGCGCGATTTGTAGGGTCGCTACGGTGTCGGCCGATCATCCCTTCGGGTGAGCGGTCGACACCGCGGTCAGCGGCCGCGGTCCAGGCCGCGCGGATTGAGGCCGCGGGCTTCGATGCCGCGCTCCAGGCCGGTACTGGCGCGACGTGTGCCCGCGTTCGCCCGGCGAATGGCTTCGTCGGGCGAGATGCCCTGGCCCATCTCGACAAGCATCCGGACCTCGGCCAATTCCGGTGCCACGCCGGCGCGTTGCAGATGCGCTGCGATGGCGGAACGGCGCTCGGCGGAGTCGTAACCCACCTGCGGTGCGTTGACACCCGTCGTCGTCGAGGCGACGGCAGCGCTCGTGGAGAACGGGGAGGACGGGTCTTTCTCCAGCGTGAGCCCGCGCTGCGGGGTTTTCGCCGCACCCATCGACATCATCTGCACCAGTTCGATGTTGCGCGGATCCTTGGCCTTGAGATCGCGCGCCTCACGGATCTGCAGTTCGCGCGCTTCCTTCATCTTGGCCTCGATCGCCTTCGCGCGGGATTCGGCCTCTTTCTGGCCGTGTTCGCGCGACTTGAGGGCGACCAGGGTGGCCATCTGCAGCATTGTGCGCATCATGGACGCCGTTTCGCTGCCGATGTCGTCGAGTTCCGCCATGACTGCTCCCCGATGCTGCTGTGGAAGTGGACATCTGAGCCTACCGCGCGAAGGATACGGTGCGATGACAGGTGGGGCGGGTCGGCGGGAAAGAAATCGCCGGTGAGCGGGTTGTCGGCCGGACGAATCGTAGGGTTGCCTAGCCTCTGATGATCTTCTTCGCACGTCGGGGCCCGAAAACCGGAAACGGACCGGACACGCGAGGGTGTCCGGTCCGTTTTTCCACGCTGAAAAGGCGGTGTCAGCCCACCTTGACAGTGTTGAACGAAATCGGGATGGCCGGGCCGCCGTCTTCCGCGCCGCCCTTGACGCCGCCACCCGCGACCTTGTCCAGGGTGGCGAGGCCGGCCTCGTCGATCGTGCCGAAGATGGTGTAGTTCGGCGGCAGCTGGGTGTCACCGAAGACCAGGAAGAACTGGCTTCCGTTGGTGCCCTTGCCTTCCGGTGAGGTGCCCGCGTTGGCCATGGCGATCACGCCGCGCTTGTAGTTCACCGGCTGCGACTGCAACGCCGGATCGTCGGGCGCGAACAGGTCGGTCGGGTACTCGTTGTCGAAGCTGTAGCCGGGGCCGCCCTTGCCGGTGGCCGTCGGGTCGCCGCACTGCAGGATGCCGAAGCCGGGGGTGGCCACGATGCGGTGGCAGCTGGTCTTGTCGAAGTAGCCCTGCTGGGCCAGGCTCACGAAGGAGTTGACCGTGCAGGGGGCCTGGGCGCTGTTGAGCGACAAGCCGATCGGGCCCTGGGTGGAGTCGATCGCCACCTTCGTCTCGGGGGTACCGGTGGCGACCGAGGTCGTCGCGGGCGCCGTGACGGGTTTCGCGGGCGGCTCCTGGCCTGCGGGGTAGCTGCAGTCGACCGTCGCGGGCTTGGCCGCGGGGGGCGGCGGGCCGGGGATGTCGAGGGGGGTGTTGACGAACTGGGTCGTCGGCACGGCCGAGGACGTCTCGGCGTTCGCCGAGGACTCGTCCTCGCCCTTGGTGAGGAAATACACGCCGGTCGCGGCGGCCGCGACGACTATCACACCCAGTACCGAGCCCGCGATCGTCAAGCGCTTGCGCTTCTTCTCCTGCTCGGCCCGTCGTGCCAGCTGGCGCTCCAGCTTGCGCTTGGCCGCCGCCCGTCGCTGTTCGTTACTCGGCACTACCGCGTTCCTCCCGTGTCGTCAGGTTCGTCTAGAGGGTAACCGGTTGGACGCGGAGGGCGCCCGTGGGGAAAACTGGACCATCGTGACCAAGACCAGCAGCTTCACCGCCCCGAAGGGTGTCCCCGACTACCTGCCACCCGGTTCGGCCGAGTTCGTCGCCGTGCGCGACGGGCTGATCCACGCCGCCCGACTCGCCGGGTACGGGCATGTCGAGCTGCCGGTATTCGAACAGACCGCCCTGTTCGCACGGGGTGTCGGCGAGTCGACCGACGTGGTCAGCAAGGAGATGTGGACCTTCGCCGACCGCAACGGCGAGAGCTTCACCCTGCGCCCCGAAGGCACCGCGGGCGTGATGCGCGCGGTGATCCAGCACGGTCTGGACAAGAGCGGTCAGTTGCCGGTGAAGCTCGTCTACGCCGGTCCGTTCTTCCGCTACGAGCGCCCGCAGGCCGGTCGCTACCGGCAGCTGCAGCAGGTCGGCATCGAGGCGATCGGCATCGACGACCCGGCCCTGGACGCCGAGGTCATCGCGATCGCCGACGCCGGGTTCCGTTCGCTCGGCCTGGACGGATTCCGCCTCGAGATCACCTCGCTCGGTGACGAGACGTGCCGCCCGCAGTACCGCGAATTGCTCCAGGAGTTCCTGCGTGGGCTGCCGCTGGACGAGGAAACCCAGCGCCGCGCCGAGCTCAACCCGCTGCGCGTGCTCGACGACAAGCGTCCCGAAGTGCGCGAGCTGACCGCGAACGCGCCGCTGATGATCGACCACCTCTCGGAGTCGGCGAAAGCCCACTTCGAGCAGGTGCTCGCCCACCTCGACGCGCTCGGCGTGCCGTACGTGGTGAACCCGCGCATGGTGCGCGGCCTGGACTACTACACTAAGACCACGTTCGAATTCGTGCACGACCAGCTCGGCGCGCAGTCGGGTATCGGCGGCGGTGGGCGCTACGACGGGCTGATGGCCGAGCTCGGCGGACAGCCGCTGTCGGGCATCGGGTTCGGCATCGGTGTCGACCGGACCGTGCTGGCGCTGGCGGCCGAGGGCAAGTCGGCGGCCGATCCGGCGCGTTGCCAGGTGTACGGCGTGGCGCTCGGCGCCGAGGCCAAGGCGAAAATGGTCGCGCTGGCCGGTGAACTGCGCGCCGCCGACATCAGCGTCGACCTGGCCTACGGCGACCGTGGGATGAAGGGCGCGATGAAGGGCGCCGACCGGTCGGGGGCGAAATACACCCTGGTACTCGGCGATCGCGATCTCGCCGAGAACACGATCGGGGTCAAGGAGATGGCGACCGGCGTGCAGCGGTCCGTCCCGCTCGACGGCGTCGTGGCGGTATTGCGCGAGGAACTCGGCCGCTGAGACTCGCGGCTGGTTCGGAGGTCGGTCACGGAGCAGTCCGGTCGCCGAACCGCCTCGGGTCGCTGGGCCGGCGGTCGCTCGCCGAAGTGTTCGGATCGACAGCTCGGCGCTGAGTCGTTCGCGTCTATGTGGTCGGCGACCAGTGCCGAGTGGGGATGTCCCGCTCAGTACGCGCCAGGCTGCCGGGGTCGGGGGGGGGGGGGGGGAATTCCCCGCCCCCCCCCCGGCGGGGCGGGGGGGGGGGGGGGGGTTTTGTGGGGTGGGGGGGGGGGGTGGGGGGGGCCGGGGCTGGGGCGGGGGCGGGCGGAGATCGCAGCGGCGGTGAAGGGGACTGCTCGGGCGTTGGCGGGGAGTGCGC